>CAYUAW010000420.1:2962-6521 GCA_964442485.1 uncultured Polyangiaceae bacterium
GAACCCGGCCGGCGATCGCGAGATCGTGGCGGTGCAGAGCAACATCGATCTGGGCGACAGCACCGTTTCGACCACGATGATCGACCCGATGCTCTACCTGAACATCGGCTACGACCTCGACGGCAGGTGCAATCGCACCCCCGCGTCCGCGAAGTCGGATACCGCGTGCAGGCTGCCCCCGGGCAGCGCCGGCATCCTCGACGGGCCGGAGGGACAGGACGACGCGATGGGCCACCTCATCCAGCTCGTCCGCACCCAGATCACCGATTTCAGCTCGCAGAACTACTCCAAGCAGCTCCACGACGGCGCCGCGAATGCCATCATCCACGTGACCGGCTACAACGGCCTCGCCGACGACGACAAGGTGCGGGTCGAGGCGCTCGTATCCGCGCAGTACGACGGGCTGATGCCCGGGATCAAGCCGACCTGGAACGGGCACGATTCGTGGCCTATCGCGTCGGACTCGGTCATGAACAACAGCCTCGCGACGCCGAAGAACGTCGACCCGAACGCCTACGTCAGCAATCATCAGCTGGTCGCGACTCTCGACACCTCCGGCTACAGGTTGCGCATCGGCCTCACCAGCGTGTTCAACGTGAACCTGGAGCTTCACCTCCGTGCGGCGTTCATCGTCTGCGACGTTCTGCCGACCGACGCGGGCCGGTGGGGCTTCACGCTGAAGCACTGCACCCTCGCGGGGCGCTGGCCCGCGGACGATCTCCTGCAGCAGGTCTGGCATTTCCCCGACCCGCTGGATCTCGCCCATCCCAGGCCGCTCTGCACGAACTCGTCTTCGTACGCCCTGTTCAAGAACGCCATCTGTCAGAGCCCGGACGTCCTCTCCGACTCGTTCATGGGCCCGACGAACGTGTGCGACGCGATCTCCTTCGGCGTGAACTTCGACACGGAGCCAGCGGAGCTGGGAGACGTCTACCCCGTCGATACGTTCGCCCCTCCCTGCCTCCCGCAGTACGACCCGAGCAACGACACCTGCGAGACGGACGGCGGCGTCTCGAGCAGTGCCGGCGGCGCTTCCTCGGGTGGCGCGACGGGCGCCGGCGGCCGAGGGGGAGCCTCCGCTCGCGACGGCGGCCTCCGCGACTCGGGTCCGGACACGTCCATCTAGTGTGGCGAGTCCGTGGTTCGCCAGGGCAATTCAGCGGCGCCCGCTCGGGCGAGCGCCGCTGAACTACGGCTTCTTCAGGCCGCAGGCTCGGGCCACCTCGTCGCGGTAGCGACGCCAGGCGACGAGCACGTCGTGCATCGACGTGAGGACCGGCGCACGCGCCGCCGCCGGAACGTGGTCGATGACGATGCGCCAGGCGGCCTTTCGATGGTCGCCCTCCACGCTGCGGTGTGCCTTGGTCAGCGCGAGCGCCTCCAGGGGCAGCCCGTAGTGCACGACCAGCGGATGCTTCTCGAGCGGCGGCGCCGGGCGCTTCGGAGCACCCGGGTCGACCTCGCCGCGCTCGTGCTCGGTGCCTTCCAGGAAGAGGGTCGTCACCGCAGCCGCGATCTCCCAGCCACGCCTCTGCGTCAGCTCGTCGAGGAGCGCGCGATAGTCCGCGGCGGCGGGCAAGAGCTCGATACGCGAGAAGCGGTCGACGTCCATCCCGAGCCCGCGCGGGTACTCGAGGAAGAGCTCCGGATGCGGGCGCTGCGCGACGAGCCCGCCGGTCTCCTCCTCGTACAGATTCTCCGCGAGCTCGCGGCGTGCAGCCGCGACCGGGCACTGCACGTAGGCCCACCCGATCATCACCGGAAAGTCACGTACGTAAGTCGCGTACTCCTGCTCGAAATGCACGTGCAGGAGCTCCCTCGGCACCTTGCCCGCCCCGAAGAGCGGCCATGCCCAGTGAGTCTTCTGCTCCATCGTGAGGAGCAACTCTTCCTGAAAACCGGCGGCGTCCACGCTTCGCGGATTGGAGCACGCCCCGGAAGCGGGCGCGAAGTTTCCGGGGGGACCCGCGCGGGCTCCAGGAGCCTTGCCCGAGGCTCCGGCGCCGGCTCAGCCGACCTTCACGGCCGCGCCCAGGTCGTTGATGTGCGAGATCGACGGGGAGCAGGCCACGCGGTAGCGGTCTCCGCCCTCCTGCTTGGCGGCGTACGCCGCCTCGTCCGCCTGGTTCAGCACCACCGTGACGTCGTCGTCGAGCCGGGCCACGGCGACGCCAACGCTCACCGTGACCGGCCTGCGCGGGTCGGCCTCCGTCCCGATCTCCCGCACCGTCCGCACCACGCGCTCGGCGACGACCTCCGCTTGCGCCAGGTCCGTGTCGGGGAGTAGCACGACGAACTCGTCGCCGCCGAAGCGACCCACCACGTCGATGACACGCATCGTGCTGAGCACTCGCTGAGCGATCTTCTTCAGGAGCGCGTCTCCCGCGAGGTGACCCTGCTCGTCGTTGACGTGCTTGAACCCGTCGAGGTCCATCATGAGGAGCGCCATCGGATGGCCGCGGTGGACGCGCACGAGCTCCTCTTCGACGCGACGAACGAAGAAACGACGATTGTAGAGCTGCGTGAGCGGATCCCTCTGACTCAGCTGCTCGAGGCGCGCGTTGGCGAACCGGAGCTGACGCTCGCGCTTCCGGAGAGCACGAGCGATGCGCTCGGACACCCAGGTCGATACTGCCACGAGCACGGCAAGGAGAACGGTGGAGCGCGCCGCCGACAGGACGGTAGGGACGTAGCTGGCCGCCTCCGGCGCATCCGGCGCGTAGGGAACGAGCCCGAGCGCCTCGGCGAAGCACACCGCGCCGAACGACACGACACCGAGAGCGCCCAGCGCGCGCGCCGTCCATGCTGGCGCCACGAGCGCGACGAACATGCCGAGCAGCAGATACGACGAGACGAGCGGCGTGCCCTGGGAGCCCAGCCGATGCACGATGAAGGTCGTGACCGCGACGTCGAGGACGCCGCCGAGCAGCACGCGATAGACGCCGCCAGCGCGACGGCGAATCGCAAGGTGAAGCCCCACCGCAGCAACCACGTACGCGGCGAACACCCAGAAGAACCGGGCGACGCTCGGCGCGAGCACCGGAAGCCCGATCGCGAGGAACACGCCGAGGGCGACGCGCACTGATGATGCGCGCAGGCTGTCCTCTTGCTTCTCTACCGTCGCGGCAGCCCTCGACGAGCTCCGCGATGACGCTTTCTCTTTGGTCATCCGCCCCGACTTGCTCATTCTGTAGCACCGCCAGAGCGCTTCGGCGCTGTGTGTTTGATGCTCCCGAGACGTTCAGTGCGCGCATGTGTGGAAAGCGGTTGCGACCACACACGAGCGCGGCGATTGGCGCAGCGTCTCCCGATTGCGCACACCAGGCCGCACTGCGCTCGACATCGCCCGGGCGCGGTGCGCCCGGTACCCATGACGATTCCTACCCATGCCCCCCGGTACTTGTGGACAACGGAAACCGCGCGGAACAAGGCCCTCCACGGCGCGTATCGCGGCGCGCTTGCGACCCCCGCACGCTCGTGCAAGCTTCGCGCGCCGCTTCGGCGCCCGCCCCCGTAGCTCAGTTGGATAGAGCAGGGCTTTCCTAAAGCCAAGGTCGCA
>CAYUAW010000421.1:0-6492 GCA_964442485.1 uncultured Polyangiaceae bacterium
CGAACGAGCTTCCAGATGGGCGAGGATCCTGGCAAGGCTCTCCGATTCGGTCTCGACGTCCGTGTGCAGGTGCACGTCGGGGGACGCCGGCGGCTCGTACGGGTCAGAGACCCCCGTGAAATTCCGGAGCTCTCCCGCGAGGGCGCGCTCGTAGAGGCCCTTCGGGTCCCGCGACACGAGCACCGGCACCGGGCAGTCCGTGAACACCAGCACGAAGGTGCCCACGGCGCGCTTCACTTCGTCCCGGGCGGCCGCGTACGGGCTGATCGCCGCCACCACCGCGCACGCTCCGCATCGCTCGACGAGCTTCGCCACGAACCCGATGCGACGGATGTTCTCGTCGCGCGCTTCCCGGGAGAAGCCGAGGTCCCTCGAGAGGTGCCGTCGCACCTCGTCGCCGTCGAGCCGCTCCACGTGCAGCCCACGCCGCCCGAGCTCTTCGGAGACGAGGCTCGCGAGCGTGCTCTTTCCGGAGCCGCTCAGCCCGGTGAACCACAAGACGAAGCCCGGCACGCGCCCCAGTCTATCTGGAACCCCGCCACAGGGCTCGGGTCCGACTCAGCGCTTCGCCTTGACGTTGAGCTCTGCGATCCCGCCCGTCATGTGCTGCGCCTCGAGCCCGCTGAAGGAGAGCCGGACGCGCCTGCCGACCACGCCGCCGGTGTCGACCACCAGGTTCGGATCCGGCGAACCCGTCATCGAGACGGTCTTGCTGAACAGCGAAGTGCCCGCCTGCGAGAGCACTTCAACGATGACGGACTCGTAGCCCCAGTTGGGGCGCGCCGTGACCATGGCCGTGTTCGTCGTGTCGATCTGGGTGATGCAGTCGTCTCCCGTGCCCGTCCAGGTGAACGTCACGTTCGCTCGGTTGTCGCCGCCGTACCAGGCGGTGGTCGCGTTGCCGTCGACCGCTCTCGTCGCTGCATAACGGCCGTTCAGCCCGAAGGACGTGCTCGACGCAGCGACCGTCCCGTCCTTCGTGACGTCGACCGTCGTCGCGCCGGTGCAGTTCACGGCGGCGTCCGCCTCTCCGTCCGCAGCGTCAGGGGCCGAGCTCGCGTCCGGCTCCGCGCCGGAATCGAGTCCCGCGTCGCTCTCGCCACCGCTGCCGGAGGCGCCGCTCGCGCCCGCGGTGCCGGCCGTTCCTCCACCACCCGCGGCGCCGGCCGTTCCTCCGCCTCCGGCCATGCCCGCAGAGCCGCTCGCACCTGCAGTGCCTCCCGTCGAAGAACCACCGGACCCTGGGAGGCTTCCTCCCGACCCGGGCGACACTCCGCCGGAGCCCGGAACGGTGCCGCCGGAGCCGGGCGCCGTGCCGCCGGAGCCCGGAACGGTGCCGCCGGAGCCCGGAACGCTTCCGCCGAACCCGCTCGCGCCGCCGATGCCGCCGGTGCCACTACCGTCCGAGCCCGAAGTGTCGCTGCCGCAGGCAGGAAACGCGATCAAAGAAAGGATGAATGCACAAGCAGGCGTGCGAAGCGTCATGACAAGTAATCCTCCGTATAAGCCCCGTGACGGGGCAAACCCTACAGCAAAAGCAGGTCGAGCGATCCGCGAAGATCGAAGTCCGCGTGTCTCCGTATCTTTTGCGCTCTGGGGATCCCGCCCGCCCTTTCATTCGACGGCGACGCCGCTGAGAGGTAGCGTCCCGTTCGTGAACGCCGTGTCCCCGACCTCGCTCCGGCTCCGACGCCGATATGCGCGATTTCCGGGCGGCACGGTGATGCCACTCGGGTAAGGCGAAGCAGCGCCTGCCCCCCGAGCCGCCCCTCGAAACCAGGGCGGCTCACGGCAATTTCTTCACCGCCGCCCTCCGATACCAACAAGTAGGAGAGAAGCGATGCAGTCCGATTCATTCGAACATCTGATGAACCTGGTGGCGAAGCCGGGCGCCGTGATGGTGCGCGGCGAGGGCGCGTTCATGTGGGACGCGAGCGGCAAGCGCTACCTCGACTTCGTCCAGGGTTGGGCCGTCAACGCGCTCGGGCACTGCCCGCCCGAGCTCGCGCACGCGCTGTCGCGTCAGGCGACGACGCTCATCTCTGCGAGCCCCGCCTACCACAACGCGACGGCTCTCGAGCTTGGCGCGCGACTCGCGCACGTGAGCGGGCTGCCGAAGGTCTTCCTCGCGAGCACCGGCGCGGAGGCGAACGAGGGCGCGATCAAGCTCGCGCGCAAGTGGGGCAAGCTCCACCGCGGCGGCGCTTTCGAGATCATCACCACCGTGAACGGCTTCCACGGCCGGACGCTCGCGACGATGGCCGCGACGGGGAAGCCCGGCTGGGACGCGATGTTCCCGCCGGCAATGCCCGGCTTCGTGAAGGTACCGTACGGCGACCGAGCCGCGATGGAGAGCGCCATCGGTCCGAACACCGTCGCCGTCATGGTGGAGCCGATCCAGGGAGAAGCGGGCGTCGTCTTGCCTCCCGACGGTTACCTCCGCAGCCTGCGCGCCCTGGCCGACGACCACGGCTTGCTCCTCATCGTCGACGAAGTCCAGACCGGCGTCGGCAGGACCGGCCGCCTCTTCGCGCACCAGCACGACGCCGTCACGGTGGACGTGATGACCCTCGGCAAGGGCCTCGGCGGCGGCGTGCCCCTCGCAGCGCTGCTCGCCAGCGAGCGCGCGTCCTGCTTCGAGCGCGGCGAGCAAGGCGGCACCTTCGTCGGTAACGCCTTCACCGCCGCTGCCGGGCTTGCCGTGCTCGCGGTCGTCACGCGGGAAGGGTTTCTCGAGCGCGTCGTTCAGAGCGGAACACGGCTCTCTGACGGCCTGCGTTCACTCGGAGCGAGCATCACCGAGGTTCGCGGTCGCGGGCTTCTCGTCGCGGCGAGGCTCGACGCTGCGCGGGCCGAGCGCGTGCGCGACATCGCGTTCGACCAGGGGCTTCTGATCAACGCCGTGCGTCCCGACACGCTGCGGTTCATGCCGCCGCTCAACGTGCGGGACGCCGAGATCGACGAGATGGTCGGCATACTGGGGAGGGCGCTCGCGATGTAGCCGGTTCTCGGGGAAGAGATTGCGAGGCATCGAGCGCGGTGCCTCGCAATCGCCGACGGCGAACCCTGCAGCACGAAGCTTCCGTGCCTGCGAGACGACAATGTGCGCAGCGATGATCTTGGAGGCCTGCCAGGACACCGGGCTCCGGAGCCGTCTGGGCTCGTGATTCGCGTGCATCGGGCTCCGCCCTCGGCCGCTACTTCTTCGGGCACAGGTCATCGGACGGATTGCCGGTGTTCACGACTTTGCGCTGCAAGCCGTAGAGCTGCTTCTCTTGGCCGAAGCTCAGGTTCAGCAATGTGAGCTCTCCTGCCGCGTACGCCCCGACGTTGGCGTCGACCGTGAGGCAGCTGCCCTTGATGAGGCCGAGACCGTTCAGTGAAACGATGTCGTTCACGACGACCTCCTCCTTGCCTTTCAGGGTCGCCTCCAGGCTTGCGACCTTCTTGATCCCGACCCCAAGCGTGAGGACCGGGAATTCGAGGACGACGCCGAGCCCTGCCGTCGTCGTGCTCACGACCTCCGATTCCTTTGCCGCGGGTGCCCCCTCGACGGGGTTCAGCGAACCGCTCCCCGACAGCGTCTTGCCGGCCGCGGTGATGCCCATCGCGCCCGTGACGTGGAAGTGGACCTGCGAGCGCGCGGATGACTTCGCTGTCAAGCTCGGGTTCAAGGCGATCGACGCGGAGACGTCGGCGTAGGCGGGCACTGGACCGATCGAGAAAGGGAAGGTCACCTTGATCGGATACTTGAACGTGTCGTCGCTGGTGCCCATCGCGACGGCGCCGGCGTTGATGTTCACGTCCAGATCGAGGTCGTCCAGCTTGAACGAGGCATCCTTCAGCACACCCCCGACGATCTCGACGTTGCCGCGGTGTCGGAACGACTTCAGCGTCGCCGTGCTGGCCACGCTGAGCACGGCGCCGTCGGAGTCGAGCGGATACTTGATGGTCGCTTCCATCTTCATGGAGCCGTCGGGCTGCAGGGTGAACTTCTCGGACGCGTCGAGATTGCCGAGCTTCCCCTTGAACGACGGCTTCGGCGCGCATGGCATGCCCGCATCGGGCTGTGAGCAAGTCACCGTCGGGTCCGACTCGATGCGCAGCCCGCTGATCGAGTCCCGCAACCCCTGAGGTGCCGTGGAGAAATCCTGCTTCGTCAGATCGGACCCGATGTCCCAGTCGGCGTGGACGTCGGTTGCGGCGTCGAGTAGCGACGCCGGCTCCGTGGTCACCCGCACGTTGTCCGGTTGCGCGTCCACCTGCGTCACCCGGACGAGATCCACCCCCGTGAGCACGAGGACCTGCCCCGGCTGCAGGTTCTTCACCATCTCCGACGCCGGATCGAAGTCGTAGATCCCATCCGGCGCTCGAGGATTCCGGATCACCGCAGCCACGTCCCCTGCATCGAGTACGACGGTTTCCGGCTTCCAGGTCACGTCGAACGACGACGTGTCCGGCGCGACCGGCGTCGCTCGCGAAGGCGGCTGCGCCGACCCACCGCTCGACCCACAACCCGCAACGAAACATGTACCGAGCAGCGCGACAGCCATCCAGTGATGCATGACGACCCTTTCCCTCCTGCGAGACTCATCAACGTACGGGCGGGGGACGGGTTCCTTCCCTGCATGCTGCGGTGACGAACCACTCGCGGCTCGAATCGAGGTTCGCCGGCGCGTGCGCTTGCTATAAAGCGCACATGGCGCGGCTGCTTTCGGTGAACGTCGGACTCCCGCGCGACATCGAGTGGAAGGGGCGCATCGTACACACCGGGATCTGGAAAGATCCGGTGCCGGGGCGCTGTCGGGTGGGTCGGCTGAATCTGGACGGAGATGGTCAGGGCGATCGCGCCGGGCACGGCGGTGAGCAGCGCGCCGTCTTCGTGTATCAGCTCGAATCGTATCGCCACTGGCAGGGCCAGCTGAAGCGGACCGATTTCGTGCACGGGCAGTTCGGCGAGAACTTCACGATCGAAGGTTTGCCCGACGACGCGGTGTGCATCGGCGACCGCTATCGGATCGGCAGCGCGCTCTTCGAGATCACCCAGCCTCGGGTCACCTGCTATCGCGTCGGCATCCGGACGAACGAGCCGCGGATGGCGGCCCTGCTGACCGCAAGCGGACGGCCGGGGTTCTACTTCCGCGTCCTTCAGGAAGGCGAGGTGGGCGCTGGTGACGAGATCGTGAAGGTGGGAGAGGCAACGGAGCGCATGACGGTCGCGGAGATCAACGCGCTCCTCTACCTGCCCAAGCATCCGCGCGAGCAACTGGAGCGCGCGTTGCGAATCGAGGCGCTTTCTCCGGGGTGGCGCTCGTCGTTCGAGGCGCTGCTGGAGAGCCACGCCAGCGGGACCGGCAACGCGGGGCTCGTACCGGCAGCAGCTGCACATCCGGTTGCACCCGGGTTCCGATCGCTCGCGGTGACGGCGATGGAGCACGACTCCGCGGATGTCCTCTCGCTGACGTTGCAGAGCGCGGACGGTCAGCGGCTCTCGCGGCCTCTTCCGGGCCAGTACGTGGTCCTGCGCCTTCCAGGGAGCGCCGCCGGCCCGCCGCTGTATCGTAGCTACTCGCTTTCGGGCCCCGTCTCGACGGAGCGCTATCGGATCAGCGTGAAGGTCGAACCGGAGGGAGCGGGTGGTACATACCTGCACGAGCATGTCCGGGTGGGGGATGCTCTCGACGTCAGCTCGCCGCGCGGAAGCTTCATTCTCGGGTCTGGAGAGCGCCCCGTGGTGCTGCTCAGCGCGGGCATCGGGGCAACGCCGGTTCTCGCGATGCTGCATGCGCTGGCTGAGGAGCGCTCGACACGGCAGGTACTTTGGCTCCACGGGGCCCGCGACGGGTCACATCATCCTTTCGCCGCGGAAGTACGTCGCCTCATGCAGGCGCTCGCGCATGGTCGCAGCCACGTCTGCTACAGCAAGCCTGGTTCGGCGGACAGAATGGGTGAAGATTTCGACGCCACCGGCCATCTGTCACGGTCTGTCTTCGACGAGGTCGGCGTTACGCCAGAAGCGGACGCGTACGTCTGCGGGCCGAATCGCTTCATGGCGGAGATGAAGGAGGCGCTCGCAACCGTCGGCGTGGCGCGGGAACGGATTCACGTCGAGCTCTTCAACGGCGGTGAGTCGATGACCCCGGGCATCGTCGGAGGGGCGAAGCGAGCTCCGCACGTGCCCAAGGAAGACGCGAGCACGGGGCCGCTCGTCTCGTTCGCGCGCAGCGGCATCGTCGCGCACTTCCGGGCGTCGGCGTACCAGAGCATCCTGGAGCTGGCCGAGGCGTGCGACGTCCCGGTGCGATGGTCGTGCCGGACCGGTGTCTGTCACAGCTGTGAGAGCGGCCTCGTGTCTGGTGCCGTCGCGTACGAACCAGCGCCACTCGACGCGCCCGCCGACGGCAACGTGCTCGTTTGCTGCTCACGACCGACGGGCGACGTCGTCGTCGATCTGTGAGGCATGGACGGGAGTCGGCGTGCCGACCCAGCGCC
>CAYUAW010000422.1:0-1207 GCA_964442485.1 uncultured Polyangiaceae bacterium
CCTTCAAGGTCTACTTCGACGGAGTCGTCGCGCAGACGGGCACGATCCACTGGACGCTCGCGGGAGCCGCTGGCGGCCAGGTCATCGACCTGAATTTCCTCTTCGACATGAGCTGGGGCCACACGCAGATCGCCGACGTGAACATCTCGCTGCCCGCGTCGATGTTCCCCATCACGTACGAGCTCGACTACAGCCGCGTGTATCTGAGGTAGGGCGATGGAATTCCTGTAGGCGCCTGGCGCACTGCAGGCGCCTACAGAGATTGGCGTCGGGGAACCGCCGGGCCGCGCGTCTCGGCGCGCGGCCTCGGCGGCCTACGGTCACGCGGGTGCTGCGTCCCCGCCCTCTTCGGTGTCGTCGTCGTCGTCGTCGTCATCGTCGTCGAGCTCGGAGTCATCGGGCTCGTCGTGCTCGTCGTGCTCGGTATCGAGCTCTCCACGATCGCGCTTCGCCTGACGTTCCTTCGCGCGGTCGATGGCGAGCTTGTGCAGCACCTGGGGCCGCGGCGCCAGGATGAGGCTCATGGCGCGCGCCTCCATCGTCGGAGGCTGCTCGACGGTCGCGAGGTCGTCGGCCTTCTCGCGCAGCCAGTCGAGCTGCATCTGCGCGCGCTGCGGATGCGCGATCTCGCGGCCGCGGAAGCGGACCGTGAACTTCACCTTGTTGCCCGACTCGATGAACCGCCGCGCCGCCCGGAGCTTCACGTCCAGATCGTGATCGTCCGTCTTCGGCCGGAGCTTCAGCTCCTTCACCTCGACGACGGTCTGCTTGCGCTTGGCCTCGCGAGCCCGCTTCTTCTCCTCGTACTTGAATTTCCCGAAGTCGAGGATCTTGCAGACGGGGGGAGCGGCTTTCGGGTTCACCTCGACCAGGTCGAGGCCGCGCTCTTCTGCTTCGCGCAGCGCCTGCTGCGTGCTCATCACTCCGAGCATCCCACCGTCCTCGAGCACGACCCGGACCTCGGGCACGCGAATACGGTGGTTTACGCGGATCTGGGGGGCTCTGGTGTCACGGAAATTCCGTCGGTCGGTCGCCATGCGTCGGGTGTTACCTGCTTACTTTCTGGGGCCCATTGGCCACTTTTTTCATGAACCTTGAATCGCGGGGCGTGGTGCCTGCGATTCAGCGAGCAGCCGCGCCTTGAACTCGGCGAGCGGCATCGCACCGAGATCCGTGCCGTCGCCCGTCTTCGGGGCAACCGCAGAGG
>CAYUAW010000422.1:1307-6490 GCA_964442485.1 uncultured Polyangiaceae bacterium
AGCGGCATCGCACCGAGATCCGTGCCGTCGCCCGTCTTCGGGGCAACCGCAGAGGCCTCTGCTTCTTTTTCGCCGACGACGGCGATGTATGGAACGCGCATCAGACGCGCGTTGCGGATCTTCGCGCCGAGCTTGTCGGCGCTGTCGTCGACGGTCACGCGGAGGCCCGCCGCGCGCAGCTCGGCGCGAACGCGGTGCGCGTACTCGTTCTGCTTCTCGCTCACCGTGACGACGACCACCTGCTCGGGCGCGACCCAGACCGGGAATTTCCCCGCCACGTGCTCGATGTACATCCCGATGAAGCGCTCGAGGCTCCCGAGAATCGCGCGGTGGAGCATCGCTGGTCGATGTCCGGCGCCGTCCTGGCCGACGAACTCGAGACCGAAGCGATCGGGCAGCACGTAGTCGAGCTGGATCGTTCCGAGCTGCCAGCCGCGCCCGATCGCGTCCTTCACGTGGAACTCGATCTTCGGACCGTAGATGGCGCCCTCCCCGGGAATGGTCTCGAAGGGCAGCCCGGCGTCGCGCAGCGCTTCGTCGAGGGTCTTCTCGGCGAGATCCCACTGGGCATCCGTGCCCACGCGCTTGTCCGGACGCAAGGTGAGCTTCAGTGACAGATCCGTGAAGCCGAAGACTTTGTAGACATCGAACAGGAGCCGATTGAAGCTCGCGATCTCGCTGCGCACCTGCTCCTGCGTGCAGAAGATGTGCGCGTCGTCCTGCGAGAAGCTGCGGACGCGCGAGAGGCCGTGGACGACGCCGCCGCGCTCGAAGCGATGCAGCCGCCCGAAGTCCGCGACGCGCCACGGCAGCTCGCGGTAGCTGCGCCGACGCTGGCCGAAGATGAGGCAATGGCCGGGGCAGTTCATCGGCTTCAGCGAGAGCGCCTCGAGCTCGCTGGCGGCGCCCTCGGCGCCCTCGCGGACGTCGTCCAGCGCGTCGGGCGTCGTCGGGAAGTACATGTTCTCCCGGTAGCTCGGCAGGTGCCCGCTGGTCTCGAAGAGACGCCGATCGAAGATCTGCGGCGTGATGACCTCTTCGTAGCCGTAGTCCGCGTACAGGCTGCGCATGTACGAGACGAGCTGGTTATACAGGAACGCGCCACGCGGCAGGAAGATGGGCATGGCCGGCGCCCACTCGTGGAACGTGAAGAGATCGAGCTCTTTTCCGAGCTTTCTGTGATCCCGCGCGCGGGCCTCGGCGAGCATCTTCAGGTAGGCGTCGAGCTCTTCCTGGGTCGCGAACGCCGTCCCGTAGATGCGCTGGAGCATCGGGTTCTTCTCGTTGCCGCGCCAGTACGCGCCCGCGACGCTGGTGAGCTTCACGACGCCGAGCGACTTCGTCGAGGGGACGTGGGGACCGCTGCAGAGGTCGAGCCACTGCGTGTCGGGCTTGTCGTCCTTGCCGTGCCAGTAGACGCTGATCTCTTCCCCCTCGGGGATCGCGTCGATGAGCTCGAGCTTGTACCGCTCGCCCATGCCCTCGAAGAGGTTCTTCGCCTCCTGACGGGTCACGGCCTTGCGGTGGAAGGGCAGATCCTGCGAGATGATCCGCCGCATCTCCTTCTCGATCTTGCCGAGGTCCTGATCGGTGAAGGGACCGTCCGGCTTGTCGAAGTCGTAATAGAAGCCGTTCTCGATCGCCGGACCGATGGTCACCTGCGTCCCGGGGAACAGGCGCTGCACTGCCTGCGCCATCACGTGCGACGTCGAGTGACGGATGAGCTCGAGCGCTGCCGGATCGTTCCGCCGGATGATGTCGAACGGCTCTGCCGGGTCGATCGGAGTGAATAGATCCACCAGGTGCCCGCCAGCGCGCACGGCCACCACATCCCGGTCGAGCTCATTCCGGTCCGCGAGGATCTCTCGCGGCGTACGACGCACCGCCGCAGTCATTGCGGGTCGGGGGAACGACGGACGGATTCGCCTGGCACGCAGCGTGGTTAGCTCAGCCCAGGCCGGCCGGCAAGGGCAGACGACGGAAGGTTTCCGCCACACCAGCCAGCCGAAAAACGGGCCGGCCGCTGGAAATGGCTGCGAAGCGCGTCAGGGCGTCCGGCGGGCCAGTTTCGTCCGGCTTCCCCTCCTCGTTCAGATTTGTACAGACTACACGTAGCCCTGGAATTCCTCAGTAAGCATCTTCCATGAACGAGCCTTCGCGATTCCTCGAGCTGCTCGACCTCGAGATCCCCATCATCCAGGCGCCGATGGCCGGCATCTCGACGCCGGAGATGGCCGCTGCCGTCTCGAACGCGGGCGCGCTCGGCTCGATTGGCGTCGGCGCGACGACCGCCGCCGGAGCGGGGGAGATGATTGCGGCGTTCCGCAAGCGCACGCGGCGATCGCTGAACGTGAACGTGTTCTGCCACGCGGCGGCGCGGCAGGACCCACCTCGCGAGTCCCGGTGGCTCGAGCGCTTGTGGCCCGAATTCGCGCGCTTCGGCGCGACCGCCCCGGCGGCGCTCCGCGAAATCTACCGGAGCTTCGTGCTGGACGACGACATGCTCGCGCTCTTCGTCTCGGAGAAGCCGAAGGTCGTGAGCTTCCACTTCGGCGTCCCGCCGCGCGAGCGTGTGCAGGCGCTCCTCGACGCGGGCATCGTGCTCCTCGGCTCGGCGACGAGCGTCGCGGAAGGACGCGCGCTCGTCTCCGCGGGAGTGCACGCCGTCGTCGCGCAGGGCTACGAGGCCGGCGGGCATCGCGGCGTGTTCGACCCGGACGCGGACGACGACCGCCTCGGCACGCTCGCACTCACTCGCCTGCTGGTCTGCGAGCTTCCGTGTCCGGTCGTCGCGGCCGGGGGTATCATGGACGGCGCGGGCATCGCCGCGGCGCTCCGGCTCGGCGCGAGCGCCGCACAGCTCGGCACTGCGTTCGTTGCCTGCGACGAATCGCAGGCAGACGCGGGCTACCGCGCAGCGCTGCAGAGCGACGCGGCGAACCACACCGTCATGACGCGCGCCATCTCCGGACGCCCCGCGCGCAGCCTGTCCAATCTGTTCACGCGACTCGGCAGGGACGTCCCGGATGCGGAGCTCCCCGACTACCCCATCGCCTACGACGCCGGGAAGGCGCTCCACGCCGCCGCGAGGGCGAAGGGCGAATTCGGGTTCGGCGCACAGTGGGCGGGGCAGGGCGCGCCGCTCACGCGCTCGATGCCGGCAGCCGAGCTCGTCGCGACGCTCGGTCGCGAGCTCGGCGAGGCGTGATGTTTCGAGTGTGTGAGGCCGCAGGAGAGCGACGCCCGAGCACATAGGAGCTCTTCGAAGATCGGAGCTCGCCTCGACGTTGTCGCGATTCGATGCAAAATTGGCGTCATCGGATTCGTGCGTCTCATGGCTGGCGGCTTACTCCCGTCAACGGAGCGCGATGAACGACAAGGCGGCCTTGGCGCGATTCTCGAGCCCTGAAAGAAAACGCTCATGAGCAAGCACACCCGCATCTCACCCGAGGAAGCCGCCGATCGCCTCGCCATCCGCGAGCTCGTCGAGGCCTACGCACACTGCGCCGATCGTCGCGATGCGAACGGCCAGATGTCGCTATTCACGGCGGACACGCATTTCGTCGTCTACATGGACGCGAAGGATCCAAAGCCGACGCAGGAGCTTCACTCCCGCGAGGCGCTTGCTCCGGTGTTCGCTGACCTGAACAAGTATGCCGCGACGCAGCACGTGGTCGGGCAGAGCACGATCCTCATGCTCACGAGCGACCGGGCGACGGGAGAAGCGTACACGATGGCGCATCACCTCACGATCGATGGCGGAAAACGACGCCTGATGATCGCCGCGCTCCGCTACGACGACGCGTTCGCGAAGAAGGACGGCGAGTGGCTATTCGCCGAGCGGAAACTTCACGTCGATTGGATCGAGGAGCGCGCTCCGTCGTGACGGGGCAATCAGCTGCGACCCCGCGCGGAGCGACGCCGCCGGCCCGATGAGGCACCGCCGACGTCTAGCCGGACGGCACGTCTTGCGCGCCACTGCGGGGGCCGGAGCCCTTCCCATGCCTGGAAGGCGCGCATGAACGAGTTGACCTCTTCGAAGCCCAGGAGAAACGAGATCTCGCCCATCTCGAGATCGGTGTTCGCGAGGAGCCGGCGCGCGGAGTGTCGTCGGACCTCGTCGAGGACGTCCTGGTAAGTCGTGCCGAGCTCGCCAAGGCGGCGTTGCATCGTCCGCGGGCTCATCCCAATGGACTTCGCGACCTTCGTCATCGCCGGACGGGCGCCGCACATCGACTGGGAGAGAGCGAGGCGCACGTCCTGGACGAGTGTCTGTCCGCGCTCGTCTTGTGCAACCGCGAGCTCGAGACCGGGGAGGAGAACCGCGAGGAGCTGCGCGTTGCGATTGACCATCGGCAACGCGAGCGAGGCTTCGTCGAAGACCACGACGTCCTGCGGAGCGTCGAACTGGATCTCGCAGCGGAAATGACGCCGGAGGACCCCCTCGTGGATGCGGCGCCGGGTGAGCTCGATACGACGCGGCTTCACCTGCTTCGTGGTCCCACGCTGCGCAACAGTGAGGATGTAGGCGAAGAGCAGATCGGTCACGAGTGTCGGCGGCACCTCATCAGCAAGGACCCACTCGAAGCGGAGGCGAGCCTCGCCGTCAGCACGATCGATCCAGATCTGTTCGGGGCAGCAGAGACGCTTGTAACGTACGAGCTTCTCGAGCCCCTCGCCGAGCGTCGGCGAGTGCAGGATCGCCAGGGTCGAGACGTCCTGGTATTCCGTGAGCGTCTCGACGCCAAGCCGGAGCCCGAGATCGGCCTCGGCACCCATCTCTTCGACGGCGCGCCAGAGCGCGAAGAACTCCGCGGTCGTGCCCTGTGGCCTTCCGATCCTGAATCGGGACCGCGGAAGCTCTGCCCGACGAAAGACCGCGTCGATGTCGACGGATTTGGCAAGGCGGTCGATGAGCGCGAGTGGGATCGGCACCAGGTCGGCCATGGCATTCCGCGGGGCGCGTGAGCTTCGCGAAGGATAGGCGACACGCAACACGGCGAGGCATCCGATTGCGTCAACTCAACATCCGATCGCGCCAACCGCGGTGATTCCGCGTCTCGCAGAGGCCTGCGTCCCCACAGACGAACAACGGGACCGCGCTGTCTCCGCGATCCCGTCATTCCCGCGGACTTACTGCCGTTTTGTAGGCGCGATTGGGATTGAACCAACGACCCCTACCG
>CAYUAW010000423.1:0-1927 GCA_964442485.1 uncultured Polyangiaceae bacterium
GGCGCGTTCATGCCGGAGGTGTCCCCTGACGGTCGCACGCTCGTGTACGTCGGCTACACGTCGATCGGCTTCGATCTCTTCTCGATGCCGTTCGACGAGCGGACGTTCCTCGAGGCGTTGCCCGCGCCGGACACGCGGCCTCCGCCGCAAACGGAACCCGCGCCGAAGCGGTGGCCCGTCGTTTCGTACAACCCTCTCGAGACGTTACTTCTCTCGCTCCGTCGGCCATACTCGTTCACCCTGGGGTTCGCGACGGGAAGCCTCGGTTTTGCCGCAACGGCGACGAGCCACGGCGAGGACATCGTCGGTCTGCACAGCACGGATCTGAGCCTCACGTACCTGCCGGAAGTCGGCGAGTTCACCGGTTCCATCGCCTACGGCTACCACCCGCTCCCCTATTCCATGAGCATCGAGCTCTATCGCGCCCTGCAGTCGAGCGGCTCGCTCACGGTCGGCAAACAGAGCATCGGGACGCGCGACGACTCGCTCGGCGCCACCGCGGGCATCGACTACGTGCTCCCCGGCGAGGGGGATTTCCAGGAGTTCGCCTTCTCTTACACGGCAAGTGCGCACCGGCCGCGCTACGCGATTGGCGCGCTGAACGACCCGTTCTCCGACGTGCTGTCGCGCCCTTCCGACAGCTTCTTCGGCACGGTTCGCCTTGCGTTCCGGTACAGCAACGCCTTCCAGCCGCTCTACGGCGTGAGCACCGAGCGCGGATTCACGTTGAGCCTCTCCACGGACTTCGGAGCGACCGCGACGGGCAGCGACAGCTCGCTCATCGGCGTGTCGGGTCGCGCGACCGGCTATCTCCCGATGCCGTGGCTGCGTCATCACGCGCTCGCGGTGGGGCTCTCGGGCGGCATCGCCGGCGGAGCGTATCCCTCGTTCCGCCAGGGCGGCTTCGCCGACCAGAGCCCGTTCGACGCAGTACGCACCGGTCTCCGTCAGACCGCCTTCGTGCTCCGCGGCTACCCGTACGGCGCCTTCGCGGGCCGCGAGTACAATCTCGCGAACGTCGAGTATCGCTTTCCCATCGTGTGGGTCGAGCACGGCGTGAGCACGCTCCCCGCCTTCTGGCACGGCCTCAGCGGAGCATTCTTCGCCGACTACGGCGGCGCCTACGACCACATCGACACGAGCGACCTGCTCGCGCAGTATCACCTCGGACTCGGTGGTGAGCTGCACCTGACGCTCGCGTTCGGCTACTTCATCGAGACGGAGTTCCGCCTCGGCCTGGCGCGAGGCTTCGGCAGCCTCGGCACCACCCAGACGTACCTCGTCGCAGCCGCGACGTTCTAGGCCTTCCCACGCCCTCCCCCCCTCTCTCCCTCTTCCCCCGGCTCCCTACCCTCCCCCTTTGCTCTTGCCCTCGCCCTCCCCCTTCCCCCTCGTCCCGTCCCTTCCCCCACTTCTTTTCCCTTCCCCCCGCCTTCTGCTACCGCCCCGGGGCATGACGCGCTCCCTCGCCGCGCTCTCGTGCCTCTTCCTCGCGGGGTGTTTCGCCCCGCCGCCTCCGAGCCAGCGCGTAACCGACGTAGCGCGTGAGTTGAACACGGCGGCCCGCTTCGGCCGGATGGACCTGGCGCTTGAGCACACCGCCGACGGGGCCCGCGAGCACTTCGCGAAGCACCGGCAGACGTGGGGCAATACCGTTCGCGTCCTCGACTTCGAGCTCTCCTCGCTGTCGATGAAGGACTCGGAGAACGCAACGGTGCTGGTCGATATCGAGTGGATGCGCGTCGACGAGGACATGCTCAAGACGACCCGCGTCGAGCAGACGTGGCGCGGCTCGACCGGCGATCATGGGTGGTCGCTCGTTCGCGAACGCAGGATCGGCGGCGACATCGGCCTCTTCGGCGAGCGCATCGCGCGCCTGGACGCCCCCGAGCAGCACGGCGACGTCCAGTTCCCGAGCAAGACGATC
>CAYUAW010000423.1:2027-6477 GCA_964442485.1 uncultured Polyangiaceae bacterium
TCGCGGTCGACCTTCAGGTCCGCACGACTCCCGAGCTCCGCGACCGCTAGCAGGCGTTGCGACGCCGGCACGGAGCCGGCGCCTCGCGTCTCTACGCCGAGGCCGCGCGTGACTTGCCGCGCGTTGCGGGAGCGGCTGCCGCCGGCTTCGTAACGCGCTTCTTCGCGCGGGCCTTCTTCTTGGCCTGTGCGCGGCGGCGCTTCATCTTCATCGAGTTGCGGCGGTCGAATCGTCCCATGATGTTCTCGTGATCGTGCGGGCGCGGCGTGCCGCGCAATTCGGGGTGCCCGGGATAGCGGAGTCGTGGCCGAAAGGCCAGCACGTTGAACTCACGGAGTTCGAACCCGCACGAGGACGGCCTTGCTTCTGCGCGCCTGGCGCCGAAGGACGGCTGAGACTCAGCCGCTCGACGCGTCGTCGAGAGAGCGCTCGCTGTCGCGCACCTCGAGGCGATAACGACTGTTGACCGTCTCTATGTAGAACACGTCGCGAGGCGCGAGCCGAAGCACGCGCTTGACGGGTGTCGTGACGTACTCGTGCATGCCGTCGGAAAACTCAATCACGACGACCGAGCCTTTCCGCGGCGCGCGCACAAGACGCCCAGTGACGGCTCTCGAACCACGACCCAGCTTCCGCAGCACAACCTGCACGACGCTCACTCTAGCAACCGACAGGCCCTCGCGCATCTCCATCCGTGATGGGGGGGGTAGCCTCCAAGGCTTTGCCGCACTTATGTGCAGTCCCAGGGCACTCACGGCCGCGAAATGCCCTGCACCCCGTGCCCGGCGAAGTACGCCCGGAGCACGTCCCGCGCAAGATCCGCGGCTTTCACCTGCCAGATGGGCGTGTTGACCACCAGCACCGACACCGCGACCTCCGGCTGCTCGGCGGGCGCAAACCCGACGAACCAGGTGTAGTGGCGGTCGCTGGTGTGCTCGGTCAGGGTCCCTGTTTTCCCCGCAACCTGGACGCCGGGAAAATATGTCTCACCCGCGTGGTCGTGGAAGCTCTTGAACGCCGACCCCGCCGCGACCGTCTGGACCATCATCTTCCGGAGCTCGGCGGCGGTCTCCGGACGGATGGCGTGATGGAGCACCCGCGGTGGACGCGTCTCTTCCCAGACCTTGTCCTTGTTCGCGAGCACGCGCGTGACGATGCGAGGCTCGAGCGCGACGCCGCCGTTCGCGACCGTCTGCGCGAGCGACACGGCCATCAAGGGTGACATCGTCGTGTGCCAGAACCCCGCCGCTGCGCGTGCGAACTCGGTAGGGTCGTCGGGCATCTCGATCTTCGGCGGGTCGTTCGGCACCGCGAACGGCACCGACGCGCCGAAGCCGAAAGCGCCTGCGGTCGCCTCGAGCTCGGCGGGTTTCAGGTGCTTCTGCGCGAGGCGGGCGAACACCACGTTGATGCTGCGACCGAGCGCCATCGCCATCGTGGCGCACCACTTGTCGCGCTTCGGGTCGTCGACGAGCTCTTCGGCGAGCACGAGGCTCTTGCCGCCGTGATAGCACTGCTCCGTCGAGCCGCTGAGCCCCGCCGTCTCGATGAGCGCCGCGCTCGTGACGACCTTGAAGACGCTCGCCGCGGGCGCCGTCGCGCGTGCGTTGACGTCGAAGGACGGCGCGTCGGTGACGTGGCTGGCGTACGCGATGAGGTTGCCCGTCTTCACGTCCATCAACACCGCGCCGGATTCCGGGATGCGGTACCGCTCCATGATCGAGGTCGCGGTGCGCTGGACGTCGGGGTCGAGCGACAGCTCCGCCGTCCGGCCACCGGGGAGAGCGGCTGTGACCCGCCGCGGCAACACCGCGACCTGCGTCAGGTCGAGCCCCTCGAAGCTGGGCGGCTCGACGTCCACCGGGGTGACGGCGCTGGTTATCTTCGACAGCGGGCCCTGCACGTCGTGCAGCACGATCCGGCCCTGTACTACCGGAACCAGCGCGGACGTGATTCCGACGGCGGCGCCGATGCCAATCCACCTTCCGTAGGCGCGCATCGTGATGCCGGTTACCCAGTGGAGAGCCACTCGGCCAACTTTCCGAAGGGTTCCGGGGCGGGCCGCTCCTCGCTCGAAGCCCTTCGGCGAAGCCCCCCGGGGGTGATAGGCTCCTCTCCAGATGGGCGAAGCGCCATTCAGCGCGAATCTACAGATCGAGAACACCTCCGTCCTACTGGCCCTCTCCGGCCCACAGAGCCGGCTTCTCGGCGAGCTCGCGCGGCAGTCCGGTGCCGAGGTGAACCTGCGGGGTAACACCATCCTGATTTCCGGGCAGGAGCCCGACGTGCGCGTGGCGCACCGCTTCCTGACGGACGCCGCGCAGCTCGTGGAACGCGGCGTCGACATCGGCCCGCACGACGTCGCCCACTCGGTTCGATCGCTCCGGGGCAACCCGACCGCCAGCTTGACGGAGCTCCTGGACGAGATCGTCCTCGTCTCGCCCAAGCGCCGCCCGGTGGTCCCGAAGGGGCCGACTCAGCGCCAGTACGTGGAGGCCATCCGCGCCCACGACCTGACCTTCGGGATCGGCCCGGCGGGGACGGGCAAGACGTACCTGGCAATGGCAGTGGCCGCGAGCTCCCTCATGCAGCGCACGGTGAAGCGCATCGTGCTCACGCGGCCGGCGGTGGAGGCCGGCGAGAAGCTCGGCTTCCTTCCGGGCGATCTCGCGGAGAAGGTGAACCCCTACCTGCGGCCGCTCTACGACGCGCTCCACGACATGCTGGAATTCGACAAGGTCGACCAGATGCGCGAGCGCGGCCAGATCGAGGTCGCGCCGCTCGCGTTCATGCGCGGCCGCACGCTGAACGACTCCTTCGTGATCCTCGACGAGGCGCAGAACGCGACGAGCGAACAGATGCGCATGTTCCTGACGCGGCTCGGGTACGGCTCGAAGGCCGTGGTCACGGGCGACATGACGCAGACGGATCTGCCGAGTGGCTCGCGCAGCGGGCTCCGCGAGGCGCGCAACCTGCTCGAGGGCATCGACGGCATCGCCTTCTGCGAGTTCACCGACGCGGACGTCGTGCGCCACCCCCTCGTTCAGAAGATCGTCGTGGCCTACGAGCTCCTCGATCAGCGCAAGCGCGCACGCAAACCCCCGGAAACGTCGGACGGCGACGGAGAAACCTGGGAAGGCGCCGACAAATCACAGGGCGGCCGCAGCGTCGGCTGACGCCACCGGAAGCGACTGACGGCGCCGCCCGGTCGTGATAACCCGCGGCCCATGCCTGAGATCATCGAGGTACGGGCGCGAGAAATCCTGGATTCCCGGGGGAACCCGACGGTGGAGGCCGAGGTCTTCACGGAGAACGGCTTCGGGCGCGCCGCGGTGCCGAGCGGCGCCTCCACCGGCGAGCACGAAGCCGTGGAGCTGCGCGACGGCGACAAGAAGCGCTACCAGGGCAAGGGCGTGCGGAAGGCCGTCGACAACGTCACCGAGCACCTCCGGCCGGCGATCATCGGGCTCTCGTCGCTCGACCAGGCCACCGTCGACTCTCGCCTTATCGAGGCCGACGGCACCAAGAGCAAGAGCAAGCTCGGCGCGAACGCGATCCTCGCCGTGTCGATGGCCGTCGCGCGCGCGGCCGCGGACGCGGTCGGGCTGCCGCTCTTCCGCTACATCGGCGGCGCGCAGGCGCGCGTGCTCCCCACGCCGATGATGAACATCCTGAACGGCGGCAAGCACGCCGACAACGGCCTCGAGGTCCAGGAGTTCATGATCGTCCCGCTCGGGATGCCGTCCTTCACGGAGGCCCTGCGCGCCGGCACGGAGGTGTTCCACACCCTGAAGGCGAACCTCAAGAAGGACGGACTCACCACCGCAGTCGGCGACGAGGGGGGCTTCGCGCCGCGCCTCGGCTCGAACGAGGAAGCCCTCCAGCGGATCCTGAAGGCTATCGAGGACGCGGGCTACACACCCGGCGAGCAAATTGCCCTCGGCCTCGACTCGGCGTCGAGCGAGTTCCTCGCCGACGGCAAGTACACCTTCGACCAGAAGCCCCGCTCTGCAGAGGAGCTCGTCTCGATCTACGCGAGCCTCTGCGACAAGTATCCGATCATCACCATCGAGGACGGCCTCGCGGAGAACGACTGGGCCGGCTGGAAGCTCCTCACCGACAAGCTCGGCAAGCGCATCCAGCTCGTCGGCGACGACCTGTTCGTCACGAACAAGGAGCGCCTGGCCGACGGCATCGCGAAGGGCGTCGCGAACTCCATCCTCATCAAGCTGAACCAGATCGGCACCGTGACGGAGACCCTGGATACGATCCGGCTCGCGACGTCGGCCGGTTACACGTCCGTCATCTCGCACCGCTCCGGCGAGACGGAGGACGCCTTCATCGCCGATCTCGCGGTCGCGACCAACGCGGGCCAGATCAAGACGGGGAGCCTCTGCCGCAGCGATCGCGTGGCAAAGTACAATCAGCTCCTCCGCATCGAGGGCGACCT
>CAYUAW010000424.1:0-6467 GCA_964442485.1 uncultured Polyangiaceae bacterium
CGGGGTCGATGGCGAAGGGATGCCAGCGAAACGAGAAGAGCCGCTCGGGCTCGATACGGTCGATGGTGAACTCGAAGGACTTGCCGGTGTGCGGCTCCTGCAGCTTCGCCACCTCCGGATCCACCTTGGTCGGAACTATCCTTCCCTTCATCCGGGCACCCGCCACGAACGGGCCGTCGAACTCCACGCCGAACCAGGTCCCGAAAGCCTGCGCGTCGCTGATGGCTCGCCAGACCCGCTCGACCGGTGCTCGCAGCGTGATCTTCTTTTCGATTCGATCCGAAACGTTGCTCATTGGCAACCTCCTGGTTGCCCATTGCATAGCCCCGTGGCGCAGGAAGGGCAACCCCCGGGTTGCGCTTTTCATCGTGACCTGCTTCGAGGCCTGGCCTGCGCGCCGGCCAGGTGCGCGAGAAGGACGCCGTGCCTTGCCAGCGAGCGCTGGCCTTCGCCATTGTCGGGAGAGGCAGCGCGTGCTCGACGCGCTGCACGATGCGTCATGAGGGACCGGAGACCGGTTCGATCGGGTCGTAGTCAATCGCACGACCCGTTGCGTACCGGGCGTGTCACACGTCTGCGAAATTCGTCGCACGGGCGCCTTGAAGCTCAAGACGCACCTCGAAGTGATATCGCTCGCCGCCGTCCGTGAAATTCAGTCGAGCTGATCGGGGATTCCACGAAGACGAAATATGAGCTGCTGCATCTCGAGCGTGCAACGCAGCTCAACCGTCCAGCGCGAGTGCCGGATCGGGCACTCGTGCTCGCACTCTGGTTGGCGCGACGGGCTTTCACGGATGACCACCACGTGCACTTCGCTCCGTCGCGATCGATCGCGCACACCGACATGACATGGGATGTTGTCGTTGCGTGTGTGCGCAGAGCCGCTCGTGGCTCGCGCTTGCGTCAACGGGTTACACGTCTTTCGATTCGAACACGGCCTCATCGCGCGCGCGAAGAGCTCTCGGGACTAGAGAACAGGGATGGACGGCGTTGCTGCGTATGCTATGTATCGTTGTAGTAGGGAATGAGTCGGGAGCGCTTGCCTCACATGGAGGTCAGCGCTCCGTTGCGTGAGAGAACCATGGCCTTCTCATCGAAGAGGGCATGGATGGCGCCGGGGCTCGTCCGATCGAGCTCTGGGCTGCATACGTAGGGCTCGCAGGGCCTCGTCGGTGGAAGCCGAGGTGCGCCCGCGTGTCCTTCGACGATGGCGTTTTGAAAGGGGCTTTCGAAATGGCGAAGTTTGCGAGGGAAACCGTGCATCGTACAGTGCGACCCGTCACGCTCGTCGTGTGTGCCTCCTTATATGGAGCACTGGCGTGTGGAAACAGGGACTCTGCCGCGCCAGGGGAGACGGGCGTGAGCCGCTCGAACCTCACCGCTGTCGATTCCGGAGCAGGCGCCAGCAAGGCGAAGCACTACACGCTGTTCGAGGCGGGCGCAGCACGGCCGATCGCGGTGCTTCCGAGCGGCGTCGTCGCCGTGACGAACATCCCGGACGATCGCGTGGAGCTCTTCCGCCCGCAGGGCCACGGCGTGAGGCACTGCGGGTCCGTGAAGGTCGGCATGCGGCCCGTCGCGGTGAGCGTCGTGGGCAGCAAGCTGTGGGTGGTGAATCATCTCTCGGACAGCGTCAGCGTCGTCGACGTCTACGACGGCGACTGTTCGGCACGGGTCGAGCGTACCTTGATGGTCGGCGACGAGCCGCGCGACGTGGTCTCCGCTCGCGCGCCGAACGGTGACCGCTATGCCTTCGTCACCGTCGCGCACCGTGGGCAGAACGTCACCGACGCGGCCGGCAACCCACGGGATCCGCACCTGAGCAGTCCCGGCATGGGCCGAGCCGACGTCTTCGTCTATCGAGCGGACGATCTGGGGCCGCTGAACGCCGAGCGCCCGGCGACCGTCCTCACCCTGTTCACCGACTCGCCCCGCGCGCTCGCGGTCGGGAAGGACAAGGTCTACGCCGCCGGGTTTCTCTCGGGCAACCAGACGTCGCTCGTGCGGTATCAGCTCGTGGTCGATCGCGGCCGCCAGAGCCTCGCCAAGCTCGACGCCGACGGCGATCAGCAGATCGATCCCGGGCTTCCGCCCGAAGCCCGCGTGATCGAGGGCGGCTACCCCGCGATCAAGGGCCACGGACGCTGCGTCAACGCCACGCTCTCCACGCCGAACACGCCGGGCGCCGACCGGGACGACTTCTGGATGGACACCTGCGTTCAGACGGATCCGAGCGATCCTTATCACGCGATCAAGATCATTCCGCAGAACACCGGCGTCGTGTCCCCGGAGTGCTCCTGCAACGACTCCGGCGGGGAGATGCAGATCACGGGTCCGATGATCGTGCGCTTCTTCGAGTCGCAGGCGGTCTGCGGCGTGAACTACCGCGCGTCGCTCGGCGGCTGCTGGCTCGAGCCGCCGCAGGATAACGCCGATCTCCCGGGGCCGGCCGCGACCCAGCCGCTCCTCGTCCAGGAGTGGAACGACGAGGTCGCGCTGAGCCTCCCCGACAAGGACGTGTTCACCATCGACCTTGCGCAGAACCCGCCGGCGCTGGTCCCCGCGGGAGAGTTCCGTCACGTCGGCACCACGCTCTTCAGCATGGTCGTCCACCCGAAGAACGGTAAGGTCTTCGTCGGCAACACTGACGCGAGAAACCTGGTGCGCTTCGAGGGTCCGGGCCCCGGTGTCACGCAGACCGACGGCTTCGCGAACAGCACCGTGCGCGGTCACGTCGCCGAGAGCCGCATCACCGTCCTCGACCCCAGCACGGGCGGCGTGAAGGCGGTGCACCTGAACGGGCACATCGACTACTCGAAGTGCTGCGCAGACGGTCCGAATGACGAGACCGAGCGGAGCCTCGCCTTCCCCGTCGGCCTCGCCATCACGAAGAAGCACGACTGGCGCGGCCGGCTGCTCGACTCGCAGGATCTCTACGTCGCAGCGCTCGGCTCGGACAAGGTCGCCGTGCTCGACACGCACCGTATCGAGCAGGCTGCTTCCGGTCTGCTGCAGAACCGGAGCGACCACATCGAGGTACCCGGCGGCCCCGTGGGCCTCGCGCTCGACGAAGATCGCGAGCTGGTCTACGTGCTCGCCCGCTTCACGAACGAGCTCGTCGTCATCGACACGCACACGCGCAGCGTCGTGCAGCGTCAGGCGATGTTCAATCCGGAGCCCCCCAGCGTCGTCGAGGGGCGACACTTCCTCTACGACGCACGGCACACCTCGAGCCACGGCGACACGGCGTGCGCGAGCTGCCACAACTTCGCCGACTTCGACGGCCTGTCGTGGGATCTCGGCGCGCCGAACGATCGCGACTTCCCGAACCTCGGCCCGTTCTTCGCGCACCCGGAGATCACCAGCTCGCCGCTGGTTTCCCGGTTCCTCGCCGTGAAGGGCCCCATGAACACGCAATCCCTGCGCGGCCTCGCCAACCACGCGTCGATGCACTGGCGCGGGGATCGGCGCGGCGGTGTGAACAGCCCCGTGTCCGCGCAGCCCGATACCGGCGCCTTCGACGAGAACGCAGCGTTCAACGCCTTCAACGTGGCGTTCGTCACCCTCAACGGCCGCTCGTCCGAGCTCGCCACCGCGGACATGCAGAGCTTCACGGACTTCATCCTCAACGTGACGTATCCGCCGAACCCGAACCGTCGCCTCGACGACACGCTGACGGACGCCCAGAAGCGCGCCCGGAGCCGCTACTTCGGCTGCGAGCTCACCGACGCCTCCTTTGCGCTGGGCCAGTGCGCCGACGGGCGTAACATCAAGGACGAGACCCTCGCCTGCAACTGCGCCAACCCTCCGGAGTTCCAGCTCGGGCTCGAGCCGCGCCCCGCGGAATGCCCCCCGAACCCGGTCTGCACGCTCGACGTGAGCGACTTCCAGGACACCTGCAACGGATGTCACACGCTGGACCCGAAGGCGAACTCCGAGTTCGGCGTCGCGAAGCCGGGGCTCTTCGGCTCACGCGGCTTCTACACGAACGACAACGTCTCCCACGTCCTCAAGATCCCGCACCTCAGGAACGTGTACCAGAAGGTCGGCATGTTCGGGTCGGTCCAGACTCGCCGCGGCCTCGGCCTCACGAACCTCGCCGATTCGATCTTCGGCCCACGCAGCGGCGGCCTGCTCGCCGAACAGAATGCGCGGACCGGCGATCAGATCCGCGGCTTCGGCTTCACGCACGCCGGCGAGGAAGACACCGTCTTCCACTTCTTCTCATCCTCCGGGTTCGCGCGGGCGCCGGCGCCGGGCTTCCCGCTCATCAACGACAACCGCGCAGGCTTCGAGACGACCCTGCCGGCTGACACCACGACCTGCTACGGCACCCAGCTCGGGACGCTGAACACCGCGTTCCTCGCGGCCCTCGGCACGCCCGACGTCGTGCAGCAGCTCCGTCAGAACGTGCTCACCTTTACCAATCCGGCGAGCACACCCGCTGATCGGGCAGCTGCCCTGCTGGCCATCACGGCCTTCATCGGCGCGCTGCCAGCGAGCAACCCGGGCTCCGTGTTCCAGCGCTTCTCGGCCCAGGGCGCCGCTGGACAGCTCAGTCTGCCCCTTCTCGCGTGCCCGTCGCTGCCGCCCGTCGCGACGCTCCAGTCGCTCGGCTGCTTCGACCTGCACACAGGCACCGGGTGCGCTTCGTTGCTCAGCACGGTCAGGGGCTGCGCGCTGTGGGGAGCGACACTCGAGGAGATCTTGCCGAACGGCACGAAGGCGTGTCACGCGAAGGGCCTCGACGACAAGGCCGACATGGAAGACTTCGTGTTCGCCTTCGAAAGCAACGAGAAGCCCATCGTCGGACAGCAGGTCACCATCGACGACGATTCGACGGCGGCAGCGCGGGCGCGGGTGGATCTCCTGATCGCGCAGGCCAGCGCCGGCAATTGCGACCTGGTGGCGCACACCAGTAACCACGGCTACGTCTTCTCCGCGGGCCTCTTCGAGCGGGACGACGGCGTCATGGTGTCGCTCGCGCGCGTCGAACGCAGCCGGGTGACGTTCACCGCGGTGCCCGTGGGTGAAGGCGTCCGCTCGGGCATCGATCGCGACGAGGACGGCCGGCTCGACGGAGCCTCCAGGTAAGCGCCGACGTCGTCAGGCGCGCTGCTGCCCGGTGCGGCGGCGCGCCGGGCCTGCGGCAAGACGGCGCCGCGTGAAACCACCGTCGATTTCCAGATGGGACGGGCGAGCGCCGGACTCTAACCCCGCATCACGATGAAGGCGCATCCCGGCGGCAAACTTCCAGTCACATCCTTCCTCGGTGCGTCGGTCATGGCCCTGGCGCTCGGCGCCGCGTGTGCGGCCAGCGACACGGGGGCAAGCACCGCACCCGGCGCGGGGGGCGGCACCGAGGCCGGCGGAGTCGCCGGGAGCGGCAACGCCGGCGCGAACGCAGCCGGCAACGTGAACGGCTCGGGCGGACGCGACGTCAACGTCTCTGCCGGAGGCGCGACTCCCGGTGCCGGCGGCGCAACGTCGGGCGGAGCGCCAGGTGTGGCCGGTTCGAGGACCGGAAACGGCGGGACGGCAACGAGTGCGGGCGGCGCGAGCACGACGGGCGGCACGGGCAACGCCGGCACGGCCGGAACGAGCAGCGGCGGCAGCGCAGTCGGCGGCAGCGGCGGCGCAGGCGCCCCGAGCGCGAAGCTTGCGCCCGCCCAGGGCGCACTGCTCGGCGAGTACTACGGCGACGGCTCGGTCGCCGATACCGAGGCGCGCATCGGGCGCAAGCCGGCCATCCATCTGACGTACGTCGCCGTGGGGGACGACTTCTCGAGCGTCGCGAAGAGCGACGCATCGAGCGGAAAGATCGCGCTCATCAGCTGGGAGCCGGACGGGATCGACTTCAACGACATCGTGAGCGGCAAGCTCGATTCGATGCTGATGACGCAGGCGAGCGGCGCGAAGGGCGTGGGAAGCCCCTTCTTCCTGGATTTCGCCGCCGAGATGAACGGCGACGAGGCCTGGAGCGGCAACGACGCGCCGCTCTACGTGTCGGGCTACCGTCACATTCACGATCTCTTCGTGGCCGCCGGAGCGACGAACGTGGTGTGGGCCTGGTGCCCGAACGTCACCGACGTCGACGGCAGCAACAAGCACACGCTCGACCACTACCCGGGGGACGGCTACGTCGACTGGACCGGCGTCGACGGTTACAACTGGGGAAGCGGCCAGGGCTTCTCCTGGCAGAGCTTTCACGACGTGTTCGCGCGCATCTACCCGATCCTCGCCGGCAAGGGGAAGCCGATCCTCATCGGAGAGATGGCCTCCGACGAGAACGGCGGCGACAAGGGCATGTGGATCGACGCCATGATCCCGACCTTGAAGAGCGACTTTCCGTTGATCAAGGCGCTCGCGTGGTTCGACGTGCACAAGGAACGAAGCTGGCAGATCAACTCGTCTCCCGCGTCACTCGCCGCCTATCAGCGCTTCGCGAAGGACCCTTACATGAACCC
>CAYUAW010000425.1:0-6439 GCA_964442485.1 uncultured Polyangiaceae bacterium
GGAAAAGCTTCTCGCGGTCGCGCGCCAGGTTCGAGGCGGCGCGCGCGGTTTCGCGGCGCAGGGTGCGGGCGCGTTTCGGCTTCGCGCTCATCGGCTCAGAGCTTGTCCTTTGCGCCCCTTCGCTCCAGCTCCTCGACGACCTTGCGCACGTCCTGCGCGCGGTCCTTCGCTATCACGAGCAGCGCGTCGTCGGTCTCGATGACGAACACGTCGTTCACGCCGACGAGCGCGATGGCCTTCTTGTGTCCCTTGCCGAGGTCCTGCACCAGCGTGCCGGCGGAGTCGACGAGCACGGCGTCCGCGTCCGCGACGTTGCCGTGCTCGTCCTTCTTGCCGAGCTCCCACGCCGCCAGCCAGCTCCCGACATCGCTCCAGCCGAACTCCGCGGGTACGATGTGAAGGAGCGGCACCTTCTCCATCACGCCGTAGTCGATGCTGATGTTGGGCAGGGTCGGGAACACGGCGCGCGTCTCGGCCGCCTCTGCCTCTGCGCCCCTCCGGGCAGCGGCCTCGATACGGCCGAGCCCTGCGCCGAGGTCCGGCAAGAACTCCGCGATGGCTTCCATCATCGCGCTCGCGCGGAAGAAGAACATCCCGCTGTTCCAGAAGTAGCGGCCGCTCCGCACGTACTCCTCGGCGCGCGCGCGATCCGGCTTCTCCACGAAGCGCACCGCACGGCGCACGCCGGGTGAGATCTCGTCGCTCGCCTCGATGTGGCCGAAGCCAGTCTCGGGCCGGCTCGGCGCGATGCCGATCGTCGTGATGGGTCCAGTCTCCGCGGACCGCACGGCGCGGTTCACGGCTTCGCGGAACGCCCCCTCGTCGCGGACGTGATGATCGCTCGGAAGCGCCATCACCACGGCCGCTGGGTCACGCCGCAGCGCGATGGCCGCGCCCCAGCCGATACAGGGCGCCGTATTGCGCGGAACCGGCTCGGCGACGACCGTGACCCCCGGAAACGCCGCCACTGCGTCGCGGGTCGCCGCGAGCAGGTGATCGCCGGTCACGATGAGGATGCGCTCCGCAGGGCACAGCGGCTCGATGCGCCGGATGGTACTGACGAGCAGGCTGTCGTCGGAGCCGGGCGCGATCGGCAAGAGCTGCTTCGGGCGCAAGCGTCGCGACGCCGGCCAGAAGCGGGTGCCGCTGCCGCCCGCCATGATGAGCGCGTAGAGGTGATCCATGGGCCGTTTCCGAGCGGGAACGACCATACCACGCTCAATGCAGGGTGTGGTCCGTGACCATGTTCGGGCGCGGGATGCCTTCGTCGTACGCTTCCTCTTCGACTCGCCCGTGCTCGAAGGGTGCTCGGTCCGCGGTGAAGCGCCCAACCTCCGCGTCCATCGCGCCGGAGAGGGTCATGCGCCACATCTTGAAGCTGGCGGCGGCGAAGAAGAGCGGATGCTCCGCGCCGAGGAACGAATCCTCTCCGGCCAACTTGCGAGCGAGCCACGTCGGAGCGAACGCGACGACGGGAGCGAGCGCCAGGAAGAGAGCCCTGCGCGTGAACAGGAACGCCGTTGCTGCGCCGAGCCCCGCGCTCATGGCGACGAACGACAGACGCCTCATGCTCGGCGCGGCGTGCGCGCGCACGAACTTGCCCCAGTACTCCTCGAAGTCCGCACCGTCGGCCGTCATCTCGAGCCCGATCCCTAACACGCCACGGGAGCCGCAGCCATGCCGCGGATCACGTACCGTTCACCTTGCCTGCTGCCGACACGAGCGCCTCGAGCTCGTCCTCGTGAACCATGCGCGGTCGCACGGCGGATACAATTCCGTCCTTGTCTATGACCACCAGCGTCGGAAGTTCACGCACGAGAAACGCGTTGGCGACATGATCGCCTTCATCGAACACGGTGGTGTACCCGAGCTGATGGCTCGTCGCGAACTGCACGGCGCGGGGCCAGTCGTCGTCGCTGGTCGTGACGCCCAGGACGACGACTCCCTTGCCGTCGTGGCGCCGTGCGACGCGGTCGATGATGGGCGCTTCCGCGCGGCACGGCGCGCACCAGCTCGCCCAGAAATCCAGCACGACGACCTTCCCGCGAAGATCCTGTAGACGCACCCGGCTGCCCGGCTCGCCGCCGCTCATCACCGGGAGCGTGAAGCCCGCTGCCGGGAGCCCCACCAGCTTCGACCTCGGTGTATTGAAGAGCGGCAGGATCGCGTAGCCGAGCACGATGGAGAGCGCGAGGACCGCGCCGATCACCATCGTGGCCTGGCCCGGCGTTGCCGTCTTTACGTTCTCCGTCATGCGCTCTCCTGGTGCGCCGGAGCATCCGGAGGCCGGCCGGCTTCGGCCGCCGCGTTCTCCGCCTCCATGACCGCAGCAGCGGGCGCCGTGCCGCCCGATGGAATCGTGACGCGTACACGCGCGCCGCCGAGAGGGCTCTCGAGCGCGGTGATGATGCCTCCGTGCTCGACCACGACCTTCTTCACGATGGCCAGGCCGAGCCCGGTGCCGTCGTGCTTGGTCGTCACGTAGGGATCGAAGATCCGCTCGCGGCTCTCGACCGGGATGCCCGGGCCATCGTCGTCCACGTCGATGGCCCAGAAATCGCCGGTACGGTGGAGCGAGATGCGGACCTTGCCCTCGGTGCGCGACTGGTCGCGAATGGCCTGCGCGGAGTTCCTGACCAGGTTGATGAGCGCGCGTCGCAGCATCTGTTTGTCGAGGTTCGCCTTGGCCTCCTGCTCCGGGATGTCGAAGGCGACGGTGATGCGCGGGGCGGGCGCGCCCTCCGCGTCTTCCGCGGACTCCTCGGTGAAGAGCGCCTGGACCGCCTGCTCCCGCAGGAACGCCGCGAGATCGCCGGGCGCGAGGATGGCCTGGGGCAGCCTCGCGAAGTCCGAGAATTCGCCGACCAGGCGCCGGAGCGTCCCCACCTCCGCCTCCACCACCTCGAGCGTCGCGTCGAGGAGCTTCCTGTACGACTGGTCCTCCCCACCGTAGCGCTCGTGCACCTCTTCCACGGCGAGCTGGATGGGGGTGAGCGGGTTCTTGATCTCGTGCGCCAGGCGCCGCGCCATCTCCTGCCAGGCACCGATGCGCTGCAGATACTCGATGCGCGCCCGGGTCGTCTCCACCTCCGCGAGCATGCGGTTGAAAGCGCGAGCCAGATCGCCGACCTCGTCGTCGCCGGTTTCGGCCACCCTGGTTGTCAAATCACCGGCGCCTACCCGCCGCGTCGCGTCCGCCAGACGGACGATGCGCGTCGTGACGTTGCGAGCGAGCAGGATGCCGACGCCGATGGACGCGATGATCGCCAGGAAGAGCGACGCCTTGAAGATCTGCGAGTACGTCTCCAGGTCGCTCTTCCTGCGCGCGGCGATCTGGTCGTACATGTCGACGAATTTACTCATCCGCTCGAGGCCGTCGGTGTGCGCCTTGTCGGCAGCGAAGACTGCGACGAGCGCCGCCGCGTCGTCGTCGTCGCCGTCGTCGTCCTCCGCGTCTCGCCCGAGAAGGCGCCGGACCTCCAGCGAGTTCTCCTTCGCCTCGTCCACGGGCCGGCCGCGATCCACGAAGCCGATCCGCTGATCGCCGCGGACCACGGAGAGCGACACGAGCCCCGGGTACTTCGGCAACACCTCGGCGAGGACCTGGTGAAGCGCCGCGGGATCCTTGCCCGTGGTGGCCGCCAGCAGATCGCGCCGCCCCGCGATGGTGGTGGCCTCGCTTCGCATGGCGCTCTTCTCGGCGCGCGCGAGCTCCTGGTACAGGCCGAGGGCCTCGTCCAGGTGGCTCCCGATCTCGTCGCGGACGTAGTCGTCCTTGTAGAGGAGCTTCTCGGTGAAGTACGCGGCGAGCAGCCCCTGCACGAGAGCCGTCAAGGCGACCGCCGCCGCCAGGCGTCGCGCGATTCGCCCGGTTGCCATCTTTCTCGAATATCCCGTGCGGAGGGGCGCGGGTAAAGGCACGGCCTAGCGATTTTGTCCGAAAAGCTCGGACAGCATGGCGACCGGATCGAAGCCCAGCCGTCGCTCGATCTCCGCGCTGCCCGAGAGATCGCGAACACGGTCGAGCGCCGGCCGGAGGGGACTCGCATCACCGAACAGCGAGGAGACGCCCAGCCGGCCCGCCCAGTCGCGAGCGACGGCGACGGCCGCGCGCCCGACGTCCACACCGAGCGGAATCGCCAGGGCGGGGGCGAGCGGATGAAAGACGACCTCGCGTGCCGCAACGGCGCTGGCCCACGCACCCGGTGTCGCGTCCGCGAGGAGCCGGTGAAACACGTGTACCTCCGCGAAGCAGCCGAGCGCGAGCGGCCCGACGGAGAGCTCGACGGCGCGAGCGAGGCCGCGCGCGTCGCGGGAAAAGTCTCCGGAGACGAGCCCCATCTCCCTGCGAACCGTCGCGGGACCCACGACGCGGTCGAAGCCGTCCTTTCGCCGGTGGAGGGCGACGGACGTGCTCACCGACCCGCGGTCGAACGCGCCGAAGAGCAACGTCTTGCCCACGGGACAGAGGACGTCGACGAGGCGGCGCAGCAACCGTTCCTTCGCGTGCAGCCGGCGAAAGTCGCGCGGGTACGTCTCGACCGCGCCTGCTTCGGACAGCTCGCGGAGGACTTCCACGAACTTCATCGCCTGCGCGAACATGTCGTCTCCCGGCGTGAGGGTCACGGCGAAGCCGTCGACCACGTGCGGCACGACGCGGCGCTCGAGCCGCGCCGCCCACCTCGCGCCGTGCCGCTCTGCGGCGTCGGCGAGCGGCCCCGAGAGCACGGCGTCGCCCGGGGCCAGCCGTCCTTTCACCGTGGACCACGCCTTCGCGACGCGGCCCTGGTCCAGGACGACGAAGAGCCCACCCGAACGCCCCCGCGGGGACGGCGCGCGGGCGAGCAACCCGGTCAGGGCGAGCCAGTCGGTTACGTCGAACTCTTCGACGCGCACATCGGCGGTCAACATGGTCGGCGCGCAGTATAGTCCCGGCGATGATCGAGCAAAGCGGGCGCGAAGCGGCCCTCGACCTGATGCGATTCCTGGACGCGTCGCCGACGCCCTACCACGCCGTGGAGGAGGTGGTCCGGAGGCTCCGCGGGGCGGGGTTCGCCGAGCTCGACGAGCGCGACGAATGGAAGCTCGCGCCGGGCGATCTCCGCTACGTCGTGCGCGGCGGCGGCACGGTGGTGGCCCTCGCCCTCGGAGCCGCGCCTCCCTCCAGGGCCGGGTTCCGGCTTGCGGCAGCTCACACGGATTCGCCGAACTTCCGCGCCAAGCCGCGCAGCGAATCGCGCGCCCATGGCCACCGGCAGCTCGCGGTCGAGCTCTACGGCAGCCCGCTGATGCACACCTGGCTCGATCGCGATCTGTCGCTCGCGGGCCGCGTGACGCTGCTCGACGGCTCGACGCACCTGGTCCGGTTCGACCGCCCCATTTGTCGGATCTCGAGCCTCGCCATCCACCTGAGCCCGACGCTGGCGACGGACGGCCTTCGGCTCAACCCACAGCAGCACCTTCTTCCGACACTGTCCCTAGGCGACGACGACGCCGGCGGGGTCGAAGCCCTCATCGCCGCGGAGCTCTCCGCCCGCGGCGAGGGCACCGTGCTCCGCGACGCCGTCGTCGCGTTCGATCTGATGACCTACGACGTGCAGGGCGCGGCGAGCGCGGGCGTCAACGGCGAGCTCATCACCTCGGGCCGTCTCGACAACCTCGCGTCGTGCCACGCAGCCGTCAGCGCGCTGCTCTCCCGCGCGCCGGCGAGCGACGCAACGCGCGGCATCGTCCTCTACGATCACGAAGAGGTGGGCAGTCAGAGCGCCGCCGGCGCGGGCAGCCTGTTCCTCCGCAGCGTGCTCTCCCGCGTCGCGGAAGGCATGTCGGGCGCGGGCAGCGACGCGGCGGCGCGGGCGTTCGCGCGCTCGCTCCTCGTGTCCGCGGACATGGCCCACGCCATCCACCCGAACCACGCCGACAAGCACGACCCCCAGAACGCGCCGCGCCTCGGGGGCGGCCCCGTGGTGAAGGTGAACGCGAGCCAGTCCTACGCGACCGACGCACCGGGCGCCGCGCTCTTCGAGCGCTCGTGCCGCGAGCACGGCTTCCCGGCGCAGCGCTTCTCCGCGCGCAACGACATGCGCTGCGGCTCGACCATCGGCCCCATCGCCGCCGCGCGCCTCGGCATGCGCACCGTCGACGTCGGCAACCCCATGCTCAGCATGCACTCCTGCCGCGAGGTCACCGCCGCGAGCGACGTCCCGAAGATGATCCAGGCCCTCACCGGCGTCCTCGACGCGAAGGACGTCCCGACGTCGGCAGCGTGAGGGCTCGCCAGCAGCGCGAGCTCACGCAGTAACATCGACGAATCATTTCGGATTGGGGGGAGGCCACAAGGGAACGAGCGCGACATCCAGCGAGGCGCGCCGCGAGGTTCCGCGGAGCGGCCCCGCGCGTCCCCGCAACCGCGCCTGCCCCCACTGAAACGCCCAGCACA
>CAYUAW010000426.1:0-6438 GCA_964442485.1 uncultured Polyangiaceae bacterium
CCGAAGTACTCCTTCGTGAGGCCCTTCAGCTCCTCGCCGGCGGCGCGCCGGATCTCGGCGTCGTCGTGGTTCAGCGAATCGATCAGCCACTCGATGCGGTGCTGACCGCCCTTCTCCTTCCACCAGGCGTCCCACTGGGCGCTGTCGCGACCGAAGGCCTGGCGTGTGAGGACGCCGAGCGCCCACTCGGCGGATTGCCCGACCTCGTCGTTGTTCGCGAGAAGCCGGACGAGGCGCGGCGTGGCGCGGCCGTCACGGAAGTGGGCGAGCGCCTCTATGGCGGCGACCCGGCTCTCCAGCGGGGACGTGCTCTCGGCGATGGAGAGGACCTTGTCGCGGAGCGCGGTCCGCGCGTCGTCGTTGGTCTGCAGGAGGCGACCCGCCTCGAGCGCCGCGCGTCGGACCTCGGCCGCTCCATCCGCCACGCGCCGGCTCACTGCAGTGGCCGACTCGACGGAAGGGATCTCGCCGAGCAACGCGGTCGCCCAGGCACGCACGCTCGGATCGCGATCGTTGCTCCGCACGGCGAGAAAGGGGGCTGCCGGCAGCCCGATGCGCGCCAGCGCCCGCAGGACTGGCCCTCTGAGCGATGCGGGCTCCGGCGCCGACAGGCGGTCTGCCTCGCGGATCGGACCGGGAAACCTGGAGACCAGGTAGGAGGCGGCGGAAGCACCGAGCGCAGCGAGACGATCGATCACCTTGTCGTCGCCCTCGAGGAGCCGACGCACCAGGGTCTCGATGTCCTGGTCGATGTTCACGATGATGCTCGGCAAGCGGAGCTCTTCCGAGCTGTGCGCCTTGTGCGGCCGCTTGGCGGGGACGACGATCTGCGAATCCGGCAAGGCCGGTGGTCGCGCCGCGGAGTGGCCTTCGAGCTCCGGGGACCACTCGACCTCCGCCGCCCCGACGGAGATCTCCGGAGAGTCGTCGACTGGCTCGGCGTATTCGTCAATCGATTCGGGCTCGGCCTCGTCCTCCTCGGTGGTCGTGGAGGGAGCCTCGTCCGATGGCGTCTGCCGCGCCGCCGGCGCCGGCACCGAGCGGAGGACCGGCGTCCCCTGAGCGGGGGTGAGGGCTCGTCCCTCCTCGTCGGGCTCGGGAGGCCCCACCGAGGCCGCGCGCGCCGACGGGATCGCGGGGTTCGTGCTGGGGCGATCGGGCACGTCGTCGTCGTTCTCTGCCGCCCTTGGCGCGACGTGCTCGGGCGTCGCGGGTTCCGCGCCCGTCTCGCTGCGAGGCGTATCGGCGTGGGGACGCGCGGACCCCGGCCTCGACGGAGGCGCGGAGCGGGTCCGCGCAGGGACGGGCGGAGGGCGGCTCGAGCGGCTCGGCGGCCGCGACGAGGCGCGTCGCAGGGTCGTCTCGAGCGCCGCAGCCAGCGCTTCGCGCCGCTCCTCGCGGGTCGGCAGCACGACGCGCGTTCTTGGCGACGGACCCATGCTGGCGGAGGGCGGCAGGCCGGCTCCCTGGCGGAGCGACGCCTTCTTCTTGCGGATGACGTTCTCCAGCGCGCTCGCGACGAGCGGCGCGAACGCGAGCACGTCACCGATGAGCGAGAGGTCGACGTCGTCGTCTCCGTCGTCGCCGTAGAAGATGAGCACGCAGCGGCCGCGCACCAGGATGGGCAGGAGCAGCACCCTGTTGCCGTGCGTTCGCTCGAGGTCGCGCGCGAGCTGCGCGTCGAGCCCGTCCTTCGCGAGCGCCTGGATGCAAAAATGCCCTTCCTTGCGAGCCGTGGCGAGCGCGCCCGGCATGTCGAGCGGCACTCCGATGCCGGTGATCTTCGCGTGATCCGCGCCAGGGCCATTGGCGCTGCGCCCCTCCGCCAGATCGCCGTGCACGGCGAAGAGGGCAGAGTACTCGAAGTACTGACACGCGAAATCGAACAGCGCGGTGAGCACCGTGTCGCGCGAGTCTGCGTTGAGCAGGTCCTCTTCGGCGGCGGCGGCCGTGTACGGGCCCCGATGGCGCGTTCGCGGGCGTCGCTCGGCCTGCTTGTTCTCCGCGCTCCACGCGCCGAGATCCGCCCGAGGGACGGCAGCTCGCGCCGAGGCTCCGCTGCGGCGCGACGGCGGTGGCGTGGACGCGGGCGGTGGGCTCGACCGTCGCGGCCGCCGCTCCGTCGCGATCTGCGGTGGCGGCGCGTCCTGTGCGACGCGCAGCGGTGGCACCGCCAGCGCGCTCGCCTCGGCGCGCAGGGTCGGGAGCGGCGCGAGCGCGGCCTCGGGAGGCGCCGGCGACGTGAGGCGCTCGTGAATCGAAACCCCGACGCGCATCGCGGTCGGCGTTTCGGGCTCCGGGTCGCGGATGGTCACCTGAGGCAGGGGCCTCAGCGCGGGGATCTTTCCGAGCTCCGCGGTGCCGGGATAGAGCGGCGTCATGTCGGTCGGCGCCAGGAGCCCGAGCGGTGGTATCGACGGCGGGCGCGGCAAGGAGCCGATCTCCGGCATCCCCGTGAGCGGTGCGGGAGTGAGGCTCGGGCTCGGATCCGGTCGTCCCTCGAGCTTCGCGAGCACGCGATGGCTCCGGCGGTCGAGCGGCAGCCCGTAGTCCCTGCAGATCGCTTCCTTCACGCGGACCAGCGGCGCCACTCGCTGCACGATGGCGAGACCCAGGCTGAACGCGAGATCCTGCTCCACGTCGGGCTTCATCGGCTCGCTCACCGCGACGACGAGCTTGCCGCCGGCCTTCTCCAGCGGATAGACGCCGTGCCGCAGCGCGAGATCTCCCGGGAGCAACGCGAGCGCATCGGCGGAGCTCCGCGGGAGCTGCCCGGCCGGCGCCGGTGGCAGCGCCTGGGTCTCGGCGAGCAGCGCAGTGAGCGCACGCTCGTCCATCCCCGGTGCCTGCTCGAGCAGGTTGGTCGCGAGGTCTCCGCCGTAGAGAACCTGGCGCGCAAGCGCCTCTTCCACGTCTCTGAGCGTCGCGAGCTTGCGCTGCACGATCGCGGAGCTCAGCTTGGCCATCTCACTACCGTCAGATTTCTCTTCGCGGCCGGGGAAGTCAACTGGCTCCGTGGGCGCGAGCCAAAACGTCGGCCAGGATCCACCGAGCCAGCGCCATGTAGAGCAGGATCCCCAGCGCGTCGATGAGGGTTGCAATGAACGGCGTCGACGTGGTGGCGGGGTCCTGCTTCAGGCTGTGGAGCAGGATGGGCAACATCGCCCCGATGACGCAGCCGATGATCACCAGGCCGACGACCGTGGTGGAGATGAGCACCGCGAACTTGCCCGTGTCACCGGACGACCAGGCGCGGATGAAACCGAAGAACGCGAGGGTGAGGCCCAGTGTCACTCCCTGAAACAGCTCGCGCCAGAACACCTTGAGCCAGTCCGGCGAGCGAATGTCTCCGGTGGCGAGCCCCCGGATGACGAGCGTCGACGATTGCGACCCGGAGTTGCCGCCGGCCGAGGCCAGGAGCGGGATGTAGAAGCTCAGATGCCCGATCGCCGCGAGCACCTTGTCGTTCGCACGCATCGCACTGCCGCTGAAAAATTCTCCGATGAAAAGCACGATGAGCCACGGCGCTCGCTTGCGGAACATCATCGACGACGTCGTGTCGAAGTAGCCGTCGCGGATAGGCCCGACGCCCGCCATCTTCTGGACGTCCTCCGTCTGCTCTTCCGTCAGGACGTCGAGCACGTCGTCGGCGGTGATGACACCGAGCAAGAGCCCCGTGTCGCTCACCACGGGGATGACGTTGAAGTCGTACTTCGCGAGCGTGCGGGCGACCTCTTCCTGGTGAAGGTCTGGCTTCACGGAGATGATGTTGTGGATCATCACGTCGCGAATTCGTTCGCGCGGCTCGGCGATGAGCATCTGCCGGAGGGGCAGGATCCCTTGCAGGTGGTTGTCGGCACTCACCGCGAAGAGGACGTCAACCGTCTCCGCTTCTCCCGCCCGGCGCCTGAGCTCGTCGATCGCGTCCTGGATGAGAAGGTTCGGCGAGATGGAGATGAAATCGGTCGTCATCAATCCGCCGGCGGAGGTGTCGGGCCACTTGGTGAGGGACTCGACGTTCTCCGCGACCTCCGGATCGACGCGCTCGATCTCCTGGAGCAGGTCGGCGCCGATCTCGGGCGGGAGCTGGCTGAAGAAGTCCGCGCGCTCGTCGGAGTCCATCTCGATGGCGAGACGCGCGGTGCTGTCGACGCCGATCTCGCCGGCCAGGGCTTCCTGCTGCGAGTCGCCAAGCCGGCCGAAGACCTGCGCCGCGTACTCGGTCGGCAGATGCGTGATGAGCTCGGCGGCCTGCTTGTCGTCGAGCTCGCCGATGACGTCGGCGAGATCCTCGGGGTGGATCTCGTCGAGAACCTCCCGAACCTCTTCCGGGTGCTCCGCGAGCAGCGTCTTCAGCTCCGGAATTATCAGGCGCGCGAGGCGCATAGTGGCCGATTAGAGCAGACCCCCGGCCGCGCGCCTACGGCTTCGCGCGCGGAACGACGGCTCGACCGGCTCACGCCAGATGCACGATTTTTCCCTCCACGCCGCCGCGTTCGAGCAGCTCGCTCGCCTCGCGGGCGGCGAGGAGCGGGAGGCGGGCGGCGAGGCGCGGGGCGATCTTGTGCTCCGCGAGCAGGGAAAAGAGGGCTGCGAGGTCCTCCCGGAAGGGTCCTGGGTTCTTTCGATAAGAGTAGGTGATGCCGTAGAACGTGCCGCGGCGCCCGCGGAGACGTGCACCGACGAACACCGACATCAGGGTGTGGAGGACCCCGAACCGGCGAGGGACGCCGTTGCGGGTCGTCCCGGAGAAGCCGATGCCCACGACGGTGCCGCCGCGTCGCGCGGCGCGCACGCATTCGGTGACGAAGCCTCCGCCCAGGGTGTCGAAGGCGACGTCCACGCCGTCGGGGACGAGCCGACGTACGCTTTCGCCGATGGGCGCCCCGCGGCTGTCGATGGGTGTCGCTCCGAGCTCGCGCACGATGCCTTGGCGCCCGGGCGATGCAGCGCCGATGGTACGAACCCCTTCGAGCCGGAGGAGCTCGAGGAGCGCCGTCCCCACGCCACCGCTCGCTCCGGTCACGAGCGCCGTCTGCCCGCGCTTCACGCCGGCGCTCCGGTGAATCGCCTGGTACGCGGTGACGTAGTTCAGGATGAGGGCGACGGCTTCCCCGTCGTCGAGCCCGGCCGGGACGCCTACGACGGCAGACGCGGGCAGCACGATCTTCTCCGCGTAGCCGCCGTGAACGACCAGCGCCGCGACGCGGTCGCCGACGTGCACGCCCTCGACGCCTGCTCCCAGCGCCTCCACGTCGCCGAGCGCCTCGTAGCCCGGCACGAAGGGGTAGGGCGGCGCAAAGGCGTAGCGCCCGCGCCGCATGGTCAAGTCCGTGCCGCCCGCGCCCGTGGCGCGTACGGCGAGGCGCACCTCACCCGGGCCCGGTGCTCGCAGCGGCAGCGTGACCGTCTCGAGAACCTCCGGGCCGCCCCGGCCCGTCACCATGATGGCGCGATACGTTTCCATGTCCCGAGCATGCGTTCGGCGAGCCACCCGCGGAAGGTTGCAGAATTGCACACTGTGAGTGCAAGAATGCGCACATGCCTCGAAATGGCCCTCGCACGGCCTCTGTCGACTGGGACGACGTGCGCGTCTTCGGCTCGGTCGCGCGCGCGGCCAGCCTGGCCCGCGGTGCGCGCGACGCGGGCGTCGATCGGTCGACAGCGAGCCGTCGCATCGCGGCGCTCGAGCGCGCGATCGGCGCGCGGCTCTTCCTGCGCACGCGCGAAGGCCTGCGGCTGTCACGCGCCGGCGATCGGCTCTTCGAGCACGCAGAGCGCATGGCCGGCGAGGCCCGCGCACTCGAGCGGTCGGCGACCGAGGGCGACGGTGGCGCCGTGCGCGGCCTCGTGCGCATCGCGACGACCGAGGCCCTTGCGGCGATGCTCGTGCAGAGGGGCCTGCTCGAGCTCACGATCGCGCATCCCGGCCTGGAGCTCGAGCTGCTCGGCGCGAACCGCGTGCTCGACCTGACACGCGGTGAAGCGGACCTCGCGCTCCGGGTGACCCGCGTGGACCAGCCGAGCCTTCGCGTGCGCAGGGTCGCCCGGCTGCCGTTCGCCGTGGTCGCCGGCGAGCCTTACGTGAGCCGCCGCGGGCGGCCGCGCAGCGAGCGCGAGCTCGAGGGACACGACGTTCTCCTCCACTCCGGCGAGCTCGCGACGCTTCCGGAGACGCGGTGGCTCGAGAGCCGTCCCGGTGTTCGCGTCGTGCTCCGCTCGAACAGCATGATCGCCCTCCTCGCCGCCGCCGTCCACGGCGTCGGCGTCACCGTCATCGCGGGACACGCCGCGGAGACGGAGCTCGGCCTCGTGCGGCTCTTCGACCTGCCGCAGATCCCGCCCCGGCCGCTCTACCTCGCGGTGCACCCCGACGCGGCAGCGCGCCCCGCGGTGCGCGTCGTCGCCGAGCACCTCGCCGAGGTCGTCGGCAGGCCG
>CAYUAW010000427.1:0-6429 GCA_964442485.1 uncultured Polyangiaceae bacterium
CTGTAGTTCAAATGTCGACCTGGCTCCCACTCGGACGTTTCCCCGGGCTGACAATGGTGTTCGACGGTCGTTCGCTGTAGGAAAGAGACGGGAAGTCCGAGGATCCAAGCGCTGTTCGCTGCATTTTCAGCCAGGTTGCTCGTCGGGGCGGTCATCGCGACGGCGGCGACGCTTCACGGGTGCAGCTCCGTGACCGCTCGTGGCGGACACGACGCGGGAGCGGCCGGCTCGGCGTCACCATCATCCGGCAGTGGGGGTGCACCGGGTAGCGGCGGTCGAGGAGGCTCGACGAGCAACGGCGCCACGAGCGCCGCCGGGAGCGCGCAGGAAACCGCCGGCCGTTCGTCGAGTGGCGGCACTTCTTCGCCAGACGAGGGCGGCATCGCGAGCGGTTCGTCGGTCAACGCGGCCGGCGGTTCGACGGGCGGCGCAGGGAACCTTGCCGATTCCGCCACCGTGACGCCAGTGGACGGCGGTGGCGCGGCCTCGTCGCACGATTTTTTCTCGACGGTGTCCGTCGAGGAAGCAAGCAGCATCAATGTGTCGAGCGACGGCGATCTCTGGGTGAATTGCTGGGCCGACGACGGCGCGCTCTACGCCGCAAATGGAGACGGACGCGGCTTCGGTCAGGTCACCTCGGACGTCGTGGTCAGCCGCATCGATGGTCGGCCCGGAGACTCGTCGGATCCGCTACGGGGGACGACGCTCGCCTCGGGCGACGCCGTGGCGAGCATCTGGAGCGGCGCAAACTACAACCGAAAACCGACCGGCATGCTCTGCGTCCAGGGCGAGTTGTACCTGGCGGTGCAGGATCTACGGACCTTCACGTATGACGACGCGCCCGCCGCGACCATTGTGCACTCCGTGGACAAGGGCCGTACGTGGACGTGGGATCGCTCCGCGCCGATGTTCTCGAATCACGTCTTCACGACGGTGATGTTCCTCGACTTCGGCAAGGACGGCGAGCACGCCCCCCAGGGCTTCGTCTACGCTTACGGTCTGGACGACAACTGGGCGTTCAACAGCTCGCTGTCGCCGCCCACCGCGCTCTACCTCGCTCGCGTTCCGAGCGACAAGCTTCAGGACCGCACTCAGTGGGCGTTCTTCAGCGGCCTCACCGCCGCTGGTTCGCCGCGCTGGGCAGCCGACGCCTCGCTTCGAGTGCCGGTGCTGGAGGACACGCGTCGTCTCTTCGTCACGCCGCTGGATTCGACGCTCATGTTCAAGAACATGACGGTGCTCGGCCAGGGCGGCGTCGTCTACGTCGCGCCGCTTCGCCGTTACCTGTACACCTCCTGGACCGAGTACACCTTCGAGCTGTACGAGGCTCCCGCGCCGTGGGGCCCGTGGACTCACTTCTACACGAAGGACTTCGGCGTCTTCCCGTGGACCGACACGAAGAACGGCGGGTACGCGCTGACGATTCCGTCGAAATTCGTGAGCGACGACGGCATGTCGCTGTGGGTGCAAGCGAACGCCTGGGGGGAGGGCGCGCAGAACTACGACTTCTCCCTGAGAAAGCTGCTCGTCACGCCGTACGCACCCTCCGTCCCACGAAATCAGAAGGCCCCGGACTCGCTCGCGACCACGTCGGAAGGCGCGGTTCCGCTCACCACGTCGCTTCACCACGGGCGCGCCGATATCCTGAACGACGGGGTCCTCGTTGGGCAGTCGGAGGACAGCTACGACGGCGACTCGAAGACCGAAGACGTGTGGGGCTATACGTTCCCGCACATGGTCCGGGTCGACGAGGTTCGCTACACGACGGGGACGCAGGCTGCGGACGGCGGCTGGTTCGAAGAGCTCGCCGTCGAAGTGCGAACCGGAAAGACGTGGAGCCCCGTCACACGTGCGAAGGTGACGCCGGACTATCCGACCGGCGGCAGTGTCCCGGCGAACACGACGTACACGTTCTCCTTCGACGAGATCACGTGCGACGGGGTGCGCGTCGTGGGCAAGCCGGGCGGGACGTCGCACTTCACGAGCATCGCCGAGCTCGGCGTCTACTACGAGTAGACGCGCTTCACAGCCACGTGAGGCGGAAGGTGACCTCTTCGCGGGCGGGATTGTAGCTGGCGATCTTCAGTGTCTCGAAGCGCACGCCGAGCGCCTCGTAGGCGGCGCCCATTCCCGCGAGCTGCGCGTGCCGGTAGTAGCGATATCGACTCAGGGAGAACGAGCGCATCTCGACCAGCTGGTCCTTCGGCCCGAGCTTCACGATCTGACAGCTTCCACCCTGGTACAGGCGCGCGAACATTCGATGAAGCGCGCCCGACTCCGTCCACACGTCGAAGTCGGCGTCGCGGTTGCGCTTCGCCCCGGAGACGAGCGCCGTCTCCTGCAAGCGACTGCCGATCCGCTGCCCGAGCTTCATGTGCTCCTCCTGGGTCAGCTCGAGCTTGTCGCAGGCTCCGTAATGGGCGTGGGCGAGCTCGATTGGCGTCCAGCCGGGCGCCAGGCTCGACGTCAGCTCCTCGAGCACCTTCGGGTCCATCAGCCTGAGGTATCGGGCGTAGTAGCCGGCCCCCTGAAGCTGAGCGAGCGACGACTGGATCACGACGTTCCTGATCGCGGTGACCGGGCGAATGTCGCGCTCGTGGGGGATGACGATCTCCCGCGCGTCGGTCGCGCTCGAACCATCCGGACGTGAATCCGACGCCTTCGGCACCAATTCGAAAAGATATCACCGCCCGACACGTCCGACAGCATCCAACGAGCGCAACGGCCGGCGAGACGACGTCATCGACAATCACACATCCCCTTACCCATTCCCCGCGCGAGCCCCCTCGGCGTACGCGCACCGTTTCACGCAGGCGCAAAGCGCTTCGGGCCGTCCTTCGAGTCCCATGAGAGCAGCTCGGCCTCGGAAGCCGTGCCACGAGCACGGATCACCAGGTGCGTCCGGGCGGCGCGGTGGACGAACGGGGCGTCGGGCGCCGCGCCCTCGGACTCGGCCCAGGAACCCGTGTTCACGTAGGTGGCGCCACCCGCGTCGAGCTCGACGCGAACGGGGACGTGGGTGTGCCCCATGACGACGAACGCTGCGGGGAACAGTCGCGCCAGTGGACGCGCGCGGGCCGACAGCTCTTCCTGGGGATCGACGCTTCGCGTCCGGCTCAGGTACCGGTGCCCGAGCCACCACACAGGAGGGACGAGGGCGCACGCCCACGCCAGGGAATGCGCCCAGAAGGCGAGCGCGCCGAGAACGCAGAGCAGCGTGACCGACAGCACCGCGAGCAAGAGCTCGTCGAGGAGCACGCTTGCCAGGATGCCCCGGATCGTCCGCGTCACCGGGCGGGCCTGCAGCTCGACCAGCGCGCGGAGGCGCTTCAGATCGATGCGCATCGCTTCCGCGAAATCCGACAGCCTGCGCTCGTGCTCGACGCGAAGGAAGGCGGCCGCGTCACTCGAATAGAGCCGCCGGAGACGAAAGAGCTCGACGGTGGCCATCACGAAGCGGCTCGCGAGATCGACGCCCCCACGAAGCCCGAGCCGTGCCGCGAGCGTGATGTAGTCGACGAGCCCCATCCGATCGTGGTCGCACGAACGGATTGCCAGGATGGGATGCACCACGAACCGGAGCAGCACGTCGCTGAATCCGGAGGACAGCCTGCGGTTGTCGGCCGGAGACAGAGGAGCCATCACGTGCTCGGTCATGCAGAAGGAGTCGTACTGATGACCGTGCTCGATGTACGCGACGTCCTCGACCCAGAAGAACCACGACGAGAACCGGATCCGCTCGTGAAAGGCGGCATCGCTCGCGGCCTCCCCGCGCGAGGAGACCAGCGCGGAAAGGAGCAGCCGCCGGAGATCGGCCTTCACGCGATCCCAGTGGAACTCTCGGTCGTGATTGCCGTGCACGATCGTCAGGCGGTGACCCGCGGCGACGAACGCTGCGAGCGCAGCGAACACCCCGCGGTGCCTTTCCGCCACGCGTGCGAGCTTGACGCAGGCGTGGTCTTCGGCGGTTCCCAGGCCGTGCGCGCGCTCCTCCGCGTTCGGCTCGGTCGAAACGCTGGCGCGCGCCACGTCGAGAGACATGCCGATGAAGTCGATGAAATCCCCGTTGATGATGAGATCCCAGGGTTCGCCGTCGGCTCGCACTTCGCGGTAATGGTCGAGGAGCGCGCAGAGATCGCTATCGACGCTCTCGGATCGCGCGGGCGGAGGTGCTCCGGGCGAGTCCCCGATGTCGCTGCCGAGGTGCAAATCCGACAGGACGAGCAGATTGCGCGGCGGCGCCGAACTGTCTCTGGCCGGCCCTGGAGCGGAGGTCACGCTATCAGTATGCGGATGGAGTACGTCGGACTGCGTCAGGAGCACGTCACGGTTTGAACAGCGTTCGCCCGGAGCGCCGCTCGTGAGCGGCATTTCCCGCCGCTTCTCGCGTTACCGTGAGGACGAACGCTCGCGTCGGTGACGTTCGGCGGGGTCCCGGCGAGAAGCGGCCCTCACCGGGGTCGCGTCCACCCGTGGCCGGACCGCTGGCTTCCGCGCCTTCACGTGCTGGTCACGCGGCGCCGAGCCGTCGAGCAGCGTTCCCTCGACGAGCCGCGCGAACGACTCCACCGCGCTGTCGAACCTCTCCTTTCCCATGAGGGCAGCGTGGAGCGACAGGCCCATGGCGCATGCAAGGAACATGGACACGATACCCTCCGCGCGCGCCGGCTCGATCTCCCCCGTGTCCACGCCACGCGCGGCGATGTCGATGATGATCTGGAGGAACTGGTGCGGCTCGAGCTCCATCGCCTTGGCGATCTCGGCGTGGCGGCGCATCTCCACCGGGAGCGCCGAGAGCAGAGGTGTGACGGCAGGGTGTCGCTCGTGTGCGACCGCGTACGCACGCACGAGCTCTCGGAACCCCTCGCGCGCCGATCCCATCCTGGCCGTCGCCTCGCGAAAATGAGGGATGATCAGCGCCTGAGCGTTCCGGACTGCCTCGATGTAGAGCTCCTTCTTCGAGTCGAAGTACTGGTAGATCGCTGCAGAGGTGACACCCGCGCCGTTGGCGATGTCCTGGTTCGTCGTGGTCGCGTACCCGCGCTCTCCGAAGCAGGCGCACGCGGACGCGACGATGCGCTCGCGAGTGACGTCGCTGTCCCCACCCCTCGGGCGGCCGCGACGTCGCGGGCCGCCTTTTCGCTTTCCGGTAACTGAAACGGGCATCCTGCTGAGGTGACTCACTAACACCAACTCGACACCGGAGGGAAACGCCACGGAGGGGCCAATGTGGGATGCATGATGAATCTCGGATGAATCTTAAGGGGTCCCATTAAATTAATCGACCAGTCATTTATCGCTCGTGCGGCAGTGGATGCGCGGGTAAGCTGTCACGGTCAGGGTCGAAGGGAGCTCCAATGCAAAGGTCCATGCACATCACCAAGCCGTTCCTCACGAGTGCCGGTATCGCGATGCTGCTGGCGGCATGTTCGAGCGACCCCGGCAGCACCGCCACGAAGCCTCCGGCGAAGGCCGTCGCCCAGGCGCCGCAGGCGTACACCCGCATCATCGAGGGGAGCTGGACGCTCGCGCCAGGCGAGGAAAAGTCCAACGTCTGCTTCAAGAAGCCCATCACGGAGGACACGTACATCTCGGCGATCCGCCCCGTTCATCCGCCTGGCAGCCATCACACGCTCCTCACCATCGGTGACGAGACTGACGATTGCAGGAGCTCCGTACCGACGGGCTTCATCTACGCGGCGGGCGTCGGTTCGCAGGGTCTGACGTTGCCGAAGGGCGTCGCGCTCAAGCTCCCCGCCGGCAAGGTCCTGGACATCTCGCTGCACATCTACAACACGGGGACCACCGAGCTCAGCGGGACGTCCGGCATGGATGTGGTCACGATGGACGCGAAGGACGTCGTCTACGAATCGGACTCCATCCTGGCCGGTCCGCTGTCCTTCACCCTGCCCGCGCACCAGATCACGACCCTGTCGAACGATTGCCAGGTGACGGCGGATCAGTCGGCCTTCGCGCTCTTTCCGCACATGCACCAGCTCGGCACCCACTTCAAGACGACCGTCACCGCCGGCGGCGTCCCGAACGTCCTGCACGACGCGGACTACACGTTCAACGAGCAGCTGCAGCTCCCGCTCGATCCTCTCCTCCAGCTGCACATGGGCGACACCATCACGACGGAGTGCACCTACGAGAACACCACGGACAAGGACGTGACGTTCGGCGAGAGCTCCGACACCGAGATGTGCTTCAGCGTGCTGTTCCGCTACCCGAAGATCGAGGGCGGAAGCGGCGTCTGCGGCGGCGCGGCCAATCCGTTCGCGGGCGGCCCCGCGACGAACTAGGAGAAAGAACCCGCAGCGGTTCGCACTTCATCCGAAGCTTCTCCCGCGCGCCGCCTCGGCGCTCGCGTAGTGGATGGCCATCGACGCCGACGCATCAAAGATGCCGAACTACGCGAGCGCAGCGAGC
>CAYUAW010000428.1:0-6419 GCA_964442485.1 uncultured Polyangiaceae bacterium
ATGCGGTGCCGTGCAGCGGGTCGCAGCTACATGTAGGCGCGCGACCGGCACGGGACTCGAATCGCGCACATTTCGCGAGTCCCGCGGACCTAGCAGGCGCGGTGACCCGTCGACGGAAAGATCTTTCCCGGGTTCAGAAGGCCCTGCGGATCGAACGCGCGCTTCACGTCGCGTTGCAGCAAGATGAGCTCGTTGGATTGCTCGATGGAAAGATACGGCGCCTTCAGCACGCCGATCCCGTGCTCGCCGGAAAGCGTCCCGCCCAGGCGTACGACGTCGCGAAAGAGCTGCTCGATGCTCTGCTCGACCTTCGGCCGTTCGTCGTCCTCGTTCCACAGGAAGTTCACGTGCAGGTTCCCGTCGCCGGCGTGGCCGTAGGACAGCGAACGCACGCCCGAGCGTGAGCTCTGGGCTGCCGTGCACTCGAGCAGCTCGCCCAGGCGCTGTCGCGGCACCACCACGTCCTCGGCGAGCTTGTTCTTCGCGAGCCGGCGCACGGCCCGGCTCATCTCACGGCGCGCCGACCACAGCGACTCGCGCTGCGCTCCCTCGCGCGCGACGACCAGGTCGAGCGCCGATACGTCCGACAGTGCGCCCGCGATGCGCTCCGTCTGCGCCTCGCACGCGTGCTCGTCGCCGTCCACCTCGATGATGAGCAGCGCCCGCGCGGCGGGAGGGAGCGCGTTGCCGGCCGTGCGCAGCGCCTCGAGCGTGCTGTCGTCCAGGAACTCGATGCAGCGCGGGGTGAGCCCCGCGGCGATGATCTCGCCGACGGCGCGCATCGCGCTCGGCGACCCGTCGAAGAGCCCGAGGAGCGTCGTGACGGACTCCGGCAGCGGGACGAGACGGAGCGTCGCAGCGCCGAGCACGGCGAGCGTTCCCTCGCTTCCGACGAGCAGCGAGGTCACGTCGTAACCCGTGACGCCCTTCACCGTGCGCTTGCCGGAGAAGATGCGCTGGCCCCCCATGAGGAACGCCTCCACGCCGAGCACGTAGTCGGAGGTGACGCCGTACTTGAAGGCGCGCGGCCCTCCGGCGTTCTCGGCGAGGTTGCCCCCGAGCGCGCACGACGCGAGCGAGTTCGGGTCCGGCGGATAGAAGAGCCCTTCGGCCTCGACCGCGCGGTGAAGGTCGGCGAGCACGACGCCGGGCTCGACCACGGCGACGCGCTCGCGTCGATCGATCTCCACGATGCGGTTCATGCCCATCACCGACAGGACGATGCCCCCCACGACGGGGGTCGCGCCGCCCGTTCGCCCGGTGCCGGCGGCGCGCGGCGTGATCGGCACGTTGGCGTCGCGCGCCACCGCGAGCGCGGCGAGCACGTCTTCCGGCGACTCGGCGAGCACCACGGCGTCGGGCACGCGGCCCTCCGCTTCGGATTCGTCCGCCGCGAAACGCTCGCACGCTTCCGGCTCCGTCAGCACCTTGGACGGGCCGAGCGCCCGTTCGAGCAGCTGCCGCGCCCGGTCCGCCGCGGCGCGCGACGGAACCGGAACGGAGGGCGGATTCACCGCGGACGTCATGCGCGGAGCGTAGCACGCGAGGTCGGCCCCCGCCGCTTCCGCAGCCGCTCGCCGTGCGCTATCTATTCGCCTAGAGCACCAGGGAGCGACTGCATGATGAGAGCCATCAATCCGGCAACCGGGGAGGTCGTTTCCGAGCACGACGAGCACTCGCCGGGGGAGCTCGAGCGTCGTCTCGGCCTGGCGTCGGTCGCGTTCGAAGACTTCAGTCGTCGCTCGTTCGACGAGCGTGCGTCGCTGATGCGACGTGCGGCCGCCCTCTTCGTCGAGGAGCGCGAAGAGCTCGCGCGGCTCATGGCGGACGAGATGGGCAAGCCCGTGACGCAGGGCCTCGCCGAGGTCGACAAGTGTGCGGCCGCGATGCAGTACTACGCGGAGCACGCTCCACTGTTTCTCGCCGACGAATCCGTGAAGACGGAAGCGAAGAAGAGCTTCGTCGCCTTCCGGCCGCTCGGGGCCGTCCTCGCGATCATGCCGTGGAACTTCCCGCTGTGGCAGGTGATCCGCTTCGCCGCGCCGGCCCTGATGGCGGGTAACGTCGGCCTCCTGAAACACGCCGCGAACGTGCCCGGGTGTGCCCTCGCGATCGAGCGCCTGTTCCGGAAAGCGGGCCACCCCGAGGGCGTGTTTCAGACGCTGCTCATCGGGCAGGACGCCGTCGGAAACGTCATCGACGACGCGCGCGTCGCCGCGGTCACGTTGACCGGAAGCACGGAAGCCGGAAGAAAGGTCGCCGCGCGCGCGGGGCAGGCCCTGAAGAAGGTCGTGCTCGAGCTGGGTGGCAGCGACCCCTACGTCGTGCTGCGCGACGCGGATGTCGCGCATGCCGCGGCAGCGTGCGTCGCGGCCCGGCTGGTCAACGCAGGCCAGAGCTGCATCGCCGGCAAGCGCTTCATCGTCGAGCGCGCGGTGCTCGGGGAGTTCCAGCAGAGGTTCTTGGAGGGCATGGCGAAGGCGCGCGTGGGTGACCCGCGCGATCCGGCGACCGAGGTGGGCCCGCTCGCGCGGGTCGATCTCCGGGACGCGCTGCATCGTCAAGTCACGCAGTCGGTGTCACGCGGGGCGAGGCTCGCGCTCGGCGGTGAGATGCCCGGTGGCCGCGGGGCGTTCTATCCCCCCACGGTTCTGCTCGACGTTCGTCCCGGCATGCCGGCCTTCGATGAAGAAACCTTCGGACCGCTCGCGGCCGTCGTTGCGGCAGCGGACGAAAGCGAGGCGCTCGGCCTCGCCAGGTCGGCAGACTTCGGGCTCGGCGCGGCCGTCTTCACGGCCGATCGACGGCGGGGTGAGTCCCTGGCGAAAGACGAGCTCTTCGCCGGTGCGTGCTTCGTCAACGCACAGGTCAAATCCGATGTCCGCTTGCCCTTCGGGGGCATCAAGAGCTCCGGCTATGGCCGTGAGCTGGGCAGCTTCGGGATTCGCGAATTCGTGAATGTGAAATCGGTATGGATAGACTGAGGGGGCATTGGCCCCCAAGAATCTGCAGCCACCCCGCAAACAGCTTGAATGAGGAGTCGACCCGGGGAAACTATGCCCGCCATGAGTTCTCGGCGACCGCGGAGCACCCCCTGGACCCTCATCGTCGTGGGGGCCGTGGGTATCGTGATCATTGCGGGAATCGTGATCTTGCGTTCCAGGGGCCAGGAGCCGACCGCCGATCCCTCCACCGCCTCGTCGGCCCCCTCCAGCGCCGCGGAGCTCGAAGCGCTGCTCGAGTCTCCCGCCGGTTCGGCCTCGCCGGGTGACCTGGACCCGACGAAGAGCAACATCCTCACGAAGACATCTCTGACGGATGCCATCGCCGCAGCGAGACCGATGATGAACAACACCGTGGGCCGTCTCGACGTCGGCTCGGCATTGCTCGCGATGTGGGCGTCCAAGAACCTCTCCTGGGCCGCGCTGGAGGCGCTACCGGAGACGTCGCCCGCGCTGTTCAAGAAGGACCCGGACGCGGAGCGTGGCCGCCGCCTCTGCATGACGGGCACCGTCCTCGAGATCCGCGCGGAGAGGACCCTTTCGAGCCGCATCGTGGAGGACAGGGCTCTACCCCTGATCGAACACGCCCAGAACGGCCAGGTCGCGGGATCGTCCGATTCGCGCTTCGCCGATCCGCTCGGGTCTGCTGCTGCAACGCCCTCGGCGCTTCCGGACCCGGTGATGCTGCAGGGGATGGATTTCTCGCTTCCCGACGGCGGCAAGGTCTACTTCGCAATGATCCAGTCGAAGCCCGAGCCGCCACCCGAGGGTACGAAGACGAAGTCGATTGCCCGGGATTCCACCTTCGTCGAGATCATCGCGGTGAAGAGCAGCGGCACTCTCGTCGATGGAAACGAAGCCCGTGTCTGCGGCGTGCTCACCGGAGTGACGGTGCCTCCAGCGGGGATCTCCACGGCCGCCGCGATCGATGCGGCGACAGTTCATCGGATCGTGGGGATGTTCGACTTGCCCCAGAACCGCGCCGCGGCTGGCGTCGAGGTCACCGCGCAGCACGGCTGACGCCGGCCGACGCCTCAGCCGTCCCCAGGGCCCTTCACCTCGAGCACCTCGAGCTCGACGGGGCGCCCGGCCAGCATGAACGGCACCATCGTCCCCCTGGTGGCGCCGAGAAGCGCGCGCCCGAGAGGGCTCCCGAGCGGCACGACGTGAAGCCCCTTGTCGCCGCCTGCCGGCGCGACGCCGACCCACACCTCATGGACGCTGTCGTCGTCGAGACGGTAGCGAACGCGGTGCCCCGACGCGATGCGACCCGCCGGCACCACGGGTGCGACGCGCTTGATCGCCGATTCCCCCGAACGACGCCGCACCGTCGGTGCCGCCTCGCGCGCCTTGGCTCGCAGATCCGAGGGAAGCGGGTTGGCGCGCGCGCGCTTCTTGCGGTGCACCGCCATCAGGTTGTCGAGCCCGCGCGGCGCCGCGGCCTGCCGGTCCAGGCTCACTCCGCCGTCGATGAGATCGCAGAGGACCGAGGCCAGGGCTTCATCGGCTGACATCTTGGCGGCGCGCGACAGCGTCAGCGCGGCGACGCCCGCAACGGTCAGATCCGCGTGCGGCGTGCCGGCCGTCTTCTTGACGAAATCGCGCACGTCCCGCTCGGCGTGCTCCGTGCCGATCTCCACGGGCCACACGCTGATCCCGTACGCACGCGAGAGCGCTTGAGACACGGCCTTGCGCCGGTCGTCGACGGTCTTCATGTCGGTCAGGGGAGCTTAGCGCGCAATCCCGCGACGGCCTGCTTCAGGATGGCGAGCTTCTGATCGACCTTCGCCTTGGCCGTCCGGAGCGTCTCCAGCGTGGCCTTGTCGATGTCCGGGATTTCCTTCGCGGCGGCGTCACGTTTCGTGACGAGGTCCTTCACGGACTTGTCGATCGCCGCCTTCGTCTTCGCCGGTGCCTTGGTCGCCTTCACCCGAAGCTCGTCGACTTCCTTGGAAAGACCCGCAAAGTCCTTGCGCTCCTCTTCCTTGTACGCTGCCTTCGCCCTGGCGAGAGCCTTGGCGGCGTCGGCCGCGAGCTTGTCGGCTTCCGCGTGGGCCTTGGTGACTTCTTCCTCCACCTCGGCCTTCGCCTTTGCCTCGGCCTGCGTGGTCGCGTCGGTCACCTTCTGCTGGCACTCGTCGATGCTCTTCTGAGCCGTCGCGAGCTGGTCCTTGTATTGCTTTTCCATGGCCGCGACGTGGTCGTCAGCTTTCTTCTGGATGTCGTCGAACTTCGCCTTCTGCTCGGCGGCCGAAGGGCCGCAGCCAGCGGCAAACATCGAGAAACCGCACGCCAGCGCGATCGCGACCGCGCGCCCCGCGCGCGAACGCAGAAACGCGTGCGTCTCCGCCGTTCTCTCGAGGTCCGGTTCACGGGCGGTGCACAGCGTTGGGGCGATCATGAACGCCAGACTAGCCTCACTCGGCATTCGGCCCCAAGCTCGGATCGGCGGCCCTCACGTCTGGCGCCCGCTGGCGGTTTCGAATTCCAGCGTTATTCAGCGCTTGCCGGCATCATTCGCACCCTGCCGCGCGCCACGTATCAGCGAGAGGCTCATCGACTTACGGAAGGCACATGCGGAGGCGATCATCCGTGCAGCACGGTGTGTTCACACACACCATGCATCGTCGTTTCGAGTCGACGTCCTCTCTCCACACCTCCCGTAGCGCGCGCTCATCCGGCTCTGCGGAGCAGCGTGCGTCCGCTCGGCCTCGCTCGCGTTCGTGCGAGCGCGCTCATGTGTACGGCAATTCTCGACCCAGAGCCGACACGAGGCACCCGGCCGGGGTTGTGTTAGCGTCTCCCGGCTCGGCTTCTACCGATAGACAGAGGCACCACCCAGATGGCTCGAACTGCCGAACACGAATCCGGGATCTTCGTCATCTTCGGCGGCACGGGGGACCTGTCCCGGCGTAAACTCCTGCCCGCCCTCTGTCGGCTCGTCGAGCGGGGTGAGCTCGGCCAGAGTCGGATCCTCGGCCTGTCCCGCGGCGGCGTCGGGGACCAGGCCTTCCGCAAGACGGCCATCGACGCGCTGGTCGAGGCGGGCCGTCCGCGCGAGGCGGCGACGATGTTCGCCGAGCGGCTCTACGACCACGCGATCGGCCAGGGCTCAGCCGAGGATTTTCGCGGTCTCGCCCAGCGGCTCGAGACGATCGGCCGCGAGCACGACCTGCCGCAGAAGCGCGCGTTCTACCTGGCGCTTCCCCCGGACGCGGTGCCCGCCACGGTCGAGGGGCTCGGCGCCGCCGGCCTCGCCAAGAGCTCCGGCTGGACGCGCCTGGTCGTCGAAAAGCCCTTCGGCCACGACCTCGAGAGCGCCAACGAGCTCAACGCGCTCCTGCACCGCCACTTCGACGAGAGCCAGATCTACCGCATCGATCACTACCTCGGAAAAGAGACGGTCCAGAACCTGCT
>CAYUAW010000429.1:0-6370 GCA_964442485.1 uncultured Polyangiaceae bacterium
CAGATGGACGGGGCCGTCATCCAGGACTACCCGAAGCATCTCTTGCAGACCGGCGACTTCAATCACGGCCCCATCCTGACCGGCTCGAACCTCCACGAGGCCCTCATCACGCGACTCGATCCGGACCAGACCAAGCAGCTCAAGAACAGCAAGATCGCCCTGGGCTTCTACGGCATCTTCACCTACCTCACACAGTGGACCACGATCTCCCCGCTCTACACGCCCGCCACCGACGCCGACTCCCTCGACTCGTTCGAGCGGCTCAGCACGGACACCTGGTTTCGTTGCCCGGTTCGCGCGCTGACGCGCGCCGCGGCTGACGTGGGGAGCAAGGTGTACCTCTACAGCTTCGAGCTCGCTCCCGCCGCCGCGGGCCAGGACTTCGACTACGTCCTCGGCGTGCCGCTCACCGCGCCACTCCTGAAGGCACCCCCCATGCCGAGCGCCGCCCCGGATCCGCTGGATCCGACCCTGTTAAAGACAATGCAGACGTACTGGGTGAACTTCGCGACGACCGGAGATCCCAATCGCGCGGCACCGTCGATCCAGTGGCCCGCGTACACGAAGGCGGCCGATCAGCACCTGGTGCTCGACAGCACCGTCAAGGTCGGCACGGCGTTCTCGCAGCAGGAGTGTGACGCCTGGGACCAGGCGAACGCGATGGCCGTCTATTAGTGGTGGGGTGCCAAGCGCCTCCAGAGCGCGCCATTCGGCCGCTGGCATGACACGCGGTGGCGGGCTGACGAGCAGCGCGACGGGGCGCTTTGCAGCGAGCGTGGCGAGCAACTGCTCGATCTGCGTTCGGGACGAACCGGCGCGAGATGCCGCGAGCCTACCTGGACAGCCCGGAGCCGGGTTCGGCACTCACCGAAGACGTACCTCGATCCGGGCACTTACTCGTGCTTCCAGATCCAGGTGCAATCCAGCAACGACTCGAACGTCGCGGTCACCGAAGGCGACCTGCGACGAGCACTTTCGCAATCAGATGAGCGCGCTATGCTCCCCTCTTTCCTTTTGATCCGTGAGGTCATCATGCAGGTTCGCATCATCAAGGCAGGTCTTTGCGCGTTCACGGCGGGCGCCATCGCCATCGCGTGCAGCAGCGCCGACACGAAGCCGCTCTCCGAAGCGGGCACGCCCTCGGCCAAGGACGGCGGCGCCGGAGGCGGCGGCGGGTCGGGCGGCAAAGGGTCGGGCGGCAGCGCGGTCGTCGAAGCTGGCGCTTGCGACGTGACGCTCGCCCCTAGCTCGGACGATCTCACGACGATCCAGGGCGCCCTCGACTCCAAGGTGAAGACGGGAAACACCGTCTGCTTCTCCAAGGGCACCTACAAGCTGAAGAACCACCTCACGCTGTCGGCGGCGAAGAACGTCACCTTCGTCGGCACCGGCTCGACCCGCGACGACGTCGTGCTCGACTTCACGGGGCAGACGAACGGCGACGAGGGCGTCCTCGTCACGACCGACGGGTTCACCATCGAGAACCTGTCGATCAAGAACACCGCGGGCAACGGCATCAAGGTGCAGGCCGACAGCTCGGTGTTCCGGAACATCAAGGTCGGCTGGGACGACTCGGGCCTCGCCGACGGCGGCCCGACCAGCGGCGCCTACGCCATCTACCCGACCGGCTGCGACCACACCCTGATGGAAAACAACGAGGTGTACGGCGCGGCGGACGCCGGCATCTACGCCGGCCAGTGCAAGCACGTCATCGCGCGTAACAACGACACGCACGACAACGTCCTCGGCCTCGAAGTCGAGAACACCATCGACGCCGAGGTCTACGGCAACGAGATCCACGGCAACTCCACGGGTCTCTTGCTCGATCTGTTGCCGGATCTGCAGCAGAAGACGACGCACAATTACCTCGTTCACGACAACAACGTGCACGACAACAACCTGAAGAACTTCGGTCAGCCGAACACGCTAGCGGCGACCGCGCCTCAGGGCACCGGCGTGCTCGTCCTCGCTGCGCGCGACGTGGAGCTCAAGAACAACGATATCGAGAACAACGACGGAGTGCCGCTCATCGTCGTGAGCTACGACATCATCGATCTCCTCGCGGTCCTGAACGGGGGCAAAGCCTCGACACCGGATCCGACGACCAGCCGCTGGCCGCGACGCATCTACATCCACGACAACACGTTCAAGGGCAACGGGGCGAACCCGCAGGGCACTTACGGCGTGTTTGCGTCCGGTCCCGACGGCGGCAAGACGGTGCCATACAACGTCCTATGGGACGGCATCCTCGATCCGCGTGGGTACGGTGATGCCGGCACCGACGGGGGCACCGAGGAAGGCGCGCAGATCTGCCTCGGCAAGCCCGAGCAGGCGGCCTTCGTCAACTTCCACGGCGACAAGAGCCTGCTCGATCCAAAGGGCTGGTCCACCGCCACGGATGCTCATCAGTGCACGTTGCCCGCCCTTCCATCGCTCACGCCCTGACGCTCGCGTGCGTGCTCGCGTGCAGCCCTTCGCGCTCGGGTGAAGGGCTGCCGGTGCCCCGCACGCACGACGACGGCGGCGCGAACGTGCCGGCGGATTCAGGATCCGCCGGCACGGACTCCGGCTCTGCGTCCATCCTGCCCTGGGCGAAGACACCGTTCCCCGCCGTGCCGGCCCCGGACGACAACCCGACGACGGACGCGAAGGTGTCCCTCGGTCGCCTCCTCTTCTACGACCCCATCGCGTCCACGGATCATCAGGTCGCCTGCGCCACCTGTCACAGCGAGGTGTGGGGAATGAGCGACGGTCTCGCGCGCTCCGTCGGGCACGGCGCAGGCCTCGTCGCGGGCCCCGGTCGCAGCGGCCCGAACGTCACGCGCCGCAACGCGCCCACTCTATGGAACGCGGCGTACCTCGGGAGCGCATTCTGGGACGGCCGCGCCTCGTCGCTCGAGGACCAGGTTCATTTCCCCTTCGAGGCCGCCGAAGAGCTCGATACCGCCTTCGACGGCGTCATCACGGCGATCGCCGACATTCCCCAGTATGCCGAGCTCTTCCGTGACGCGTTCCCAGAAGAAGCCGAGCCAACCACGAAAGATACGTTTGCCAGGGCCATCGCGGCGTTCGAGCGCACGCTGATCTCCGACACCAGCCTGTACGACGCCTATGTCGACGGCGACGCCGCCGCTCTCTCCGAGGACGAGCTCGGTGGCATGCGGCTCTTCGCGTCCGAGGGCTGCGTCGATTGTCACACGCCGCCGCTCTTCTCGAGCAACCGCTTCGCCGACCGCGGAGTCGCCGCGCTCGCCGGCGTCCCGGACGAAGGCCGTTACGAGATCACGCACGACGAAGCCGATCGCAACGCCTTCAAGGTGCCGACGCTCCGCAACGTCCACGACACCGGGCCCTACTTTCACACCGGCGCCGTCCAGGATTTCGGCGACGCAGTCCGTCACGAGGTCACCTTCAGCGTCGAGCACGACGGCGCGGCCGCGCTGTCCGCCGAACAGACCGACGCCCTGGCCGCTTTCATCATGAAGGGGCTCTTCGACTCCCAGCGCACCCCCACACGACCCGGGAAGGTCCCGAGTGGTCTCGAGGTTCCCATCGATGGCTCCAGCATTCGCCGGTAAAGTTCTTCCGTTCGCTTCCGTGCTCGCGCTCGCGCTCGCCGCCTGCTCGACCGACCACGTCGCACCGAAACCCAGGACCGACGCAAGCGTTCCACCGGCGAGCGAGGCAGGCGTTCCCGACGCCGCCCTGCCTCCTCCTGTCGAAGGTGGCATCGGCGTCACTCCGGCGCCCGAAGGCGAGCCCTATCAGACGCTCGCGGAGTGGCATCTCTTCGTGGATGCCGTGAAGCAAACGCCGAACGTCGACGTCGTGCCCTACGAGGTCATCTCGCCGCTCTTCGCCGATTACGCCAGCAAGCGCCGCTTCATCTACGTCCCCCCAGGCGTGAAGATCGCTTACTCGCCGACCGACAAATGGGGCTTTCCCGTCGGCACCATCCTCGTGAAGACGTTCTCGTACCTCGCCGACGCGCGCGACGCGACGAAGGGCGAGCGACTCCTAGAGACGCGCCTCCTGCTCCATGAAACCGACGGCTGGGTGCCCCACACCTACGTCTGGAACGCCGCACAGACGGAAGCGACCCTCGACGTGGCCGGTGACGTCATCGACAGCACCTTCATCGACTCGAACGGCAAGACCGTCACCGACGGCTACACCGTCCCGAGCGGCAACGACTGCCGCGGTTGCCACGGCAAGCTCGGCCAGACCGACACCCTGGGTGGTCGCACGCGCCAGCTCGACCGCGACAACGACTACGGCAACGGCCCCGAGAACCAGCTCGACCACCTGGCGAAGCTCGGCCTCTTCGACACCCCTCCCGAGGCAGCCGCTGATCGCGTGCACCTGGTGGACCCCTTCGGCACCGCGCCCGTCTTCGAGCGCGTGCGCGCCTACTTCGACGGCAACTGCTCGCAGTGCCACCAGCCCGGAAACTCCCAGGGCTCCCTCAGCGGCCTCTGGCTCGACTACGACTCCACCGCCACGAGCGAACCGCGGGTCAACTGGGGCTTCTGCAAGCAGCCCGCCTCCGCCGGTGGCGCCACCTGCGCGCGCCAGTTCGACGTCGTCCCCGGCAAGCCCGACGACTCCATCATGACGTGCCGCCTCGAGTCCCAGCTCGCCAAGGTGAAGATGCCCCCCGTCGGCCGCAACCTCGTCCACACCGAAGCCGTCGCGCTGATCCGCGAATGGATCACGGGCATGACGGGCCTATGCGGCGCGCCGACGAAGCCGCCGCCGCCCGACGCGGGGGCAATCGATTCAGGCAGCGGCGTGCCTGCGGACGCCGCACCAGGCGACTGAGCCCGCCGAATTCTCGTTGTTGCCGCCGGCGCGGGAACGAGCGCTGCGGGTCGGTCCGCATCTCGGCCCCCACGACTCACCCTGACACTCCGCGCGCGTCTCCTTTACGGCGGGGGACTCGGTGCCGATGTGCAGCTGCCATTGACGGCAACGACCCCGCATTGAGACGCGAACGGGTCCCGACAGCACGGCGCACCGGTCGAGCCCGCCCCCCCGACGCAGAGCTTCGAGCCACACGGAACGCTTCCCGCGGGGACTCCGCTCGTCCCTCCTTCCGGCGGGCCGCTCGAGCCCGCCGAACCACCGCTCCCTTGAATGGAGGGTGGCGTGAGGCCGGGGAAATCGATCCCGCCGAGAGCGGCGGGGGACAAGGAGCGCAGGTAGACGACCATGCCCTGAGCTTGCTCCCCCATGATGTCCGACCACGTGTGAAAGGAAGTCCAGACGAAGGGCGGAATGATGGTGTCGTCGCCCGCGCCCGCCACGACCCCTTTCGTGACGATGTCGATGAGCTCCTGATCGCTGAACCCACCCGTTTGCTGCGGTGTGCTCGAGCTCGTCCGGAAGAAGCTGCTCGTGGCCGTGACGCCGTGACAGCCCGTGCAGGCCGGGGGCATGCCGGGCGGATCGAACGCCTTGCTTGCGCTTAGCGCAGGAATGCCCCCGTCGAGGGGGACCGCGGGGAGCGGATTCATGTTGTTGTAGCGAGCATTGCCGGCCTGCCACTGGGCCTCCGTTGCCGCCGTGATGTGCAACGTGGACGTGCCGCACTCACCCCGTGCATTGGCGGTGATGGTGACCTCGCCAGCTCGCTTCATGGTGAGCAGCACGCCGCCGCCGGTGGCAGCCGGCTCGATCAGAACCATGGATGGATCCGACGCCGACCATTTGATGTCGCCTCCGCCAGGGCCGTCCGCGACGGCGGGAAGCTGAAACCGGCGACTGCTCCCCTCGATGTACGCAGAATACATGTCGGGCCCGAACACAATCCCCAGGGCGTTCGAGCTGCAGCTCTCGGTTGGGTTCGACGAACCCGAAGAGCTCGCGCCAGCGTTGCCGGACGTCGAGCCCGCGTTCCCGTCGTTCTGGGAAGAGCCTCCACCGACTCCGCTGCCAGGAGCGTTTTCCGTCGAGCCCATTTGTCCGCCAGTGCCGGCCCGGCTCTTCCCGACCGCTCCCGCTGCCGGGTCAACGGCTCTTCCGCCGCAGCCGCAGATGACGAGCAGCGTCCCGCAACCCGCCCACCGCCTCCCCGGATTCCTCATCGCCTTTCATGCTACGCCCGGCGCGTATTGGCTCGCAAGGCCCCGGGTACGTCCGTCCCCGGTCACGAAGCGCTCACCTTTCCACGCGCGTCACAGCCCGTCGAGCGCGCGATCTGCAACTGACGTCGGGGCCGCCTAGTCGCAGGATACCGGGCTCGTCACGATCGACTGAATGGCGCTCCTCAGCTGCGCTCCGGCGTCGCCGCTGTCGAGGAGGCGCGCGGCGCCGGTGCCACCGGCCTTCGCGATCGCGTCCAGGTTCGTCCCGCCTGCACCGAGGTTCA
>CAYUAW010000430.1:0-6338 GCA_964442485.1 uncultured Polyangiaceae bacterium
CCCGCGCACCGAATCGAAGGCCGTCTCCGCAGCGCGGAGCCAGTCGTCGTAGCGCGTCCTTGCGAGGTCCCTCGCGTTCGTGCCATGGCCGGGCAGGAGCGGCGCATACGCCTCGAGCCCGAGCGCCGCCGCGACCTCCACGACGAGGCGCACCTCGAGCGGCGTGCCGCCGAAGCCGTGAATGGCGAGCAGGGCGGGCTCCACGCCCTGCACGCGTACCGGCGACGGGTCGCCCGTGCCCTGGAGCGCGCCGCGATCCGCCATCCTCGCTCAGGCGTCGCCGCGCTTGATACCGTACGTGCGGATCTTCTTGTGCAGGTTCGTCCGCTCGACGCCGAGGATCACCGCCGCCCGCGAGATGTTCCACTCGAGCTCGCGCAGCACGTCGAGGATGTAGGTCTTCTCGGCGCTGTCGCGGTACTCGCGCAGCGTGAGCCGCGTGCCGGCGGGGACCTGCACGGCGGGCATCGGCGGCTGGGAGTCACGCGAGTCGTCACCCTGCTCGTCGTCGAAGGGGCTCTCGTGCGGATCTTCGGGAAGATCCGCGATGGTGATCACGTCGCTCGAGAGGATCGCCGCGCGCTCGACCACGTTCTTCAGCTCGCGCACGTTGCCCGGCCACTTCCGCGAGGTGAGCGCCTCGCGAACCGCGGGGTCCATGCGCTTCGGGCGCAGGCCGTTCTCGCGGCAGAACGACTCCACGAACGCCTGCGCGAGAAGGGCGATGTCGGCCCGCCTGTCACGGAGCGCCGGCACGCGGATGGGAAAGACGTCCAGACGGAAGAAGAGATCCTCCCGGAAGGTGCCCGCCGCGACGGACTTCGTGAGGTCCTTGTTCGTCGCCGCGAGCACGCGCACGTCCACGTTGAAGACGTGCTCGGAGCCGACGCGGACAATCTCGCCGTTCTGCAGCGCGCGCAGCACCTTCGCCTGGGCGGCGTGGTCCATATCGCCGATCTCGTCGAGGAAGAGCGTCCCGCCGTGCGCCTGCTCGAAGAAGCCGCGCTTCCTCGCCTGCGCGCCGGTGAACGACCCGCGCTCGTGGCCGAAGAGCTCGCTCTCGATGAGCTCCCGCGGGATCGCGGCGCAGTTCACCTTCACGAAGGGCGCATCCTTGCGCGGGCTCAGCCGGTGAATGGCGCGGCTCACGAGCTCCTTGCCCGTGCCGCTCTCGCCGGTGATGAGACAGCTCGCCTTCGTCGGTGCGACCTTGTCGATGGCCTGGAAGAGCGCCTGCATCGGCGGGCTCGTGCCGATCATCTCGTAGCGCTGCTCGAGCTCGGCGCGCATGTTCTCGACGGTGCGGCTCAGGCGCGCGGTGCGGATGCAGTTGTCGACGCTGACGAGCACGCGGTCGCGGTTCAGCGGCTTCTCGAAGAAATCCGTCGCGCCGAGCTTGATGGCGAGGACCGCGTCGTGCACCGTCGCGTGCCCGCTGATCACGATGACGGGCATGTCCTTCGTCACGTCGTCGCTGCGGATCTGCTTGAGGGCGTCGAGGCCGTTCATCCCCGGGAGCTTGAGATCCAGGATGACGAGATCCACGGGGCGGTTCGGGTTCTTCAGCACCTCGAGAGCCACCTCCGCGCTCGGCGCCTGCAGCACGCCGTAACCCGCCCCCGTCAGGACCATCTCCAGCGTGAGCCGGATGTTCTTCTCGTCGTCGACGACGAGGACGGTGGGCGCAACGGGCGAGAGGGTATCGGTCGCTGCTGCCACGACGTTTCCTTTCAGCCGCCGTGCGGCTCGGCCGTGCTCGCGTGCGGAGCCTGATGCGAAAGGCGCTCGAGGAAATGCTTCGCCGGCACCGTGAAGGCGCTCTCCGGGAACTTGTCGAGCACGAGCTGGAAGCTCGAGCGCGCCTTGTCCGTTTCCTTCATCTTCAGGTAAGTCTCGCCGAGCAGCACCAGGGCTTCCGGCTCGAGCCCCGAGTCCTGGTAATTCTGCAGCGCGTATTCGCAGCGGGCGACCGCGGCTTCGAACCCGTCGCGGTTCAGGTAGAAGCGCGCGACGTAGAGCTCGTGCCGGGCGAGCAGGCCCGTCACCACCTGGAGCATGTAGCTCAGCTCGGACGCGTGCGCGGACTCCGGAAAATCCGCCACGAGGGCGCGAAGGGCCACGTGGGCGTCGCGGACGTTCGAGAGATCCCGCTCCTCGAGCGGCGGCAGGAGGATGCTGGCGCCCGACTGGACGAACTCCGACTTCGCGATCTTGTACCGCGCGTACGAGACCTCGGGGTCGTTCGGGTAGTCGCTGACGAAGCTCTTGTACATGCCGACGGCCTCGGCAAACTTCTCCTGGTGGAACGCGATGTCCGCCAGCCGGAGCTCGGCGAGACGCGCGTAGCGGCTGTAGCCGTACTTGCGCTTCACGTCGCCGAAGAGCTGGTTCGCGAGCTCCCAGTCGCGGTCGAAGTATGCGACCAGGGCCTGGTCGTACGCCCGCTTCGCGTTCTCCGTGTAGTGGAGGGGGCTAGCCGTGGTGTGCTGCTCGCCGGCGCAGCCGGCCAGAGCGGCCATACAGATGCACCCCCCGACTATGATGGTCCTTGGCCTCATCGCAGCGCTTTTGCCGAGTGCTACCGGCATGGCAGGAAATCTGCAAGGCGGAACGCTCGGGGACCGGCCGCCCCCTCGCGCCGCGAAGTCGTCAAAAATGAGAAGTTCCGGAGGCTCCGGGTAGGGTAGAACCGCGGAAGAGACCCATGCCGGAGCGTTTCCCCATCACCCCCAAGGGCACGCAGAAGCTCAAGGACGAGCTTTCGCGGTTGAAGGAGGAGCGACCCAAGATCTCGAGGGAAATCGGGGTCGCTCGAGAGCACGGCGACCTCAGCGAGAACGCCGAATACCACGCCGCGAAGGAGCGCCAGGGCATGGTCGAGGCGCGCATCAAGGACATCGAGGACAAGCTCGCTCGCGCCGAGATCATCGATCCGAGCAAGCTGAGCGGCGACAAGATAAGCTTCGGCGCGACGGTGGATCTGTCGAACATCGACACGGACGAAGCCGTGACGTACCAGATCGTCGGCGCCGAAGAGGCCAACGTCAACGAGGGGCTCATTTCCATCTCGGCGCCGCTCGCACGTGCGCTCATCGGCAAGCAGGTCGGTGACGAGGTGCGGGTCAAGCTCCCCGCCGGCGAGCGCTGCTACGAGATCGTCGCCATCAAGTTCCTGTAAGCGGCAATGCGCGCCGCGGCCATCGCGCTGCTTTCCGTCTGGATCGCCGCGTCTATCGAGCTCGTCGTCGTCATCGCGGGAAGCCGCGCGGAGCTGACCGGCGGCTGGGAGGCCGGCATGGGCACGGCGTTCCTCGCGCCGACGGCGCTCCTGCTCGCGGCGCCCTTCGGGCTCGTCGCGGCGCTCCTCTTCCGCGGCGTCGCGGGTCCCTCCCGCGCGGAGCGCTGGTTCGCGACCGCCATCGCGGCAGTCGCCGCCGGCACGGTCGCGGCCCTCGTCGCGACCGGACGGCACTTCGACGAGCCGTTCCGGCGCGAGGGCTTCTCCGCGCTCACGGCGCTCGTGACGGCCGGCATGGTGTGGGCGGCGCACCCGTGGCTCGCGGCGCGCCTGCGGACGGCACCTCGCGCCTTCGCCGGCTTCTGCGCTGCCCTCGGGCTCGCGCTCGAGCTCGTGAACCGGTTCGTCCTGGTCCGGCTGTATCCCGCCTTCCACAGCGGCCTCGGCGCGGCGTCGCTGTCGCTCGCGGCGGTGGCCGCGCTCGCCGTCTTCGCGCGGCGGCCGTCGCGGCCGGCGCTCCGCAACGCCGCCGCGGCGCTCGCGGTCGCCGTGCTCCTTGGTTCGGCCCTCCTCGCGCGGCCCGGAGCGGCCGCGCTGGCGCGCTTCGATAACTTCCGGCTCATGGTGCGCGACCACGCGCCCATCCTCGCGGACGCCGTGCGCGTGGCGGCGCTGCTCTCGCCGCCGGCGCCGCTGGACGCGCCGGACCTCTGCGACACCGATCCGCGGGCGTGCGCGTCGACCGGGACGGCGGGGGCGGGGCCGAGCTTCGCCGGGCGCGACATCCTGCTCGTCTCGATCGACGCCCTGCGCGCCGATCACGTCGGCACTTACGGATATTCGCGCCCGACCACGCCGCGCATCGACGCGCTCGCGGCGGGGGCTGTCGTCTTCGAGCACGCTTATTGCCCGACGCCGCACACCTCGTACTCGCTCACGTCGATGATGACCGGCAAGTACATGCGGCCCTTGCTGCTCCAGGGCGTGGGCCAGGATTCGGACACCCTCGCGACGTTCCTCAGGACCTACGGCTACAAGACGGCGGCGTTCTACCCGCCCGCGGTCTTCTTCATCGACCAGGCCCGCTTCGAGCCGTTCGAGAGGAGCCATTTCGGCTTCGAGTACCGCAAGGTGGAGTTTCTCGAGGGCCAGGGAAGGGTGCAGCAGGTCGACGACTACCTCGGCCGCCTCCGCCCGGAGCAGCACGTCTTCCTCTGGGTGCACCTGTTCGGCCCGCACGAACCATACGAGGCTCACTCCGAGCATCCCTTCGGCGACCGGGACGTCGACCGGTACGACAGCGAGATCGCGGCGGCGGACGCGACGGTGGGCGAGCTCGTCGAGCACGTGCGCAAGGCGCGTCCCACGGCGCTCGTCATCGTGACGGCCGACCACGGCGAGGAGTTCGGCGAGCACGGTGGCCGCTATCACGGCACCACGGTGTACGAAGAGCAGGTCCGCGTGCCGCTCGTCGTGTCCGCGCCGGGGCTCTTGCCCGCGCATCGCGTCGCGCCTCCCGTGCAGACGATCGACATCCTGCCCACGATCCTGGCCGCGCTCTCCATCCCGCCGAGCCCCCGGATCCGCGGCCGCTCGTTCGGCCCCGCACTGCTCGGCGCGGAGGCGAACGACGCAGGCTTCGCGTTCGCGGAGACGGACGAGAACGCGCTCCTCGCCGAGGGCACCGATCGCCTCGTGTGCGCCCGCAAGCTCGGCGCCTGCCGCCTCTACGACATCGCCAGGGACCCGGCCGAGCGCGAGGACGTCGCATCGTCCGCCCGCGAGCGTTTCGATAAGCTCCGCGCCGAGCTCACGGCGCTCGGCGCGTCGCACGGGCGGTTCGAGCGCGAAGGGCTGCGCGCCGAGACGGGCAAGGGGTGGCCGGCACCGATCCTCCGCGGCATCGCAGGAGACGCGGACGCCGCGCCGGATCTGGCTGACCTGCTGGACGATTCGGACCGCGAGATCCGGCGAAAGTCGGCCGAGCTCCTCTTCCAGCTCCGGCGCGAGGAGGCGACGGAGGCGCTGACGCTCTCGCTCGAACGCGACGAGGATCCCATCGTCAAGCGGTTCAGCGCGCTCGCGCTGACGCGCATGGGACGCACGGCGCCGCTCGCTTTCGAGCTGCTCTCGGACCCGGACGTCGTCTGGCGGCGGCGCGCGGCGCTCGCGCTCGGCGAAGCGGGTGACGCCCACGCGGGGCCGACGCTCATCGACTGGTGGCAGCACGGCGGCAAGGACGACCACGAGCGTGCGCTCGACATCCTGGCGGCGTTCGCGCGCCTCAGGTCGAAGGACGCGGTGTGGCCGCTCGTGCATTCGCTCGACGACGTCCGGCTCCGTCCGCGCATCGCCGAGGTGCTCGCTGCGATCGGCGATTCGTCGGCGCGAGGGCCCCTGGTCGCCGCGCTGGGCGCCGAGCGATTCCAGACCGCTCGCGTCGCGATCGCCGACGCGCTCGTCGCTCTCGGAGCCAAGGACGAGCTCGCACGCCCCCTCGTTCGCTTCCTCGGCGTGCCGGATCCGCTCCCGGGCGGCGTGGGCTACGCGGTCAAGGCGGGCGTCCTCGCTCAGGTCGGGGGCCCGGACAGCAAGACGCTCGCGAGGCTCGTGACCCAGAGCAACGTCGGGGTGCGGGTGTCCGTCGTGGTTCCTCGCGCCGTCGCCGGCTCGGAGGGCGTACGAGTCCTCGTGCGCGCGCGGGCCGACGGCGAAGGCGGCCAGGTCCGCATCGGCCGCTCCCAGGAGCCCCTCAGCTTCGACAGTAAAGGCAACGCCACAAAGCAGCGAGAAGCCCCGAGAATTCACGAACACGACTACGTCGCCCTGGCCGTCCCAGCGGGAGGCCCCGTCGAGGTGAGTGCCCCCCTTCCTCCGCTGCTCGGCGCGCGCGCGGGGCGCCCCTTCGAGTTCGTCCTTTTTGCGGAGCGTAGCGTCCATGTCGAGGCGGTCGCGATCGTGCCGCTCGCCCCCGAGCTGCCGCCCCCGGCTCCCGAGCCATGGAAGCCCGGTGAGGGCGACGATAGCCAGCGCGAGGGGGAGCCTTAGCAAAGGGGGGCCTTAGCCCCCCGCAGCTTCGCCTTCGGCGAACTGCTCCCCC
>CAYUAW010000431.1:0-6320 GCA_964442485.1 uncultured Polyangiaceae bacterium
GGCACGCTCACGGGAAGTGGTGCCGGGGGACGGCTTCGGCATCCAGCGCAAAGGCGACGAGCCCGTCCTCGGCGGAGCGCGAGTCCATGCGCCCCAGGATCACGCGGGCCATCTCCGCGGAGACGAGCGTGTCAATGCGGATGTTCGGTTCGTCGCTGAGGCCGAACTGACGCGCGCCGTGCTTGCCCCAGCCATCCACCTTCGCCGTGGTGTAGCCGGTCACGCCGATTTCCCGCAGATCCTTCAAGATCGCATCGGCAAGAGTGATGGGGACAATGATGGTGACGAGCTTGACGCTCGCCGTCTTCAACGCGTCAGCCATAGGCGGGTTCCCTTCGAGGTCGAAGCCCACGCAGCGCTTCCACTGATCTTCGGCCGCGACAAAGAGCGTTCGTCGGCCCGGCGATGTTGGTACTTCGATTCTGAAGCGACGCAAAGCTTGGAGCGAGTTCGCTCGTCTCGAATTTAGCGTTTCTTGACAACCTGAAGCGTCGCGGTCTGGCCGACGCGCCCGACGAGCTCCCCTTCGCGTCGCTCCAAGAATGGCGTGCGGGAAGACGAGCGTGTCGCTTCCGCGAAGCGCGCTGCGATGCGTTCGCGCTCGCCATCGAACGTGTACTGCGGGAGGTACACGCCCGGCGCGGCGGTCCAGGCGTGACGCCGAGCCGCCCCGCCGCGCTTCGAAGCGCGTCACCGCTTCGAGCAGGTCTCACGCGGAGTGCACGCGACGTCCCGAGCCTCGGAGCCTCCCTCGCGCTCAATGCCGCCCGGTCCGGTGCTATCGGGGGGTTGGCGCTGTTCTCGGTGCGTCCGCGTCGAGTCGGATTCGTTCGCCTCGCGCGCAAGCCTTGCGCGCCTTGTGTCTGGGAACGCCCCGGGCTACGCCGAATGGCTCGGAACCTGCATCGTCGGTGGTCTTGCCGTTCGATTCCTGCGCCGGACTCGTCCGATCGCGCAAAGCACTTCCGGTGTGACACAGATGTCCCAGGCTCCGATGACCGACGAGACGCCGCCCCGTAAGCCCCTCCAGAGCGGCCCGAGCCCTCAACGTTCGCAGCTGATCACGCTGGCCATCCTCGCCACCGTGTTCGCCGCGATGTGGTTCTCGCGGGCGGGGCTGAAGTCCCAGCACGCGCCGGAGATCGACTATTCGGCTTTCTACGGTTTCGTGGAGCAGGGAAAAGTCGCGTCGGTCGTCATCGAGGGACAGGACGTCTCGGGGGAATTCAAGGCGAAGGAGAAGGTGGAGGGCCGCGAGATCACGGCGTTCCACTCGATGATCCCGCGCGATGACGACCATCTGCTGCCGCTTCTTCACGACAAGCAGGTGCGGATCCAGGTCACGAGCGACGAACAACCGCTCCTCGTCAGCGTGCTTTCGGGCCTGCTCCCGCTGGTGCTCATGGTCGGCCTCTGGGTCTGGTTTGCTCGGCGTGCCCAGCGGATGACGCCAGGTGGGCCCATGGGGAATTTTCTCAAGGGCCAGACCAAGAAGTTCGAGAAGACAGCGCAGGTCGCCGTCAAGTTCGACGACGTCGCCGGACTGAAGAGCGCGAAGCGCGACTTGCAGGAGATAGTCGGGTTCTTGAAGGAGCCGGACCGCTTCAAGCGGCTGGGGGGCAAGGTCCCGCGTGGCGTTCTGCTCATCGGGCCGCCCGGCACGGGCAAGACCCTGCTCGCACGCGCCGTGGCGGGCGAGTCGGGGGTGCCATTCTTCTCCATCAGTGCGTCCGAGTTCATCGAGATGTTCGTCGGGGTCGGAGCGGCGCGAGTCCGGGATCTCTTCGCCGAAGCGAAGAAGAACGCCCCGTCGATCGTCTTCATCGACGAGATCGACGCGGTGGGGCGCGCCCGGGGCTCGGGCTTCGGTGGCGGCCACGACGAGCGCGAGCAAACGCTGAATCAGCTGCTGTCCGAGATGGACGGCTTCACGCGGAACGACCTCACCGTCGTCATCGCCGCGACGAACCGTCCCGACGTGCTCGACTCGGCGCTCCTGCGTCCCGGCCGCTTCGATCGACGTGTCGTCGTCGACCGTCCGGAGTTCGAGGCACGCCGGAGCATTCTGGGCGTGCACACGAGGCTGTTACCGCTCGCGAAGGACGTGGACCTCGACGTGATCGCGCGCAACGCTCCCGGGTTCTCGGGCGCCGACCTCGCGAACCTGGCCAACGAGGCCGCACTCGGTGCCACCCGTCGCGGGGGCGACGAGATCACCGCGGCCGACTTCACGGAAGCGTACGACAAGGTCTTGCTGGGGGACCCGCGCGAGTCGAAGCTCGATCCGGCCGAGAAGCGCCGCGTCGCCGTGCACGAGTCGGGGCACGCCATCGCGGCCCATTACGCGGAGCACGGCGAGGCTCTCCACCGCATCACCATCATCCCGCGGGGCATGGCTCTCGGCATCACCCAGCAGACTCCGGGTGCGGACAAGCACATCATGACGCAGCCCGAGCTCGAATCGCGACTCACGGTCCTGATGGGGGGCTTTGCAGCGGAGCGAGCCGTTTTTGGAAGCGTGTCAAGCGGGGCCGAGAACGATCTGAAGGAGGCGACGAAGATTGCCACGAAGATGGTGGCAAACTTCGGAATGAGCAAGAAGCTCGGCGCCGTCTACTACGAGCACGAGAGCGAGCACCCGTTCCTCGGGCAGCGGATCGCCACGGACGGAGGAGCGAGTGAATCCACCGTCTCGGCGATCGAGACGGAAGCGCGAGTCTTCCTCGAGGCGGCCCTTCAAGGGGCCACGCAGAGCATCGTTCGAAACCGTGAAAAGCTCGATCGGATGGTGGAGGTGTTGATGGACCGGGAGACGCTCGAGGGGCCCGCGATCGTCGAATTGCTGGGCGGACGCGTCGGCGCGGATTCGCTCCCTCGAGCGGCCGTGGCGATTTCGTGAATCTCGTCGAGAGTATTCCAGCGCGCCGGCGAGGCGTCAGAGTAGCGTGCCGCGCAGGATGAGGCTCGCGAGCGTGAAGTAGATGACGAGGCCGCTGACGTCGACCAGCGTCGCGACGAAAGGCGCGCACGCCGTCGCCGGGTCGAGGCCCAGGCGCCGCAGCAAGAAGGGCAACATGGCGCCCGCCATGCTGCCGAACAACACCACGCCGATCAGGCTGCACGCAACGGTGATACCGACCATTGCAAAGTGCTCGCCATACAGCGTTCGCCGCGCCGGCCACAGCAGGATGCGCAGAAGGCCGATGCCCCCGAGCAGCGTTCCGAGCCCGACGCCGAGGAGCAACTCGCGATAGAACACCTGCCACCAGTCGCGCGGTCGCACCTGGCCGAGCGCCATCGCGCGGACGACCAGCGTGGACGCCTGCGACCCGGAGTTCCCACCCGACGAGATGATGAGCGGGATGAAGAGCGCCAGCACCACCGCTTTCGAAAGCTCCCCCTCGAAGTAACCCATCGCCGTCGCGGTGAGCATCTCGCCCAGGAACAGAGCGGCGAGCCACACGCCGCGACGCTTGAACAGCAGCGGCAAGCCGATGGAGAGGAACGGCTCCTGGAAGGCCTCGACCGCGGCGAACTTGTGGAGCTCGTTGGTCGCCTCCTCCTGTACCACGTCGACGATGTCGTGGGCGGTGATGATACCCTTCATCCGCCCCTCGCCATCCACGACGGGCAGGGCCAGCAACGCGCGGCGGGCGAACACCTGGCTCACCGCGATCTGGCTCATGTCGTCAGTCACCTTCACCAGGCTGGTGCGCATGATGACCGCGACCTTGTCGCAGCCCTGGGCCAGGAACAGATCGCGGAACGAGATCACTCCGAGCAGGCGTTGCGCGTCGTCGAGGACGTAGGCGTAGTAAATCATCTCGCTGCGCCGCCCGGCCTGCTTGCGCAGATAGGTGATCGCCTCGTCCACCGTCATCTCCGGACGGACGCGCACGAAGCGGGGGTTCATCAGACCGCCAGCCCGGTCCTGTTCGTACGCCAGAAGGGCGCGCACCTCGATACGGGCGGGTTCGTCGAGCTGTTCGAGGAGCTGCTTGCGCAGCTCGGCCGAGCACCGCTGAAGGACGTTCGCCGCATCATCCGGGGCCAGCAGCCGGATCCACGACCGCGTCTCGCCGGGAGCCATCCGGGACAGCAGGTTGATCTCGTCGCGCGTCTTGAGACTCAGGAAGAGCTCTTCCTGCTCGCTGCGAGGCAAAAGCTGGAAGCCCTCCTGTCGCTCGCTGTCCGATAGACACGTCCAGGCGTCCAGGAGCTCGGCGCGGGACAGACCGTCCGCGGCTTGCGCTTCACTCATGGCACCGCCCGGGGGGTCGAAGTTGCGCGCGCGGTGCGTTCGGTCGTGGCTCAAAGGTATGATGGATGAGTGCGGCTCCCTCTGTCGAACGAGCTATCGGCGGTGAGCCGGAGGGCTTCACGACAAGCAAGGATAGCAATGGAGCGGGCCGTTGGGGGGGTGCCCGGCGATGATAGCGACGTTGGTGTTTCGATCTTGCGAGATGCAAGCGTCGGTTCGACGAGCCTGGTCATTCCGAATTTAGGTTTTCTTGAGGTCCCCAATGCTCGCAGCGCTCCTCAAGGCTGGCAATTCACCGCGAAGCGGGCGGAGGCGCTTCCCGTACGTCACCGATGAGCGATTCGAGGACGTCTTCCAGGGTCACGATGCCCAGGGTCCTCCGATCGTCCTGGTCGCGCACGATTCCGAGCTGGCCGTGGCCTTCCTGGAAGAGTCTCAAGATGCCGTCCTGCGGAAGATCGAGGGGCACCTTGATCTGCGGCCGGGATGCCCGCTCGAAGGCGGTATTCGATTCCTCGGTCCGAAGAAGCGGCCAGGCATCCTTCATGCTGACGATTCTCTCCACCGAGTCGAGGCCGGTGCGGCAAAGGGGGAGCCGAGCGCGCATGTGCTTCTGCGCCACTTCGAGATTTTGTTCGAAGGTGCGCCCGAGCGAGATGTAGTCGACGAGCTCGGCCGGAATCATGATTTCCGCCGCCCGCTTGTCGGCGAATTCGAAGGCTCGAATGATGATCTTTGCTTCGCCAGCGGTGATGACCCCTTCCTCGTGAGAATCCATCAGGACCAGCTTGAGCTCGTCTTCCGTGAATGGCGGCTGCGACACCGGCCCGCTGTGGCCGATACGTCGCAAGATCCACGTCGAGAGCGCGTCGAACAGCCGATGGACGGGCCGCAACACGACGTGCAGGATCTGGAGCGGTCGGCCGAGGAGCAGCAGAAGATGCTCGGGCCTCCTGATTCCGAGATTCTTCGGGACCAGCTCCGCCAGGACGACGTGCACCGTCGTGATGAGGAGGAACGCAAGAGTGGCGGCCGCTGCGTGAAGGAGCACGCTCGGCGGCTGGCTGCCAGGGAGACACAGCATGAACAGACGCGTGAAGGAGCTCTCGCCAAACCAACCGACGCCCAGGCTGGCCCCGGTGATGCCGATCTGAGTCACGGCGAGGTATTCGCTGACGTGATCGACGACGAGAATCGCGCGCTTGGCTGCTTCCCTTCCCAGCCCTGCCAGCTCCTCCAGGCGTGTTCGGCGAACGCGGACGATGGCGAGTTCCGCGGCAACGAACACTCCGTTGACGAGGATCAACGCGAGCGTGGCAAGGATCGAGAGCAGGAGCGTCAAGGTACGAGCGGTGTCGCAGGTGTTCGCTCGAACGCGCGGACGGCATCCTCCCTGGTGCCGAGAATGTCGAAGATCCGGTGCATTCGCACGAGCTCGAACACCGCGTGAACCTGCTTCGACAGACCGAACAGCTTCAGATCGCCCCCCTTTGCATTCAGCTTCCGGAGGCAAGAAATGAAGGCCCCGAGGCCCGAGCTGTCGACGAAGCGAAGGCGGCTCATGTCGAGCACCACCTTGGCGTCTTCCTCGAGTAACGGCGCGATGTCGCGCTTGAACTCCATTTGAGACTTCCTTCCGCATTCATGAACGGAGAACTTTCACGAGATCGATGCAGTTGCGCCCGCGTTCGTCGCGGGAGTAGCGAACGTCGTCCACGCTCTCCGTGATGAGATGGACGCCGAAGGCCGACTCTCTCGAGCCGTCGAACACGGGCGGGCGGACCGCGGCCGGGTCGAACGAATCTCCCAGGTGGTGCAGCCGCATCGACACGCGGTCCGGCCACGCGCATCAAATCGAGCCGACCTTCGTTTGCTCGACCGCCTCGTCCGGCCGCGATCGTGGACGAGCAACTCGGTCGTGACGCCCAGGTGAAGGGTCGAAATGGGCACGCTCGAGCCGACCCACCCCATACCGACAATCCCGATCTTCATGATTTTGATCCCGACCTTCGTGGTTGCTGTCAGCAGCCGGTGATCGTGAGATCCCGTACGACCAGGC
>CAYUAW010000432.1:0-3618 GCA_964442485.1 uncultured Polyangiaceae bacterium
CTTGGCTTCGGCGGGTACGACACTGGCTGGGGCAGCCAACCCGCGCGGCTCCGCCGTCAGCATAATGCGAGCCGCGCTGCAGAGGCGGTGTTCTGCAGCCGGTACCGACCCATGAAGAACCTTGGTTTCCTGGTGCTCGGGTGCGCAGGTGCACTCGCGGCTTGCTCCACGGCGAACGACCAGCAGAGTGGCCAGACTGGCGCGGGAGGAGGCTTTGCGACGCCCGGCGCCGGCGCCTCGACGGCGTTGCCCGGCGCAGGGGGCGTCGCGTCGATGGTCCCCGGACCCGGCGGCGGCGGTACGCAGACGGCGCCCCCCGGGGGCGGCGGACCGTCCGTGAACGGCGGCGCGCCCGGCGGTGGCACGCCCGCGGTCGGCGGCGTGAGCGGCGGCGGCCAGCCTCCCGTGGGCGGTGGCACCGGCTCGGGCGGCTCATCGCCTTCCGGCGGTTCAGCGGGAAGTGCCGGCGCGAGCGGCGCTACCGGCGCCGGCGGGGTGCCCCCAGCGCCGCTCGTCGACGCACCCGGTTGCGGCACCACCAAGCTCGCGCAGGTCCCCGACGACGCGTCCGCGGCCGGCCCCTGGCCGGTCGGCGTGCGCACGGTGAAGGTGACGATCCCCCAGGGCACCGTCACGGCGGAGATCTGGTACCCCGCCAAGCCGGGAAGCCAGGTCGGCATGCCGGCGGTCACCTACGATCTCCGCGACTGGCTGCTTGCGGACAAGAAGCTCATCCCCGACGCCGAGAACAAGCTCGTGCCCTGCAACGGGTGCGTGCGCGACGCTCCCATCGACGACAGTCACGGCCCCTATCCCGGCGTCGTCTTCGTTCATGGCACGGGGTCGCTGCGCATCGCGAACCTGACCACGATGGTGACCTGGGCGAGCCGCGGCTTCGTGGTGGTCGCGGAGGATCATCCCTCCATGTATCTGACGGACTTCATCAACTGCAATACGAACAAGATCCCACAGGACCTGACGCGCGACGTCTCGGCGGCGATCACCGCCATGACGGGGAAGACGGGCGACTTCGCGTTCCTCGGCACGTCCATCGACATGACCCGCATCGGTGTCTCGGGACACAGCCAGGGCGGCGGGGAAGCGGCGACTCTGGCGACACAGCCCAACGTCCAGGTCGACATGCCGCTTGCGCCGCTCGGCGGGACCGCGCCGGTGTCGTCCTCGTTGAAGTCCACGCTGGTTGCTGCCGGGCAGCAGGACTCCGTCGTCACGTATCCGAGCGACCAGCAGTCGTATGCCGGGACGAACGCGCCGAAGAAGCGGCTGGTCGGCATGGCCGGCGGCGATCACCTGAACGTCACCGACCTGTGCTGGGAGAAGAACGACATGGGCAAGAACTCGATCGAGGTCGGGCTCGCGCACAACGTCTGCGGAGGAGCCGGCATCAGCGTCCTCAACCTGCTCTTCAAGTGCGGCACCATCGATCCGAACCTGAGCATCAAGATCACGAACTACGTCACCACCGCGGCCCTCGAGGAGACGCTCCACTGTCAGGACAGGACGCAGCTCTTCGCCAATCTGAAGACGACCTTCTCGCAGATCGGGGACTACCAGCACGTACCCTGACCCCCTGAGCCATCATAGTGGGGGGCCTTAGCCCCCCGCAGCTTCGCCTTTGGCGAACTGCTCCCCCCGCCGCCTTCGGCGCGCTCGCTCCGCTCGCGTCGTTCCGCATCTTTGCGGCCTCGGGGACGAGGTCGGCGTCGTTCCGCATCTTTGCGGCCTCGGGGACGAGGTCGGCGTCGTTCCGCATCTTTGCGGCCTCGGGGACGAGGTCGGCGTTGATGGCCATCTATTGAGAGACGGCGAACCGGGGTCGAAAACGTCGGCGGCTGCGGCGCCGGAAGGCGATATGCTGTGACGGCGTCATGCGACCGAAGGTCCTGCTCGCGATCGTCTCGATCGGCTGGCTACTGTTCGCGATCTGGTTCGTCGCGACGCCGTATCTTGCCGTCTGGAGCCTCGAGCGGGCCGCCGCGGCGGGTGACGCGAACGGCATCTCGGAGCACGTCGACTTCGTGGCGCTGCGCGACAGCATCCAGGCGAACACCGCACAGGGGATCCAGGGGGTCGCACGGGCGTTGCCGGACAGTCCGCTCACCCAGCTCGGGGCGAACATCGCGACGGCGTTCGCTCAGACGGTAGTAAACGCCGCGGTCACGCCGGACACGGTGGCCCAGATACTCCGCGGTACCAGGCCGGGGAGCGCCTCGAGCGCGTCCACGCCGGTGGGTGACTTCGATCTTTCCATGGGCTACTCCGCCCTGAATCGCTTCGTCGTGGAGGCGCGGCGGCCGGGTGCCACCGATCCGCCCATCCAGCTCATCTTCACCCGCAGCGGCTTCGCGGGCTGGCGCCTGACGAGTCTCCGGGATCCGGCCCTGGCTCGCTGAGCTCTGCGATGACACGCGGCGAGTACCTGCTTTCGAACCGAAAGTTCGAAGCCAAGGTCCGGCTCGACGCGCTCTCCGCGCTCTTCGATTCCGGCACGTTCCGTTGCTTCGAAGCCGCGGGCATCCGTACGGGCTGGGCGTGCTGGGAGGTCGGGGCAGGGGGACCGTCGGTCGTCCGGTGGCTCGCGGAGCGCGTCGCGCCCACCGGGCGGGTGCTAGCGACGGACATCGACGTCTCCTGGGCGAGCGAGGCTCGCGGCGACGCGGTCGAGGTGCGCGTCCACGACGTCGGCCGCGACGACGCCCCCTCGGAGGAGTTCGAGCTCGTGCACGCGCGGCTCGTGCTCGTCCACGTCGTCGAGCGGGCTCGTGCGCTCCGGACGATGGTGAGTGCGCTCCGCCCGGGGGGCGTCCTCGTCGTGGAGGACGCCGACGCGGCACTCCTGCCAGCTGCGTGCATCGAGCCGGCAGGTGCCGAGCAGGAGCTCGCGAACGAGCTCCGGAACGGCGTGCGCGCGCTGATGGCGGAGCGCGGCGTGGACCTTTCATACGGCCGGAAGCTCCCGCGGCTGCTGCGAGAAGCAGGGCTCACGGGCGTCGCTGCCAGCGCCTTCTTTCCCATCGGCCACCTTGCTTGTGGGATCCTGGAGCAGGCGACGTTCGGGCACGTCGGGGCCGAGCTCGTGGCAGCGGGGCTTGCCACCCAGGACGAGCTCGACCGGCACGTGGCCAACGTCGCTGCGGGGCGTCTCGACCTGATCACGGCGCCGATGATCTCGGCCTGGGGGCGAAAGCCGCTGACCGTCGAGCCTTCAGCGACGACGTGAACGAGGGAGCACACCACCGTGAACCGGCGGACGCCGGCGCGGGCCGCGCCCCCGTTTTCGCGTGAGCCGTGGCCGGCACGCCGGTTGCTGGGGGGTTCTACAACGAATGCACGCATTTCTTCGCCTCCGGAGCGGACACTGCCTCGACCTGTTGACGAGCCCCGCGTGCTGCGTTGTCGCCATGCTGCTCGGTGGGTGCGGTTCGACGGACGCGCCTGCCCGAGGCAGTCCGTCAGGGACGGGCGGCGCGGCGAACCAGGACGGCGGCGCGACGGCAACCGGCGGCGCGACGGCAACCGGCGACGCGGGCGCCGCCGTCTCTCGTGCGGAGCAGGCCGCCGCGACGGACCCGCTGTGCACGGCCATCACGCCGTTCT
>CAYUAW010000432.1:3718-6319 GCA_964442485.1 uncultured Polyangiaceae bacterium
CGTGCGGAGCAGGCCGCCGCGACGGACCCGCTGTGCACGGCCATCACGCCGTTCTACTTTCAGATCGGCGACGTGCACGGCATGCTCGTCGGCGACAGCGAAGGCGGCAGCCGCTTCACCGCCTCGACGGACATGGAGATCGCTTCGGCGTCGAAGTGGCTGTTCGGCGCGTACATCGTGGAGCGCTTCCAGCACGACCTGTCGGCCATCGACGACAAGGCGATGACCATGCGGAGTGGTTACACGAGCCTCGTCTACGCGGCGTGCGTCACGTCGAAGAGCGTGCAGGCCTGCTTCGACGCGGCGAACAACTCCACCTACACCGCGAAGAACGACGGCCTCTTCTTCTACAACGGCGGGCACTTCCAGAAATATGCGATCGATCTCGGGATGGGCGCTTTCGGGAACACCGAGCTCACGAACGAGCTGAAGTCGCTGCTGGGCCAGGAGCTACCGTTCACGTTCAAGTCGCCCCAGCTCGCCGGGGGCGCGAGCGCGTCGGCAGACGGCTATGCCATGTTCCTCAGGAAGATCCTGAGCGGCGGTCTCGCGATCCACGATCACCTGGGCGAGAACGCGGTGTGCACGCTCCCCGGGTCCTGCGCGACGGCGGCCTCGAGCCCCGCCGCACCGGAGGCGTGGCACTACTCCTACGGCCACTGGATCGAGGACGATCCCATGAACGGTGACGGCACCTTCAGCAGCCCCGGGTACTACGGCTTCTATCCGTGGATCGACGCGTCGAAACGCTACTACGGGATCGTCGCCCGATATTCGCTCGCGACGACGGCGTACGTGGAGTCGGCCAGGTGCGGCCGGGTCATCCGCGACGCGTTCTTCGGGCGCTGAGGCTCAACCGCGGTCGCGCCGTTTGGTCCCGTCCCTGGCCGGCCCGGGCCCGTCCGGGGACGCCGCGAGGAGGGCGTCGGGACGCGTGAGCGCGGCGAGCTGCCCTGTCGAAAGCACACCGCGGTACCCGAGCTCGCGGATCCGCTGCAGGTGCTCGAAGGGAGCGTCGTCCGGCTGCAATGATTGAAGGGCGACGTCGGCGTAGCCCAGCATGCTGATGAGCAGGCCGTTCAGATCGTGCGCGAAGGTGCTTGCGTGACAGCGCAGAGCTTCCAGGCGCGCGCGATGCTCATCGCGGCGCATCATGTTTCTCTGATTGGTCACGTCGGAGAGCGCGACTCGAAGGTGTCCTTCGCTCGCACTCAATCGCGAGCTCGCGACGCAGACGTAGCGGTGGCCCCCGCCGGTGGCGCGGAACTTGAACTCCGCCGTGAGCCGCGTGGCGGAGCGCAGGACCTCGCGCCGGTATCGTTCGAACCCGATGGCCTCTTCGGGGAGCAGGTAGCCGGCGAGGGCGGACCCGATGAGCTCCTCGACCGGCGCACTCAGGATCTCGCCCGCGGTCCCGTTCGCGAGGTCGATCAGGCCCTTCCCGTCGAGCACGAGGTAGCCGCTCGGGCCGCTCTCGAAGAGATCCCTGTATCGCGTCTCCGATGCCCGGAGCTCGGTTTGCGCGTCGCGCAGCGCTTCGTTCTGCATCTCGAGCTCAGCGTGGTACACGGAGAGCTCGTACAGGAGCTCGTCCCGCGTTGCGCCGCGATCGTCGTGGGGGGGGGCATGGTGGATCGCCGCCTCTGCCTGCTTTCGGAGGGCCGCCTGGTCGGTCCATTTCATGAGCGCGTCAACCTTTCCCCGCGTCCTTGCCGTGCGCGCCTGCTGGCTCGACCGCGAGGAGGACGAGCGGTTGCCTCCCCGGACGCTCGGGCAAGCGGTGGGCGCTCGCGTGAAGAGTCTGCTCCCCCAGGCGCGGCAGCGTGATCTGGAAGACTACCTCCGCCGTCGTCTCGTTGGTGTTCAGGACGCGCTCGAGCGCCTCCCTCAGCTCGGGGACGCCCCAGCGCCCCTCCGAGAGGTGCGTCAAAGCCTCGCCGACGACGACCTTCGGGGTCGTCTTGAACTGATTGTAGAAGGCGTGGTTGGCGGAGATCACCCGGAGGTCCGCGTCGAGCACGAGGAGCGCAGTGCTCACCGCCTCGACGATCCCCTCGGCGTACGCGCGTGCGTGCTGGGCGTCCTCCTCGGCTCGCTTGACGCGGTCGATGTCGACGAAGGTGATGACCAGACCGTCGATCAGATTGTCGTGCCGCCGGTACGGCATCACCCGCATCAGGCGCCAGGCACCCTCCTTCGTCTGTATCTCCCGCTCGCGGAAGGCCAGCGTCTGCAGGACCTCGGTCGCCTCTTCCACCAGGTGATCGTAGCGCAGGTTCGCCGTCAAGTCCGAGATCGGGCGCCCGATGTCCGTCTCGATGAGGCTAAATACCTTCTTGGCCTGGGTGGTGAAGCGCTTGATCGCGAGCTTGTCATCCAGGAAGAGCGTTGCGATCTCCGTGCTGTTCAGGAGGTTCTGCATGTCGTCGTTCGCCTGCGACAGGGCGCGGTTACGCTCCTCCAGCTCGGAGTTCACCGTCTGGAGCTCCTCGTTCAGCGACTGCATCTCCTCGCGCGAGGTCTCGAGCTCCTCGTTCGCGCTCTGGAGCTCCTCGTTGGTCGACTGGAGCTCCTCGTTGGTGCTCTTCAGCTCCTCGTTCG
>CAYUAW010000433.1:0-6298 GCA_964442485.1 uncultured Polyangiaceae bacterium
CCTTAGCCCCCCGCAGCTTCGCCTACGGCGAACTGCTCCCCCCGCCGCCTTCGGCGCGCTCGCTCCGCTCGCGTAGTTCCGTATCTTTGGTGCGATGGGGACGACGTCGGCGTCGATGGGAATCTACCGACGGCGCGCCTCGTCGAGAGCTGTGCCAAGTGGCACAGCTCTCGACGGACTGCGGTGTCGCGAAGTTGTGCCGCGAACGGCTCGGCCCACGGAAAACATGCGTGTTCCGGCGCTGCTCGAACCCGGCACGGAACGTGCTTTGCGTCTCGTGCGCGCAGTGACTGTCGATGTTGTCTGACTCCTAGCTGGTAGTGGGTTCGGCGGGGCGCCGCGTGGGGCGGCGCCTCGCCGAAGAATTCTTCCCCTCTGCGGTGCTAATAACGTCGCGTCATGATGAAGGTGCATCACGCGCGACGCGCCCGTTCGGTGCGTGTCATCTGGACGCTCGAGGAGCTCGGCGTCCCCTACGAGCTCGCGCCGCTCGAGTTCTCTCCGACCGCGCTCCGGAGCCCAGGGTATCTGAAGCTTCACCCGCTCGGTCTCGTCCCGGTGATCGAGGACGGCGGGAGGACCATGTTCGAGTCGGGTGCGATCGTCGAGTATATCCTGGAGGAACACGGTGAGGGACGGCTTGCGCCGGCGCCGCGAACGGCGCAGCGCCCGGTGTACCTGCAGTGGTTTCACTTCGGCGAGACGGAGCTCGCGCGCCACGTGAGCGAGATCGTCCGCAACCGGTTCGGCAAGCCGCCGGAAGAGCGGATCGAGGCGATCGTCGTCGAGGCGCGGCAGCGGCTCCGGGCTTCGCTGTCCGTCATCGACTCGGAGCTCTCGGGGAAGCCGTTCATCCTCGGCGAGGACTTCACCGCAGCCGACATCATGGTCTCTTACGGCATCACGATGGCCCGGATCATCGGAGAGCTGCCGAAGGATTTCGCCAACGTGGGGGCGTACCTCGAACGATTGAAAGGGCGTCCCGCCTACGCGCGGGCGTGGGCCTGAGGCCGACAGGAAGCACGATGAAGTACAGGCGACTGGGCAAGACGGGTCTGACGGTCTCGGAGATCTGCCTCGGCACCATGACCTTCGGGTCGATGGCCGACGAGGAGACGAGCCGCGTGATGATGAACAAGGCGTTCGACGCGGGCGTCGATTTCTTCGACGTCGCGGAGATCTACCCGGTTCCGCCGATGCTCGAGTACGCGGGCAAATCGGAGGAGATCGTCGGACGCTTCCTGAAGGACAAGCCGCGCGACGCCATCATCCTCGCGACGAAGGTCGCGGGGCCGAGCGGCGGCTGGTTCAAGGCGCCCGTCCGCTCTGGGAAGGGGACACTCGACGCCTTCAACATCGAGCGCGGCGTCGAGGCGAGCCTCCGGCGCCTCGGGACCGACTACATCGATCTGTATCAGACGCACTGGCCCGATCCGGATTTGCCCATCGAGGAGACTCTGCGCGGTCTCGAACGGGTCATTTCCTCCGGGAAGGTGCGCTACGTCGGCTGCTCGAACGAGACGGCCTACGGGCTCACGCGCGCCTCCACCGTCTCGGAGTACGCGGGCCTCCCGCGATACGACACGATCCAGAACAACTTCAGCGTCTTGAACCGGAGGTTCGAGGACGAGCTGAAGACGGTGTGCCGCAAGGAGAAGGTGAGCCTCTTGCCGTTCAGTCCGCTTGCCGGCGGCGTGCTCAGCGGGAAGTACCAGGGCGGCAAGTGGCCGGAAGGCGCGCGCTTTTCGATGTACAGGCACGGTGGCAAGCGCGGCGAACAGATGACGGCACGCTTCGTCAACGAGAAGACCCTCGCGACCGTCGAGCGCATCGCGAAGCTCGCGAAGGAGTGCGAGATGGAGCTCCCCACCTTCGCCATCGCATGGACGCTCACGCGGGACTTCGTCGGGTCGACGATCGTCGGGGTGACGAAGCCGGAGCAGCTCGACGCGCTGCTGCGGGCGTCGGACTTGAAGATCCCCGAGAGCGCGCTCACGGCCATCGATGAGATCACGCGCGAGATTGCGTATCCGATGGGGTGAGGGCGCTCAGAACAGCCCGATCCCGGTCGCCTTCGGGGTGACGAATCCACCCCGCGAAGACCACTGTCCGTCCGCGGCCCAGCGCGCCGCGAAGGCGTCGCGAACCACGAGCTCCGCTTCTTTCCCGCGCGGTGAGAAGCCCCACTCCGCCTCCTGGGACATATCGTCCGGGTCCGAGTAGAGCCGCCACACGAAGAAGCCTGCGAACCACGGAGCGTTCAGGAGCGGCGACAGCAGGGCCGCGTAGGCGTCCGCCTGGGCGCGCTGATCGATGACGACGCCCTTCAGGGTGTCGGGCCAGATCCACGGCTCGATCGCGGCGTCCTTGCGCGTCGTGTACCCCATCTCGGTGAAGATCACAGGCTTCTGCCAGGTCTCGGCGAGCGAGCGCACGTGCTCGGCGATCTCCTGGCCGCCCCTCCGCAGGGCATCGACGTCGGCGCCCGGGTGCCCGTCGAGCGGGAAGAACGCGTTCAGTCCGATCACGTCGAGGTCGCCGAGGATCACGGTGTCGAAGACGTCGTCCCAGTTCGCGGCGTAGGTGAGCAGGCCGTGATAGCTCCTCCTGACGTCGGAGACGATGCTCGCGAGCAGGGCGCCGCGCGTGGTCGTCGCGAAGCTACGTAGCTCGACGCCGATTGCGAGCATGTCCACGCCTTCCGTCTGCGCCACATGGGCCCAGCCGAGGACGTAGCGGCGGTACGCCGCTGCCCAGCGCCGCCAGCCTTCGTCGGTCTCCGGATCGAGCTCCCCGCGCCACTGCCCGGTTTCGACCCAGAGGTGAGGAACGAGGAGCACGCGCAGGCCCTTGCGATGCGCGGCCGCCACGGCGCGCGCGACGGCGCGCCGGTTCTCGGCGAACGGCGCCTCGAACGTGGGATCGATCCCGGTCGCCTTCAGATCGGCGACGCGACCGAACGGCGTCAGGCTCACCCACGATGCGCCGAGCCGCCGCGCTTCGTCGGTGGTCCGCTCGAATGCCCGCGAGCCATACCCTTTGCCAGGATGCAGCGTGCTCTCGATGGGCCCGATGGTGAGCCCTCGGATCGCGCCGAGCCCGCTGTCTCGCCAGGCCGTCGCGCCCGGGCCAAGGGGACCGGGCATCATCGCGCGCTGGCCGAGCGCGTTGCTCGCCGCGAGAGCGCCCAGCAACGGAGCCGCGCCGAGGGCGACGAGGGCCCGGCTCCGGCGGGTCACGCCGTACGGCTCCGCTGTGCGAGCGCGGCCAGGGCGTCTTCGGTGATCTCGCCCAGGTGCTCGACGACGAGGTCCGCCCCCGCGCGCACGAGCTCTTCGCGACCGTAGCTGTGCGTGACGGCGATGCAGACGAGCCCTGCAGCCTTCGCCGCTTCCACGCCCGCGATGGAGTCCTCGATGACCACGGCGCGCTTCGCGCCCTCACCGAGGGATCGCGCGAGCGACGCGATGCCGAGCAGGTACCCTTCCGGGTTCGGCTTCGAGTGCTCCGTGTCCTCCGCCGAGACGATCGCGCTGACGGCGGACGCTACGTCGAGCACCCCGAGCCCCAGCTCGATCTCGTCGCGCAGCGCTCCCGACACGATGACCACGGGGCCCTCGGCGGCGCGCCGCCGGACGAGCGCGGCCGCTCCCGGGAAGCCGCGCAGCGCGCCCTTCGCTCGCGCGAGATACCGCGGCCGCTTCGCCTCGATGAGCGCCTTTATGTCGGCGTCGGTCGGCACCCGGCCGCTGTCCGTCAGGATCGCGCGAAACGCCCCGGCGTCGTCGAACCCGAGGTAGCGCTCCCAGTAGTCGCGCTCCGACAGCGCGATCCCTAGCGGCACCAGGACGTCACGGAACGCTTCGAGGTGAACGACCTCGTCGTCCACCAGGACGCCGTTGTAGTCGAATATCGTCGCAGAAAACACTTCGGCCGGGGCCGAACCTAGCCGAACCTAGCCGAACCGCCCACCCCGAGAGAGGCTTTCTCGCCCTGAAATCGTGCCCGTCGCGGGGCCCGGGCGGGAAACCCGCGGTCCGTGAAGCGTTGGACGAACCGGGGGTCGTGTGTCATCTTGCGCTCCCGTTCGGGCTATGCGAGCGTCCGCGCCGCGTTTCCTTCGACGAAGTAACGGGATTTTCGAAACTAAATGAGCAAATGAGCAAGGGCGATCTTCTCGAGATGGAGGGTGTCATTCAGGACGCTCTCGGCGGCGGCCAGTACACGATCAAGGTCGACCAGGGCGGCGCCATGGTGCGCGCTCAGCTGTCGGGTCGCATGCGCCGTCACCACATCCGAGTGCTTCCGGGCGACCGGGTGCGCGTCGCCGTGTCGCCGTACGATCTCTCGCACGGGCTCATCGTCTACCGCGGCAAGTAGGGGCACCATCGCGAGGGATGGCACGGCGCGCCGCTAGGAGAGCTCGCGCCCGGCTCTCGTCGGCTTTTCTCGGCGCGGCCGTCTGCGCGTCTGCATGCTCCAGACCCGACGAACCGGCGCCGGCTGTGCCGCCGAGCGCGACTACCGCGGCCGTCGAGCCGCCTCCGCGCGTCCTCTTCCTGCCGGACGCAGCGGCCCACCCCGGCCCGGTCGTCGTCACGCCGCCCCCCGCGCGCTCGGGCCGCTGCCCTTCCGACATGGTCGACGTGCTCGGACGCTTCTGCATCGACCGCTACGAGGCGACGCTCTCGGACTCCGGCACGGGCCGGTTGCTCTCGCAGTTCTACTATCCGACGCCCGAGATCACCCGTCGCGAGTACGAGCGCTGGCAGCGCCGCAAGCGGGACATGGACACCGCGCTCGGCGCCATCCTGGCGGTGCCGGCCCCCGAGGAGTGGGAGCTCACCGCGACGCGGTTCGAGCCAGTGGCGTCGTCCGTCCCGGACGTGATCCCGCACGGCTACCTGAGTGGCCGGACCGCGGAGCATTCTTGCGCGAACGCCGGCAAGAGGCTCTGCCGCATCGAGGAGTGGGTCACTGCCTGTCGTGGCCAGCAGAACCGGAAGTTCCCGTACGGCGAGCAGTACGTCGAGGGTGCCTGTAACGTGTGTCGCGCGACGCATCCGGCGCGCGCGCTGCACGGCAACGCCTCCATCGGTCACCTCGACCCGCGCCTGAATCTGGTCACGGAAGACGGCGACCCGCTCCTGCGCAAGACGGGCGCCACCCCGCGCTGCAAGAGCGAGTGGGGAACCGACGCCGTCTACGACATGGTCGGGAACCTGGATGAGTGGATCGACGACCCGGAGGGGACCTTCGTCGGCGGTTTCTTCTCGCGCGGTACGCACGAAGGGTGCGACTCGATCATCGAGGTGCACGACTACACTTACTACGACTATTCGCTCGGTGTTCGCTGCTGCAAGTAGGGAGCAGGCAGGAGCAGAGGCCGGAGTGGGAGCACGTCGTCAGCCCGTGGGGTGGTGCCCCGCGGGCCGCGACGACCTGGAAGGCATGGAAGAACAGATCGCGATCCACCAATGAAAGGAGAGTGAGACTACCGGCGGAGCCGGCGCGGACTGCTTTCAGCCCGCGAAGGTCGCCAGACCTGGCCACATGGAACGGCGGAGAATTCGTCTCAGACTCGCGCTTTCGCTCTGAAGTGACGTGCGGTCCACCACAGAGTGTCGAGCGGCGTCTGCCAGGATGCCCACGACGCGATCTCGCGTGAATCGACCGCCGTCCTCCGGCGCGCCTCGTTCGAGTACACGACGAACAGCGTTCCGTCGCAGCTCGCGCGCGAGAGACGGTCCAGCTGCGCGACGCGCTCCTCGAGCAAGGCGCCCTCGGCGAGCAGGCTCGCGGGGAGCCAGCGTTGCTTCGCGGGTGCGCCGTCCTCGTCGAGCTCGAGCGTTGCGGGCGCGCTACGGAGCACATGCACCGCGAGGGCCAGATCCGGTTCGCCGGCAGTACGCGAGGCCGTGCCCACCACGCCGAAGAGCTGGCGCGCATCGACGTGGATGGGCGGCCGCATCTTCGTCGCCGCGACGGCTCCGGGCCCGGGCTGCGAGGCGTCGTAGGAGAGTCGGTCCCAACCCGCGTTCTGCGTGCGGAGCCGCAGCGCTTCGCGCAGCCGACACGCGAGCTCGAACTGGATCTGCTGCTCGGGTCGCGGCATGTCGAAGAGGCGCGGCTTGCCCGTGCACCAGGCCGCCACGTCCTCGATGCACGCCTGCACCGTCTCCCGGAGCTGGACCAGCGTGAGCAGCGTCGGCATTCCCCAAGAATCATACCATCGCGCCTACGCGCAGCGCGCCCTCCGTCCCTCCGGGCGCGCCACTCGCTTCGCTCGGCGCCGTGA
>CAYUAW010000434.1:0-6279 GCA_964442485.1 uncultured Polyangiaceae bacterium
GCGTCCGTGACGGAAAGGCCGCACTTCACGTCGGGCAAGGCACCCTTCACCGCCGACCCGGCGCGGCAACAGACGTAGTTGCTGGGGCCGCCTTTCGCGAGCGAATAGGATTCCAGCTCGCTCCCACCGTAGCTGACCACGATGCTGACATCCGACGGCAACGCGCCCTCGGGAGCAGTGAGCTCCAGACGAAACGCTGGCTGATTACGCGGACACGTCTGCTCGTGTCTCGACGGCGAGCAAGCGATTGCGGCGACGAGCACCGAGGCCGATGCCAGAGCTGAGAACCGGATTGCCAAAAGGAAGCGCTCCCGGACCGAGTCTACTCGAGTCATATTGATGCGCCGCCAGCAGAAAGCAAAAGGCCGACCCCCAAAGAGGCCGGCCTTCTGCCGTGTCACGGATGCGGACGGCTAGAAGTCGCCGTGCCCGCCGTGGCCGCCGGCGCCAGACGGCGGCTCCTTGTCCTTCGGCTTCTCGGCGACGAGCGCCTCGGTCGTCAGGAGGAGGCCGGCCACGCTGGCCGCGTTCTGCAGCGCCGAACGAACCACCTTCGCCGGGTCGATGACGCCGTCGGCGATGAGGTCGGTGTACTTGTTCGTCTGGGCGTTGTACCCGAACGAGCCCTTACCCTCGCGCACCTTCTGCACGATGATGGAGCCCTCTTCGCCGGCGTTCGCCGCGATCTGACGGAGCGGCTCCTCGAGCGCGCGGCGGATGATCGCGACGCCGAACTTCTGCTCCTCGGGCACGTCGGTGAGCTTCTCGAGCGCCTTCTGCGCGCGGAGCAGCGCGACGCCGCCGCCGGGGACGATGCCTTCTTCCACCGCAGCGCGGGTGGCGTGAAGCGCGTCCTCGACGCGGGCCTTCTTCTCCTTCATCTCGGTCTCGGTCGCGGCGCCGACCTTGATGACCGCGACGCCACCGACCAGCTTCGCGAGGCGCTCCTGGAGCTTCTCGCGATCGTAGTCGCTGGTGGTGTTCTCGATCTGCGCGCGGATCTCCTGCTGACGGGCCTTGATCTTGTCCTTCTTGCCCGCGCCGTCGACGATCGTGGTGTTGTCCTTGTCGACCTTCACCGTCTTCGCGCGGCCGAGGTCGCTGATGGTCACGTTCTCGAGCTTGAGACCGAGTTCCTCCGCGATGACCTGACCGCCCGAGAGGATGGCGATGTCCTTCAGCATCTCCTTGCGGCGATCACCGAAGCCCGGCGCCTTCACCGCGCAGCACTGCAGGGTGCCGCGGAGCTTGTTCACGACCAGCGTCGCGAGCGCCTCGCCCTCGATGTCCTCGGCGATGATGAGCAGCGGCTTCTGCTGCCGCGCGATCGCCTCGAGCACCGGGAGAAGATCCTTCATGTTGCTGATCTTCTTCTCGTTCAGCAGGATGTAGCAATCCTCGAGGCTCGCCTCCATCCGCTCCGGATCGGTGACGAAGTACGGCGAGAGGTAGCCGCGGTCGAACTGCATGCCCTCGACCACGTCCAGCGTCGTCTCGGCGCTCTTCGCCTCCTCGACGGTGATGACGCCTTCCTTGCCCACCTTCTCCATGGCCTCGGAGAGGAGCTTACCGACCGTCTCGTCGCCGTTGGCGCTGACGGTGCCGACCTGAGCGATCTCGGTCGGGTCCTTCGTCGGCTTGGCGAGCTTCGCGAGCGACTCGACGCACGCTTCCACGGCCTTGTCGATGCCGCGCTTGATCTCCATCGGGTTGTGGCCCGCGGCGACGAGCTTCGAGCCCTCGCGGAAGATCGCCTGCGCGAGCACGGTCGCGGTGGTGGTGCCGTCGCCGGCGACGTCGCTGGTCTTCGACGCGACTTCCTTCACCATCTGCGCGCCCATGTTCTCGAAGCGGTTCTCGAGCTCGATCTCCTTCGCGACGGTCACGCCGTCCTTGGTGATCGTCGGCGAGCCGAAGCTCTTCTCGAGCACGACGTTGCGGCCCTTCGGGCCCAGGGTGACCTTCACCGCGTCGGCGAGCGCGTTCACGCCCGCGAGGATGAGGTTACGAGCAACTTCCTGATACGCAATTTCCTTGGCAGCCATCTTCGCTAGTCCTCTTTCACTTCTCGATGACGCCGAGGATGTCTTCCTCGCGCAAAATCAGATGTTCGACGTTCTCGATCTTGACCTCGGTCCCGGCGTACTTGCCGAAGAGCACGCGATCGCCCTTCTTGATGTCGAGGGCCCGGACCTTGCCGTCCTCCAGCACCTTGCCGTTGCCCACGGCGATCACTTCGCCCTCGATCGGCTTCTCTTTCGCCGTGTCGGGGATGATGATTCCACCCTTGGTCTTCTGTTCCTCTTCCACGCGCTTCACGAGCACGCGGTCCTGCAGCGGTCGGATCTTCATGTTTCGAAACTCCTTCTTTTGCTCGAGCCCCCGGGAGACCACCGGTTGTGCCGGCGCTTCGGGATAGGGACACATTCGTCGACGCCGGGCTCCCATGAAGGGCCCCCGGCACCATCTAAGTGTCTGTAATTTGACCGGATTCTGCGTTTAGCACTCAGCTCGACCGAGTGCTAGCAGGCCCGGAAATTAGACACTGGGCTGAGCGTGTCAAGGCTCTGATGGCGGCGATGGAGATGACTCCGAGGCCGCCAGTACTTGCTCGACCGTTCAGGTCTTTGGCAGCCGGTCGCGGCAAGTGCTGAGAAAGCGCGGCATGAAACGCTCGTGACCCCGGGGCGGGGTACCTTTGTTTAGTGATGGAAGCCGTGATCGCGGGCAAGGTCGACGTCGATTCTTTCTTCGAGGGCGCGGTTCGCGAGGCCGCGGTGGGTCGGGGCTACGACCCCGACGCGCCGAGCGCGCTCTACCTCGCAGGGGTCCTGGCAGCGCACGCCCGGCCCGAGCCCATCCTGCGGGAAGCGCTCGAGCGACCTCTGACCCTGGTGCTCGCCGAGGCCCTGTCGGCGGCCGGCGCCGAGCGGTTCCTCAGGTTGCGCGGCCTTGGCGATCACGTGCTCTACGTCAGCGGCTTCTTCGCCGATCACATCGAGAGCCGCGGCGTCGCGCCGACCTTCGTGCGAAGCGTGGGCAAGACGGCCTACGATGCGGCCGGCGCGATGCTTCGTCGCGTGGGCGGCGAGGCGCGCGGTCCCGACGTCTTCGACGAGCTCGCGACGAACTTCGACGAGCTCGCCGCGGTGCTCACCGACGTCGCGGACGCGCTGCGCGCCGCCAGCGCGAAGGACCCGCGGAGTGTCCTCGACCTGTACGAGCGCTGGATGAGGCGCGGCTCGAACGCCCTCGCCGAAGCCCTGGCGCGTGCGGGAGTGGTCCCGACGCGCGGGAGCGGCGCGGTCCATTGAGCCGCGGCCGGCTCCTCGCGCAAGCACGCAGCGTGCAGCAGACTCTCGAGCGCTTCTACGGGCTCGAGCAAGGACCCGACGTGACCGACTTCGTGCAGACGACGACGGCGTCGTCGCGCGAGTCGCTGCTGGTGCGCGACGCGGACGACGCGGTCGAGCTCGCGCTGTTCCTCCCGAACGGCGACGCAAACGCCAACGGTGCTCACGACGCGTACGTCCAGCTCATCGAGGGGGTCAGTCACTTCGTGTACGTCGCGGAACGCGCCCGGATCGATCTGCCGACCACTGCGCTCGAGCTGGAGCTCCAGGCAGAGGTGGACAAGTTCGTGCTCCTCGCCTTCGATGATGGTGAGCTCGTGAGGGAACGCGTCCACGCCGTTCACCGGACGCTGTACGAGGACGTCGCGTATCTGCACCGCGCGGATTCGGAACCCGGGCAGCGCTACCGGCTCGCGAACGACCTCGCGGCGCGCGTTGCGGCGCGGATTTCCCAGGGAGCATCCCACCCGCGCCAGCGAGCCTTTTTACAGCGCTTTTACCGGTCGGGGCAGACCGACAAGATCCGACTCGCACGCGCCGCGTAGTCCAGGAGCTCCGACCACCCGGGTGGGCAAGGCGCCGGAAGGCGCGCGCGGTTCGGTCAACCGCGGCACTGGAAGTGTGCACTTCGACGGCATGTACTTGCTCGTTCTCGTGACGCACATGCGCCGCGGCGAATACGTCGTCTTAACCCGATTGCTCACGTACCGATCGGTTGCAAGCCACGCGTCGCGCGAAGAGGTGCGTGTGCATCGGATATCTATGCGCGTCACGATCAATGTAGCTACGCTTCGACTCTGAGGCAGTCCGTCGAGGACCGCCCCAACGATATCGCCACTCGTCGCGGAGCATCACGGAGGTGCGTTCATGCGCCGGATCCTAGCTGCGTCATTCTTCATCCTTCCTGCTCTGGGTGTCGCATGCTCGTCGAACGCGGACGACGGCGGTGGCCTCAACGGCAACGGCAACGGCGGAGGGAGCGGTTCGGGCGCGAACGGCTCTGCCGCCAGCAACGGCGTCATCTTCGGCGGGGGCGCCTCCGGCCCGGTATCGACCGGCAATGCTTCGTGCGTGACCGACAGCATTGCGACCGAAGCCGCACCTCTCGACATCTACGTGATGTTCGATCAGTCGTGCTCGATGAGCTGCCCGGCGGAGCAAGCAGGGCCGGGCCTCTGCTGTATCGGCGGACCGAACCCGCGCATCGATCAGGTGCGCACCGCCATGAACGACTTCCTCACGAACCCGAAGAGCGCCGGCATCAGCATCGGCATCGGTTACTTCGGGAATTTCCCCATCGGCAATGCCTCGTGCAATCCGGCCGACTACGCGACGCCAGCGGTCCCGATCGCGGCGCTGCCGGGCAACGCGCAGCCCATCGAGCAGTCGCTGCAGCGAGCGATGCCCACCGGGGAGACGCCGACGGGCGCCGCGATCCGCGGGGCCTGCACGTACGCGACGTCGTGGAAGAAGAGCAACCCGGGGCGTGAGGTGGTCGTGCTCCTCGTGACGGACGGCGTGCCGGAGGCGCCGTCGAGCCGCGCCTGCAAACCGACGCTACCGGACGCGGAAGCGGCGGCGAAGGACTGCGTCTCTCAGAGCGGCGTCGCGACGTATGTCCTCGGCGTCGGCGCGAACCTCGACAACCTCGCCGGCCTCGCGCAGGCGGGTGGCACGGGTCACGCCTACCTCGCAGGGACGATGGACGTGAGCAACAAGGTGCTCGACGCGCTGAACCAGATCCGCGACGGCGCGCAGGTGCCGTGCAAGTTCAAGGTGCCACCCGCGCCGTCGGGACAGACGCTCGACCCGGGGCTCGTGAACGTCGCCTACCAGGACACCGGCGGCGCGAGCCACCTGGTGCCGAGCGCGGGCACCGCTGCGAACTGCGCGATGGGCGGCTGGTACTACGACAACCCGCAGAACCCGGCAACGCTCTCGCTCTGCCCTTCCACGTGCGACGTCGTCACCGCGGAGCTCACCGCGGCCGCGGTGCTCCACAAGGGCTCGAAGCTAGACATCGAGTACGGGTGCAGCACGGTGAGCGTGACACGATGAGAGAGCACGTCCAGCGAAGGGCTCCCGCGGTTTCGCGCGTCACCTGCTTGCTGCGTACGCTGTCGGCGGGGCTCGTCCTGTCGTCAGCCCTGTCGGCAACCGGTTGCGGCAGCGACGCCACGGGCGACTGCGAAAAGCTCGCCGACGCTTACGCGCGCGCGTGGCAGCGCTGCATGCGCGGCACCTACGACTCCGCGAAGAAGATCTGGGACGACGCGCTCATGTGCGGAAAAGCATCGAGCTCCAACGGCGGCAAGGTCGACGCCTGCGTCAGCGCCCTCGACGCCCTGGACTGCACCGCCGTCACGAACGGCACATCGCCCGCGGCGTGCAGCGACTCGATTTCGCAGTGAGGTGGAGCTAGGGCTAGAGCTCGGGCTTGGGTTAGAGCTAGGGCTAGAGGGTGAGGATGGGGGTGAGGGTGAGGGTGAGGGTGAGGGTGAGCGGGAGGGGCAGCGGGAGCGAGAGGTTCAGAGGAAGCGGGGGGGGAGAGCGAAAAGCGTCGTTGGCCCGCCAGTGTCGTCTGTCGTCAGCCCAAGGGGCGAAGCCCCGCGGGCCGCCACGACATTTCGGTATTGGCAGACCAGATCACGATCAGCCAATGAAAGGCGGGTGAGACTACCGGCGGAGCCGGCGCAGGCTGCCTTTCAGCACGCGAAGGTCGCGCGACCTGTCCCGATGGAGCGGTGGAAAATCAACCCCCAGTGAGACTACCGGCGAAGCCGGCGCGGGCTGCCCTTCAGCGAGCGAATGTCGCGCGACCCTTCTTGATGGCGCGGTGGAAAATCAAACCCCTGGAAAATCAAAACCCCTGCCTCCGCTACATGCCCATTAGCTTGGCGATGTAGTACCGCATCGTCTCCGTCGT
>CAYUAW010000435.1:0-6268 GCA_964442485.1 uncultured Polyangiaceae bacterium
TCCCTGACGAGCGTCAGCTCGGCTCCGGAAGCCAGGCGGGCCCGGTAGCCGAGCTCCCGGGAGCCGGAAGCGAGCGCCCAGCGGCCGAGGGTCTCGATGGGCAGCCAGGCGCCGCGGACCCAGATGGCGTTCGGACGCCGCGGATTGCCCGAGTCGCAGCGCACGTCGATTCGTGACCAGCGTTCCACGTCGAGGAGAGCCCACGGGGGCAAGGGCAGACCGGCCTCGAGCGACACCTCGCGGATCGCCTCGTTCAGGCCGCGCGGCGACACGGCGAACGAGTGCCGCGGCAATTGCACCACGAGGGCGTACCCGAGGGCGAGCGCGGTCACGGTGAACGTCTTCCGCGAGGCACGGATGCGCAGTGTCGTCGCCTGCGCGAGCGCGGGGGAGCGACTTGTCTTGACGTGTGCGAACACCAGGGCGAATTCCGCTGCCGCCACCTTCACGTCGAATGGAGCCAGGACGCCCGCGTAGTCCACCGTCTCGCCCTCCGCGTCGACGAGGGCCGCACCGAGTGCGCCGACGGCGTCGCACAGCCGAAGGAGGGAGGCGCTGAACACCGAAGCGTGCTGGTCGCGCTGCCCGAGCGAGCGGCGACTCCCCTTCATGGTGTCGTCTGCACCTGCATCATGGCGTCGACCGCTGAGCGCTCGTAGACGACCGAGTCGAGCGACCTCGCATGCGCGAGCGCCGCCTCGTAGAGAGCGCTCGCGCGGCCGTTCACGATCTCGTCGGTGAGCAGGGCGCGGCGCTCGCTAAGGGGGACCCGGTGCTCGGGGATGAACTCCACCGCGAGGATCACGTGATAGCCGTAGTCGGTGTGAACGACCGGGCTCGCAGCGCCGACGGCGGGAATCGCGAACGCCGCCTTTGCATAGTCGGCAAGCAGCGCGTGATCCGGCGGCCGCGGCTCGGGTGTGAGCTCCACGATGGTGCCGTCGCTGGTGATGGGCGGCGCGTCCTCGGCGCGCACCTCGAGGCCATCCGAAGGAACCGCGGAAGCGGCCGCCTTGAATTTCGCGGGATCCGAGATCCCCGCGACGCGATCGGCGATGCGCGCGATGACCGCTCTTGCGCGCGCGTCGTCCTCCGGCTTCTTCACCAGGACGGCGACGTGCGTGGTGCGCACGAGCTTCGGTCTGTCGAGCTCCCACCAGCGCTTCTGCGTCGCTCGAGCGACCTCGTCGTCGGTTGGCGCGCCCTTCTCTCTCGCCTCGGCGAGGAAACCTTCGAGCATCGTTCGCGCGAGCGCTCCGCGCCGGGCTTGCCGCACGCACGACGAGCCACAACGGCGCTTCTGCTCCGCCGCGGCGAGTGAGTCGTCGATTGCGCGACCCAGTGCGGCCTCGGCCGTCACGTGCTCTCGGCCGGCGATGTAGGCGACCGTTGCAGCGTCGATGGCCACGTCACCCATCGCGGCGACGGCGTTTACCGGAACGCTGGCGGTCGCGGGAGCGTTGGGGGCCGGGCCGCACGACGCCGTCGTCATCGCGAGCGTGAGAGGGAAGAGCAGCGCTCGGCGCGGGATCATCGGCCTTCGGGCTTGGGGCGGAGGAGGTCGGTGGACGATCTGAGCAGCAGCGCGCCCGCGACCAGCCAGTAGAGCGACGCGAGGTCTCGCTCGTCGCCGAGCGCCTTCACCCCGAGCGCGAACGCGGAAGCTCCTCCGAGGAGAAGCAGGATGCTGAGTGCGTCGACGATCTTCCTCATGAAACCGGGCTCAGTTGGCAAACAGCTCGATGACGCCGACGACGATGACGATGGCGAGGATGGTGAGCGACGCGGCGGCTTGCCCGAGCCTCCGGGTCTGCGGCTCGACGGGCGCCCACTTGCCGCGCCGCACCGCGATCTCCGCGCCCGAGGAGACAAGCGCGACGGCGCAGCCGATCGCTACGGCATGGGCGAACAGCGCATGCGCGGAGCGGGTCACGCGCCACGCGAAGATGAGAGGGAACGCCGCGCCGGCAATGGCCAGAGACAGCACCAGCACCGCACCGCGGGGCAGCTTTCCGCGTGGAGGGAGCGGCTCACCGGGGAGCGCGCGCGGATCGTCCTCGGGGACGTGTTCGGGTTCGCGGGAGCCGCCCCACCCGAAGGCGAAGAGCACCCAGCCGACGGCGCCGACGGCGGCCTTCGTCGGCTCCAGGCGGTCCACGGCGAGGACGGGGCCGAGCAGCACCCACGCGAGCACGCACGCCATCACGAACCCGTGCAGCCCGAGCGCGCGCCCGAGGGACGGGCGCCGGCGACCGAGAGCGACACCGGCAAGCAGCGTTGCGAGAGCGGCTCCCGCCACGACGCGGGCGTAGACGGACACGCCGTGTAGCGACACCGGGTACAGGACCGTCGCCGCCCAGGCATACACGCCGGGCAAGAGGACGTTCGCTCGACGCACCAGCTCGTTCGCCGCGCGCTCATCGACGTCCGCCGACATTCCGCCGACGATACCACTCCGTGCTCGCCCGGTAGACGGCGAGCTCGTGTTCGGAGCCGCTACTCGGCGGCCTCGACCAGCGAGAGGAAGGTCAGGACGGGGTGCCCGGTCGCCCCCTTCGGATACATCCCCTTCGCGCGATCGGAGAGGACTGGGCCCGCGATATCGCAATGAATCCACGGTATGTCGCCGACGAACTCCCGCAGGAAGAGAGCGGCAGAGATGCTGCCGCCGTAGCGATCACCGGTGTGCTTCAGGTCCGCGATGTCACTCGAGAGCTGCTCGCGGAGCTCCTCCAGGAGCGGCATCCGCCAGAATTGCTCCCCGGCGACGTCGGCCGCGGCCGCGAACCTTCGGGCGAGCTTGTCGTCCGCGGTGTAGAAGGCCGAGCAGTTCTTGCCGAGGGCGACGAGGCAAGCCCCCGTGAGCGTCGCGGCGTCGATCATCACCTCGGGCTCGAGCTTGCGCGCGTAGGCGAGGGCATCGGCCAGCACCAGACGCCCCTCGGCGTCCGTGTTGATGATCTCCACCGTCTTTCCGTCCAGGGACGTGAAGACGTCCGCGGGTCGGTAGGCGTTGCCGTCCGGCATGTTCTCCGCAGCGGCGACGATGCCGTGGACCGCGACGTTCGGTCGGAGCGCCGCGACCGCGGCCATGACGCCCAGCACCGCAGCTGCGCCGCCCATGTCGCTTTTCATGTCGCCCATGCCCGCGGCGGGCTTGATGCAGAGGCCACCGGAGTCGAAGGTGAGACCCTTTCCGACCAGCGCGATGGTCGATTTCGCGCGCTTCGGCTCGTACGAGAGATGAATGAGCCGCGGCGGGTTGGCGCTGCCCTGGCCGACCGCGAAGTGCAGATTCATGCCCGCCTTGTGGATCGCCTTCTCGTCGAGGACGGTCACCTTGAGCTTGCCGTCCTTGGCGATCTTGCGCGCGATGTTCGCGAGGGCCTCCGGCGTCAGCACGTTCGGTGGTTCGTTCACGGCGTCACGGGCGAGGTTCACGGCTGCGGCGACGGCCGTCCCCTGTTCGATGGCCCGCTTCTCCGCGGCGTTGCCGTGGCCCTTGGCGAGGTACACGGTGACGCTGCCGAGCGTCTTCTTCGGGGCGCGATCGCCGGTGAAGTACTTCGTGAAGGTGTACGCGCCGAGGCCCACGCCCTCTGCCACACCCCGGAGGTCCCCGGGGGCGATGACGTCAGGGAGGACGACGGCGAGCGTCGGCGAGCTTGCCGCAGCGCGCGTTGCCGTGGCCACCGCCGAGCGAAGCCGCGTACCGCCGAGACCGCGACGCGGCCCCGCGCCCGCGAGCACGACGCGACGCGCACCCAGACGACCCAGGGTGGGAACGTCGAGCAGGTCGTCGAGACGGCCCTTCCACTGCGCGTTCGCGACGTGCGCCGCGAGCGCGCCGCCGAGCGCCTTGTCCAGGTGCGCGAAGGCCTTCTGCTTCTCGAAGCCTCCCTCCGTGACGACGAGGGCGAGCACTTCCGCTTGGGAACCGGCGAAATCGCCGGACCCGAATTCGATGCTGACGGTCATTTGGTGTGGGGCCTAGCTCTTGTAGATGCCGATGACTTGCTTGAGGAGCGCCACGCCGTCGGCGTGCGATCGCTGGAACGCGTTGCGGCCCATGATGGAGCCGAAAGAACCGCCCTGCTGGAGCTGGCGGATCTCTTCGAGGACCTCGTCGTTGCCCTTCGCGGCGCCACCCGAGAAGATGACGATGCGCCGGCCCGCGAACGACGCCTGCACGCAGTAGCGCACGCGTTCGGCGAGCGTGGAGATGGGGATCTTCGCCTTCTCGATCTCCTTCTTCGCCTCCGGCTGCTCGATGTGGGCGGTCGGCGGCTTGATCTTCACGATGTGAGCGCCGAGCTGGCAGGCGATGTGCGCCGCGTACGCCGCGATGTCGATCGCCGTCTCGCCGTCCTTGCTGATGCCCGAGCCACGCGGGTACGACCACACGACGACGGCGAGGCCCTTCGCCTTGGCCTCCAGCGTCAGTTCACGGAGGTCCTGGTACATCGTGTTGCGGAGCTCCGACGCCGGATAGATCGTGTAGCCGATCGCCACACAGCCGAGGCGCAACGCGTCGTCGACCGAGCCTGTGACGGCCGAGCAGGGGGGCACCTTCGACAGCGAGTCGCTGTTGTTCAGCTTGAGGATGAGGGGGATCTGCCCTGCGTAGTCTGCCGCGCCCGCCTCTAGAAAGCCGAGCGGTGCCGCGTACGCGTTGCAGCCGGCGTCGATCGCGAGCTGGAAATGGTAGAGCGGATCGTGCGCGGGAGCGTTCGAGGCGAACGAGCGGATGGGACCGTGCTCGAAGCCCTGATCGACCGGCAGGATCACCAGCTTTCCCGTCCCTGCCAGCGTACCCGAGTTCAGCAGCCGGTAGAGCTGCGTGCGCGTGCCCGGGGTCTCGGACCCGTACCAGGACAGGATCTGCTTGACGCGATCGGTAGCAGGCATTCTCGTAGATCTCCTCGGCGCTACCTCCTCGGAGGGGCGCTCGTGACTTCCTTGGTCGTCGCCGCGACCCGCCCGGGTCGAGCTCGGCCCTCCGACATACTACGCAGCGGGTCTACTGGCGAGCCGGCGCTTTGTTCTTCAGGCCTTCCCACGTCTCGTCACCGTCCCACGGGGCAGGGGTTCTCGCGTGCAGCGTCCCTGAAAGTCGAGGACTGCGGCGCCCCGCCACTCCCTGCCCCGAAAGGGCGCTGATCCCGCGCGAAACGGGACGATTCGTGCTTGAATCCGTGGTCCAAAGCGCAGGAGGCGCTAGCAAGCACGTACCCCTCCTGACCCGAGAAGGACCGCAATGCCGAAGTTATCGTGGAAGCCGACCGATGGGTCGCAGATGGGAATCAACCTCGAGACGTTCATCCTGGAAGGGATGTTCGGGATCCCAGGTGCATCCGGGAACTTCACGTCGCTCCTGAACCAGATCACGCTCGCCTGCAAGATCATCACCGCGCGCGTCCGCCGCGCGGGGCTCGCCGACACGCTCGGCTACACGGGAGAGACCAACGTTCAGGGCGAGAACGTGCAGAAGCTCGACGTGATCGCCAACGACACGCTCATCAACTCCCTGAAGCGGCGCGGCCACTGCGCGGGGGTCGCGAGCGAGGAGCTCGAGGAGCCGCTCTTCTTCCCGGAGTCGACGGGCAGCTACCTGGTCGTCATGGATCCGCTCGACGGCTCGAGCAACATCGACGTCGACATCTCCATCGGCACGATCTTCGGGATCCTTCGCTGCGATCGCGCGAAGGGCATGCCGACGACGGAGGCGTTCCTGCGGCGCGGGAGCGAGCTCGTCGCCGCCGGCTACGTCATCTACGGCTCGTCCACGGTGCTCGTCTTCACGACTGGCCGCGGTGTTCACGGCTTCACCTGGGATCCGGCGGCCGGCGAGTTCTTCCTCTCGCACGAAAACATCCGCTGCCCGGACAAGGGCACGTACTACTCGATCAACGAGGGCTACTCGGGTCGCTGGACGGAGGGCGTGAAGCGCTGGGCGTCTTTCCTGAAGGAGTCGAACAAGGCCGACGGGCGGCCGTACTCGCATCGCTACGTCGGCTCGCTCGTCGCGGACGCGCACCGCACGCTGCTGCGCGGCGGCATCTTCTCGTACCCTGCCGACCTCGAGACGCCGAACGGCAAGCTCCGTCTGCTCTACGAGGCAAATCCCTTCGCGCTCATCTTCGAGGCGGCCGGCGGCCTGGCGACCACCGGGCGCGAGCGCATCCTGGACATCGTGCCCACGTCACTGCACCAGCGCGTACCGCTCATCCTCGGCTCGACGAGCGACGTGGAGACGTTCCGTCGCTTC
>CAYUAW010000436.1:0-1372 GCA_964442485.1 uncultured Polyangiaceae bacterium
TCGTGCTTCGTCTGCGAGACGGGCGGCATGGTCGTCATCTGCGCCGGCACCACCGGCTACAACGCGACGATCGATCTTCGGTACCTGTGGATGCGCCAGAAGCGCTTCCAAGGTTCGCACTTCGCCAATGACGAGCAGGCGAAGGGCATCAACGACCTGGTCATCGCCGGCAAGGTCGACCCGTGCCTGTCACGTACGTTCGAGTTCGCCGAGACGGGCTCGTGTCATCAGCTGATGCGCGAGAACAAGCACCCGAACGGCAACATGTCCATCCTGGTGAACGCGAAGAAGCGCGGCTTGAAGACGCTCTCCGAGAGCCGTTGAGGGAACCGGAAAACACGATGACGACGAAGACGAGCCCAGGGAATTTCTTCGAGGATTTTCAGCGGGGCGCAAAGCTCGTCCACGCGGTCCCGCGCACCATCACCGAGGGGGACGCCTCCCTCTACGTCGCGCTGACGGGCGACCGGTATCCGCTCCACTGCTCCGCGGAGTTCGCTCGTTCGCTCGGGTACCGGAGGGAAACGATCAACGACCTTCTCACCTTCCACATGGTGTTCGGCAAGACGGTGAACGACGTCTCTCTGAACGCCGTCGCGAACCTCGGCTACGCGGCCGTGCGCTTCCTCGAGCCCGTGTACCCCGGCGACACCCTCCGTTCCGTCTCCGAAGTCATCGGCAAGAAGGAGAACAAGAGCGGCGAAAACGGCGTCGTCTGGGTGAAGTCGTCCGGCACGAACCAGCGCGGCGCGAAGGTGCTCGAGTTCTACCGCTGGGTGATGGTCAACAAGCGCGACCCGAAGACGCCGACGGGTGCGAACGACAGCCCCGAGATGCGCAAGGAGGTGCCCGCGAGCGAGCTCGTGGTGCCGGCGGCGCTACATCTCGAGGAGTACGAACCCTGGGTCGCGGGCGGGCGCGCGTTCTTCGAGGACTACGAGAAGGGTGAGAAGATCGACCACGTCGACGGCATGACGATCGAGGAGTCCGAGCACGCGATCGCGACGCGCCTCTACCAGAACACGGCGAAGGTCCACTTCGACGGCTTCGCCGCGAAGAACACGCGCTTCGGCAAGCGGCTCATCTACGGCGGCCACATCATCAGCCTCGCCCGGGCGCTCGCCTTCAACGGCCTGGAGAACGTGCTCTCGATCCTCGCCTGGAACGGCGGCGCCCACGCGAACCCGACCTTCGCCAATGACACCATCTACGCCTGGTCCGAGGTCCTCGACAAGGCCGAGCTCCCCGACACCAAGGGCGCCGGAGCGCTGCGCCTCCGCCTCGTCGGCGTGAAGAACCTGGACCTCAAAGCCGAGCCCTTCCCCCTGAAGGTAGAGAAGGACGGCAAGAGCACCTACCACCCCAACGTGGT
>CAYUAW010000436.1:1472-6241 GCA_964442485.1 uncultured Polyangiaceae bacterium
GGGCTCGCGAGGAACGCTGCCGTCGCGCCGACGTCTTCCGCCGTCAGGAGCTCCTGCAGCGGCGCGTTGGCAGTCGTGTAGCGGATGGTCTCGTCGATGATGCCGATCGCCGAGGCGGCACGCGACGCCCACGGACCCGCTGAAATGGCGTTCACACGGAGGCCGTACTTGCGCCCCGCCTCGAACGCCAGCGTGCGGGTGTCGCTCTCCAGGGCTGCTTTCGCGGACGACATGCCGCCGCCGTAGCCCGGACACACGCGCTGGCCGGCGAGGTAGCTCAAGGACAGCACGGAGCCCTTCGGGCGCATCAGCGGCGCGAGCCGGCTCACCATCGCGACAAAGGAATACGCGCTGACGCTCACGGCGGTGAGGTACCCCGAGCGGCTCGTCTCGAGGAGCGGCTTCTTCACCTCGGGGCCGTTGGCGAGCGAGTGGATCAGGATGTCGAGCGACTTGTCGCCGAAATCCGCCGTGAGCCGCTCGGCGAGGCCGGCGATGGAGAAATCCCCGGTGCTCGAGTAGCGGCGATGACCGCGCACGTCCTCGGGCGCCTCGGCGAGCGTGTCGTAGGCGGCGTCGAGCGGGTAGATGCGCTCGAAATCGAGCATGCTCCCGTCGTTCATCTTGCGCGAATCGTCGAATTTGCCGCGCTCGAGCATCGTCCTGAAGATGTTCAATGCCGGGGGCCAGGTGCCCGCGCAGACGGTGGCACCCGCTTCGGCGAGCGATTTGGCGATGGCCCAGCCAAAGCCGCCGTCGTCGGCGACCCCGGCTACGAGAGCGCGCTTTCCGCGCAGGTCGATGCTCAACATTCGAGATGATTCCCTTTGGGGAGTATTCCATCATACACGAGACGACCGCGTCGACAGCCGCGCCGTGCATCGGAGCGTGCCGGCCCGCATGTCGGCGAGGGCTCGGCTTTCCGGCCAGAATATGCCGGCTTCTCGGCGTCGAATCCAAGGGATTAACCGGGAGTGGCGGCGCCGTGGGTCGCCGAGGTCTCCGTCAGCTCGCCGTGCTCGAGATGAAGGACGCGATCGGCCATGCGCGTTGCCAGCTCCGGCTGATGGGTAACGAGGACCAGGGTGACTCGCCCGCGCGTCAGCTCGACGATGGTATCGGCGACGCTGGCAGCCGTGGCGCGATCCAGGGCGCTCGTGGGCTCGTCGAGCAAAAGGACGCTCGGGCGCGGAGCGAGTGCGCGGGCGATGGCGACGCGCTGCCGCTGCCCGCCGGAGAGCTGATGCGGACGGTCTTCGGCGCGCTGCCGGAGACCGACACGGTCGAGCAGCGCGAGCGCGTCCTCGATCGCGTCGTGCGGAGCACGCTGACCCGTGACGCGGGGCGCCAGGCTGACGTTTTCGACGAGCGTGAGGTGCGGGAAGAGGTGCAGATCTTGAAAGACCAGCCCCACGCTCTGCCTGAGGCGTACGAGCTCTTTCCCGCCGGGGCCTGCTCCCCGGGGCCCCAGCGCGAAGCCCGCGATCTCGATCGTGCCCTCGTCGAAGGATTCGAGCCCGTTGAGGCAGCGGAGCAGCGTCGACTTACCACTTCCGGAAGGTCCGACGATGGCGACGGCTTCGCCCTGCTCGATCCGGGTGGTGACGCCGTCGAGCACCCACTGCTCGCCGCGACGCTTACGCAGGTTCGTGATGCGGATCATGGCGAAGACGTTTCTCGAGTCGGTCGGCAAGGCGCGAGAGCGGATAGCTCATGCCCAGGTAGAGGGCGGCGCAGGCGATGCCCGGCGCGAGCCATCCGCGAAGATCCACCGCGGCGATCGTCATGCGCTTCGTCAGCTCGACGACCGTGATCACGCTGACCAGCGAGGAGTCCTTGAGCAGAGCGACGAAGTCGTTCGTCATCGCGGGGAGGGCGACGCGGAATGACTGTGGCAGAAGGACGTGCCGCAGGACCTGCCAGCGTCCGAGCCCGAGCGAGCGCGCCGCCTCGCCCTGGCCTTTCGGTAGCGAGAGGAGAGCGCCGCGATGGATCTCCGCCTCGTAAGCCGCATAGTTCAGCGAGAGCCCGAGCACGGCCGCGGCCATGGCGCCGAGCCGGACCACCGGCGCGAGCGCGAAGTAGAGCACGTAGAGCTGCAGGAGCAGAGGCGTCCCGCGAAACACCTCCACGTAGAGGGTCGACAGGAACCGGACCGCGCGCCCTCGTTCGAGGCGGCCGAGCGCGAGCGCGAGGCCGATCGGAAGCGCCAGCGCGAACGCGCTCGCCGAGAGGAAGATGGTGACGGCCGCGCCCTCGAGGAAGAGGCGCGTGTCGGCGAGCGTCCACCCGCGCGCTGCGGGCGAAGTGCCATTCGTCATCGTGCCTGGGCTTGTGTCCTCCCCGCGCGACGTCTGCAGTGCGTTCGCGAGCGCGGCTTGGCGTGAGTCCCAGAGCTTCCACCGCGTCAGGATCGCGGCGAGCTCTCCGCTCGCGCGCATTTTCCGGAACGCATCGTCCAAGGCGGCCTTCAGCGGAGCGTCGCTCCGGCGAATCCCGACGACGTAGGTTCCGTGCGCAACGTCTCCCGGGACGCATTCGACGCCCTGGTGCGGGCAGCCGTAGCGGTCGGCGATGACGTGATCGAGGAGGACGGCGTCGAGGCGCCCGAGCGCAAGATCGGAGTAGGGCTCCGACACTCCTTCGTAGCTCACCGGATCGAAGCCACGGCTGCGCAGCACGTCGAACGCGAATGATTGCGCGAGGGTGCCGACGCGCCGGCCGCGCAGAGCGTCGAGCGAGCGAAGCGGTGCGCCCGCCTTCACCGCGAGCGTCTCGCCGAACGCGAAGTACGGCACGGAGAGCAGGAGCCTTTGCTCTCGCGCCGGAGTGTCCTCGAGGCCGTTCAGGGCGACGTCGAAATCGCCGCGCTCGAGCCCCGGTACGAGGTTCGACCAGTCCGCCTGAACGAACCTCGGCTTCGTCCCGAGAGCGCGTGCGAGGCCGTCGGCGATCTCGACCTCGAACCCGATCAGGTGCTCCGGATTGCTGGGGTCCTCGAAGACGTACGGCTCGCCGCCCTGGATGTCGCCGCCCCAGAGGAGCTCGTGACGCTCCCGGATCGTCGCGAGCGTGTCATGCGGCGGGGCCGCGGAAGGGGCGCCGAGCAGCGGAGCGGCGGCGAGCAGCGTCGCGAGCACGCGCCATCTTCACCCGCGGGCGACGCGCGTCGCAAGCGGCTCAATCGAAGTCGGTGGGGAGCTCTGGGTGCGCGACGTGCTCGAACATCCGGAGGATCTGTGCACGCGTGATGCGGGGGAGCGACAGGGGCGGCAGCTCGTCCTTGCCGAAGAACGCAATCTCCGTCGTTTCATGGCTCGTCTTCGGCTCGCCTCCCAGAAGCTCGCAGACGAAAACAGCCGTGTAGGTCCAGAAGAACTCGCGCGGATGCTCGTGCTTCGATTTGTCGAACAGCGCGGCAAGCTTCACCGGCCGAACGACGTAGCCCGTCTCCTCGAAGACCTCGCGCGACGCCATCTCGCTCGGCGTCGAACCGATGTCCGCCCATCCGCCCGGCAGCGACCACAGCCCGTCCGCCGACTCGCGCACGAAGAGCAGCTTGCCGTCCTTCGGGACCACCGCCCTCACGTCGACCTTCGGCGTCGCATAGCCTTTCTCGCCGCTCAGCACCTCGAGGACCCCGCCGACTGGAACGCCGAGCGAAGCGGCCGTGAGCTCCGCGGCAATCTTCTGGAGCTCTGCGTATCGCAATCGGTCGTACGGCCCCTCCGTGTACGTGAGGCCCGCCTGCGAGATGCGTTGCAGTGCTTGAACCACTTCGAGCCAATCCATCCGATGGAGCATAGCGCCGTCTGTTGCCGGTGATCGTTCGGTGTTAAGCGGTAAGCGAAGCGCCGCTCCAGACGGCCAGACTCGATGCCGCAACTCAAGTTCGACGAACGCTACGACGAGCGCGTGAAGCTCGATGACGGCACCGTCGTGCATTTCCGGGTCATCGGTCCGGAGGACAAGGGCCTCATCCTCGACGGCTTCGCGCGGCTCTCGCCCGAGACCCGCTACCGGCGCTTCTTCTCGACGAAGCGCGAGCTCAGCGCCGCCGAGCTGCGGTATTTCACGGAGTTCGACGGGAAGAATCACCTCGCGCTCGGTGCGGTGCGGCTCCGCAGCGACGGGTCCGAGGAGGGCCTCGGCATCGCGCGCTTCGTCCGGCTCGCAGACGAGCCCAATGTAGCGGAGGCCGCGGTCGTCGTGGTGGACGACTTCCAGAATCGCGGGCTCGGCCGGCTTCTCCTGCTTCGCCTCGTCGCGGCAGCGCGCGAGCGCGGCGTGGAGCGCTTCCGCGCGATGACGCTCACGGAGAACCCCGCGGCCCGCGCCCTCATAGCCGACCTCGGCGGCGAGCCGCGGGCCACGCCGGGCGACGACACGCTGTCGGTCGACATGGCGTTGCCGGACGCGCCGACCGAGGGCGGCGAGGTGCCGCGCACGAGCGCCCTGTACCGCCTCTTTCAGGCCGTCGCCCGCGGGATCGCGGACGTCGTGCAGACGCACGGCTGAGCCGTACGTACGACGTGTGTGCACGGAGAGCCTGTGCGAAGCTCGGCAGCGGGCATGGTGAGATCGTGGGTCGTCACTCGGGCCGCTCTGGCGGCGATCTTCGTCGTGGGTGCCGCCGCGGATTCGCGCGCGCAGGCCCCAGACGCGAGCGTCGCGACCGAACCGATCCGCCTCGACTTCGACGCACCCGCGGCCTGTGGCACCGCCGACGATTTCTTCGACGCTCTGCGGGCCAGGACGGACCGCGTGCG
>CAYUAW010000437.1:0-6196 GCA_964442485.1 uncultured Polyangiaceae bacterium
AAATATATCGCCGCGCCCAGCGTGCCGTTGACGGCGAATTTCCATTCGCTGCGGTAGGTGGTGACGGGGGGGCCGATCGTCGGGGTTCGATCGGCGAAGGTTCCGGAGACACCGGGTGCGTACGAACCGCGGACGCCGATGGGGATGCGCAGATCCAGGATCGGTATCGGCAGCTTGATCTCGATGCCGGCGCCGAAGGTGAACATGACGTACGTGTCCGCGGTCTGCGCGTAGAACGGGCTCGCCTCGGCGGGGTCGACAGAAACGCTCGCCTTGGACGGGGCGACGACCTCCGGACCGAGGAAGATGGCGGGTGCCACGAGCGGCGACGGAAAAACGACCTTCGCGAGGATGGGGACGTGCCACGCCCCCTGACCGACCGTGATGTGATTGTCGAATCCGTTCAAGGTGAAGGTGCCCTTGCCGTGATCGCTCGAGCGGATGATGTCGACCTCGAGCCCAACGAGCTTCAAGAAGCGAACGTCGAGCATCAACCCGCCGCCGATGGTGAGACCTCCGAACCCAGGATTGACGTCCGGATACAGGCCGTGGTCGGGCTTGTCGAGGAAGTTGCCGCCGGCAGTGCCCATCAGCCCTGCGCCGAACTCCACTGCGTGCGCCGCTCTCGGCAGGGAAGCCAGCACGAGCGCACCGATCGCGCACAGGGCGCGGTTCAAGACCCTAAGACGTACCGCACTCTTCATGGCGCGGAAGGTACGCTGATCGCGGTCTACCGAGAAGCCCTCCATTGGGAGCAGACCCCCATCAGCCCCTTTTGCGGGCTGACCACGCGCGGCGCCATTCGGCGAACTCCGCCGCCGGCATCGGGCGCGCATGAAGGTAACCCTGTACGACCGGACAGCGCAGATCGCGCAGGAATTCGGCTTCGGCCTCCGTCTCGACGCCCTCGGCGACCACGCCGAGGTTGAGGCTGTGGGCAATGGCGGCGATGGCGTTGGTGATGGCGGCGTTCTCGGCGCTGAGGGGCAGCCCGCGGACGAACTCCTTGTCGATCTTGATGACGTCCATTGGAAAATGCTTCACGTAGCGGAGCGACGCGTAGCCGGTTCCGAAGTCGTCGACGGCGACCCGAACCCCGCGCTGCCGTATCAGCCGGAGGGCGTCCCGCACTGCCGGCGTCGTATCGAGCATGACGCCCTCGGTCAGCTCGAGCGTCAGCAGTGAGGGGGAGAGCTTCGACTCCGCGAGCGCGCTTTCCACGACGCCGGCGACGTCGCCCAGGATGAACTGTTTCGCGGAGACGTTCACGCTGATCTTCAGCGGTTCGCCGGCGGCGGCCCAGGCCGCGGCTTGCCGGCAGGCGGTGCGCAGCACCCACTCGCCGACCTCCTCGATGAGATCCGCGCTCTCCAGGAGGGGCACGAACTCGCTCGGCTCGACCACGCCGAGCTCGGCGTCGCGCCAGCGGAGGAGCGCCTCGGCGCCGACGACCTCGTCGAGGTCGAGATCGACCTGCGGCTGGTAGGCGAGCTGGAACGACTCGTGCTCGATGGCCTTCTCCAGCGCCCGCTCGATGGAGATGCGCCGCGACACCAGGCCAGTCATGGGCGAGCTCGGAAAGCGGTAGGTGCCGCCCCCCGCGGCCGCCGCGAGAGCCACCGCTTCTCGAGCCTTCGCGAGCAGGGCCTCGGCGTCGGCGCCGTCGTCCGGAAAGACGGCGATGCCGATGCTCGGGTTCGGCGCGAGCGGCTTGCCGCGAACGGTGACGGGGACCGATAGCTCGACGAGCGCGCGCTCGGCGACGTGACCGGCGCGAAACTTCGGATCCTGCTCCTCCACGAGGACGAAGAGGGTGCTCTCCGCCCGGCTCAGCGTCTCGACGTCGACGAGGCAGGAGCGCACTCGCTCCAGCGCGACGCCGCTGAGCATCGCGAGCACCCCGGCGTCGAGGGGCTCGCCCTGCCGGCGCGGGGGCTCCCACCGTATGGCGAGCACCGCCGCGCCGCCGAGGCTGCGTCGCGCGCGGGTGATCGCGCTCTCGATGCGATAGTGCAGCGCGGCAATGCCGACCGTCGGCGCGGCCTGGTCGGTGTGCTCTGCCCTGCGTTCGCGCGACGCCCGGGCGACCGCGTGCCGAACTGCGCGTTCCAGCGAAGGCCCCGATAGCTCGCTCTGGACGAGGACGTCGGAGACACCGCGCGCCAGCGTCTTCGCTTCGAACGCGGGATCGGGGCGACGGACGAGGACGATGACGGGCCTGGCGCCGCGGCGTGCGATCGCCTGCGCGAGATTCGCGCCGCGGCCCCCGCCGAAGAGCGCGTCGATGAGGAACAGATCGTGTTCGTCGTGCTCGAGCAGAGCCTTCGCTCGCTCGTAGGTCCCCTCCCAGTCGACCTGGTGCGAACCGCGGAGCAAGCCGATGACTCGCTCGTCCTGGGTATCGGAGCAGAAGAGAACGCGGGTCATCCCGGTGCGTATGGCGGTGCTCACCTCGGGCGAGGTGACTCTTCACGGTAATACAGTTCTTCCCGCCCGTGTGCCTGTGAGTCACGGCGCTGTGAAGCGAACGCACGGCTCACCGAGCGGCGCGTCGGCCTGACAAACCCGCGCAAATCCGGCAAGACGAGTTGCCGTCGTGGCTCCCCTGGCGAGCGCGCCGGAGCTGGCGCGGCGCTTGCTGAAGGACCGACTTCGGATGTACGATCGCGGCAGAGTGCGAGGGTTCACACGCCGAGGCGGGCACAGCCGCATGTGCTCCATGTGCGTCGCTGTGGTCGCGGCCGCGGTGCCCGTCGACGCGCTCGCCCAGCAGAACGCCGTGGCACAGCCCTCCGGCGTGGCCCCGAGCGCTGCGCCGCTTGCACCCCGGGCTGCCCATGCTGCTCCCGCTGCGCCCCCTGCTGCGCAGTCGATAGAGCGACATGTCCTCGGCGTCGAGGACACGGACGTCATCGTCGACCTCACCATGAAGGACGGCGTGAAGCCGGGCGACGAGGTCGAGCTCTGGCGCCCGCTCCGGCTCGTGCATCCCGTCACGCACAAGGTCGTGGTCGACCGCTACCGGATCGCGACGCTGAAGATCGTGCAGGTCCGCGACGCCATCTCCCTCGCGCGAGCAGTGGGCACCCCACTCCACCCGCCAGCGCCGGGGGACATCATCATCATCGAGCGAGCGCCGGCTGCGCCGCCATCTCCGGCAGCTCCCCCGTCCGCGCCGGCGGCGCCTCCCGTCGCGGTCGCCGTCGCGCCGCCTCCCACGGCGCCTCCCGCCGCGGCCTTCGGCCAGCCCTTCACCCCGAGCGTCGCGACGCCCGCCGACGCCGAGGCCGCCACGGTGTCCGCACTGTTCGACCGCCTGAGCGGCGCGAGTCTCATCAAGCGCATCAACCGCTACGAGGCCTACGGTAAAGAGCATCCGAACGGGCGATACACGCGCGTGCTGCTCGAGGAGGCCGCGGCGCTGCGCGAGCTCGTCTCGCTCCGCGAGAACGGGGAGGCGGACGCGCCCACCGTGCGCCACTTCGACGTGCCGGATCAGGTCCTCGATCGGGCGCCGCTCATGTTCACGGTCGAGCTGAACGGCAACGCGACGGGCGCGATGCTCCAGGCGCGCGTGGCGGGAGAGCCGGAGTACCGCGCCTTCCCGATGACGCAGACAGGACCGAAATACTTCTCGGCGACGCTGCAGGGCGAACGCGTCGTCGCCCCACGCATCGAGTACTTCGTCGAGGCCGTGCGTGCAGACGGCAGCAGCGTCGCGGTCGCGGGCTCCCCGGAGGCGCCCCTCGCGACGGCGGTCGTTCACGTTCCGCATCCGGAGCTGCCCGCTCCCCGTGAGACGTTCGTGTCGCTCACGACTGACTACGCGGACTACAACCGCCTCCGCGGCAACGACCACGTGTGGCAGACGGAGGGCGCGTTCACGATGCGGCTCGGCGACGTCGGCGTGCGCTCCTTCGGCGGCGGCTTCGGCGTGTACCGCGGCGTCGGTGGCTCCATCAACGACCTCGACCAGCTTCACCTGGATGCGCGCTCGGTCGGTCTGACTTACGGCTACGTGGAGGGTGAGTTCGGGATCAAGCCGACCATCTCGCTCATTGCGCGCGCCGTGCTCGGGTTGCGCGACATCGGCACGGCGGGCGGCGCTCAGCTCCGGGTGCGCATCGGCAGCGACCTCACCACGAACCTCGTCGTGGGCGGAGAAGTGCTGGGCGGCGTCGGTCTTCGCGGCATCGCGGAGCTCGACATCGCGCCGCGCGGCAGGGTGCCCATCGCCATCCGCTCCGAGGTCACCAATCAACCCGCCGGCAGCGGCGCGAACCGCGTCGACGATCCCGGTATCGGCAGCAACGCGTCGGTCGCCGCCGGAGACGTCGGGGTACGCGGCATCGTGCAGGTCGGGTATCGCTTCCTGCCGCCGCTGGTGGTCGCGGTGCGCGCCTCGTACCAGGGCCGTACCATCTCGCACGCCGGCCCGGGTCTCGGCGGGGCTCTGGAGTACCAATGGTGACCGCGCGAACGCCCCGGGTTGCTCGGCGCATGCTCGTGACGCTCGCGGCGGCGCTCGTCGCCGCCTCGGCCGCCGCGGCCCCGCCGTCACCGAGCGCCGCCACCGCGCCGCCGCCGGCACCAACCCTGATACCCCCGGTGATGCCGGCTGCACCGATCGAGCCCGAGCCGGTCACGCTCTCCGCGGCGCCATCTCGTACTCCAGCAGGTCCACCGGTTCCCCTTTTGCACCACGCAGCGCCCGCCGCCGGCAAGCCGCATGTCCCCCTCGCCGTGCACGCGCTCATCGAGCAACCCCAGCTCGTGAAGCGCACCGTCCTCGTCTACCGGGTGGTGCCGGCGTACACGGCGCCCACGCCGGTGGCGTGGAAGGAGGTGGAGTTCCTCCGTGACGTGTCGGGGCCCTACGTCGCGACCGTGCCTGCTGACGAGGTGCGCGCTCCCGGTCTCGACTACCTCGTCGAATTCGAGCTCTTCGACGGACGCCGCGAGCCGGCGTTTGCCTCGCGGCTCGTCCCCCAGCACGTCGGCATCTACGAGGACCCGATGGATGTGCGCGAACGCGTCGCGCTCGAGCGGCTCGGCGGGCGCCGCTCCCTCGTGTCGGGCTCGTTCGAGTACGTGCGCTTCTCCACGAGAGCCGCGCCCGATGCGGACTGGTACTACCGTACGGAGGGCGCGTACACGTACCGAGTCCTCCGCACGGTGGACGAGTTCAGCATCCACGTGGGCGTGGTTCGCGGGCGCGCGCCGGGCAACGACGAGCTGGTCGGTCTGAACTACGCGGCGGCGTCGTTGAAGCTCCGCGTCGCCGACGTCTTCCGCATCGAGGGAGAGCTGCTCACCAGCGTCACCGAGACGGGGTTCGCTGGAGGCGGCGGGGGCGCCTTCGACATCGGCGACCCCTTCGGCGCGAAGGTGCGGCTCGGGTTCGAGGCGGTGCACGCATTCGGTGCGCGCTTCTACAGCCAGGTCGACGTCCCCGTCGTGGCCGGCCTCCGGCTGTCACCCATCGTCGAGGCGACGAGCATGCCCCACGCAGATCGGTACGGCGTCAGGCTGCTCGGCGAGCTGGCGTACGACTTCGGTAACGGCTTCGCTGCGGCCGTCCGGGGCGGTTACCAGGCGCGCGTGTCCACGGAAGGTGCCCCGAGCGTCGGCGCACAGCTGATGTTCGCGTTCTAGGCCGTTCGGAACCGCTCGACGCAGGCAGGCGCCGTGACTAGGTTCTTTTCATGCTCCGGGCATGCCTCGCCTTGCTCGCGATCGTGACGACCACGGCGTGCGGGGGCCACGGCGCCGATGGGCCGGCGCGCTCGCCGACGCTCGATTATCCGCTGCCCGCGGCCCAGACCTCGGACGGGGAGGTGGTCGGAGCCGATCGGGTTCCTCCCGGCGACAAGCTGGAAGAGGGAGTGCACGCGGGGTCGCACGGCGTCATCCCTGGCGGCAAGCCCGGTGGCGCCGCGCCCGAGCAGGCGAACCCCGAGAACAAGCCTCGCCCATGCTCGGAGATCGGGCTGGAAGACGCTTCCGGTCAGTCGCGCTGCAAGAAGACTCCCGCGAAGCCGTGAGGGGCGCGCGGGCGCGCAAGAGCCCCCTTTTCCCACATCAGAGCTCGGTAGCGCCGGAAGGTGACCGCGAGCGCCTCCGTCAATGTGAGTTGGCTTTGTAGAGTAAGCTAGGAGAGTGCGAGCGCGCCTCCTCATCGTCGAAGACGAACCGA
>CAYUAW010000438.1:0-6172 GCA_964442485.1 uncultured Polyangiaceae bacterium
CGTGCCCGAGGCATCGAAGATGCGGAACTACGCGAGCGGAGCGAGCGGCGGGGGGCCAAGGCCCCCCGTTGTTAGGAGCGCCGACCTTGCCGCGTGACGGGGCCCGGCGTAGCGCCCTCTTCGCATGCGCCGTCGCGTCCTCTTCGTCTCGAAGCCCATCGGGCCTCCGTTCTACGACGGCACGAAGTGTCTCGTGCGTGACCTCGCGCTGAATCTCACGCGCTACGAGTCCACGGTCATGGTGTCTCGGGGCGTGACGAGCCTCGGCTACGCGCCGCGGGCGGGCAATCCCGGCATCGCCGCGGCGTACGTCTACGCCGGCCCGGGCGCGTACGCGCCTGCCCTCGGAGACAACGCGCGCGCCGCGGCGTTCCTGGCGTTCGGGGCCCGGCCGAAGCTCTGGCACTTCGTCTTCGCGCCGAACCCACGGTCGTCTTCGGTCGGCCGTGCCGCGCGCGCGCTCCGCGGCGCAAGGGTGGTGCAGACCGTCGCCTCCGCGCCGCGGACCTTCGCGCCGGAGCTCTTCTTCGGAGACGCGATCGTCGCGCAGAGCAACTGGACGGCATCGCGCGTCGTTCGCGCCCTCGCCGGCGCCGGCCCGAGGCGCTCGCCCTTCGTACGCGTGATCCCGCCGCCGGTCGGGCCTCTTCGCGAGCGCAGCGCGGAAGAGATCGACGCGGTCGCACGCGCGCTCGAGCTGCCTCGGGGCGTCCCCGTGTTCGTCTACCCGGGTGATCTCGAGGTGAGCAGCGGCGCCGAGACCGTCGCGCGCGCCGTCGCGCCCATCGTGCGCGCGCTGCCGTCGTCGATCGTCGTCTTCGCCTGCAGGCCGAAGACGGCGGAGGCGCCGCACATCGAGAGGCGGCTCCGCGAGCGCCTCGACCCCCGCTCGGTGCGCTTCACGCGCGAGGTGGACCTTCCGGCACTGCTCGGCCGCGCCACCGCGGTAGTCTTCCCGGTGGACGATCTCTACGGCAAGGTCGATATTCCCATCTCGCTGCTCGAGGCGATGCGCCTCGGAGTGCCCGTCGTCGGGCTCGATTCGGGCCCGCTCGCCGATCTCAGGGAGGCAATCCAGGTGCCGGCGAAAGACGCCGACGCCCTCGCCGGCAGCGCGGTCCGGCTCTTCACCGACGGCGTTTTCCGCGACCGCACGATCCGCGCCGGGCGACAGGCCGTCCGAGAGCGCTACGACGCGTGCGTGGTCGCTGCCGCCTACGAGGGCGTTTACGACGAGGTATTGGGCGCGGACAGCCCGCTATCGCGCCCCTGACGCTTCGGGCTATTCTCGTCCTCGGACGAAGATGGCGGACGATCTGTTCGGAGTCGTCGGAACGATCCAGGGTGGAGCGTTCCGCGTGGACGAAGTCGTCGCCGAGGGTGGCTTCGCGGTCGTCTATCGCGCGTACCACTCCGCCTTCCGCTCCAACGTCGCGCTGAAGTGCCTGAAGATCCCTCGGACGTTCTCCGAGGGAGAGCAGGCGGAGTTCCTCGAGAAGTTCCGCGAGGAGGCCGAGCTCCTGTTCCGGCTGTCCTCCGCCATCCCGTCCGTCGTCCGGCCACTCCAGGTCGGGACGCTGACGCAGACGAAGGGGCGCTTCGTCCCCTTCCTCGCGCTCGAGTGGCTGGACGGCGAGACCCTCGACAAGGCCGTTTCGAATCGCATAATCGACGGAAAGCTCCCCTTCGAGCTCGCCGCAGTCGTCCGCATGCTCACGCCGGTCGCGGACGCGCTCTGTCGCGCGCACCGTCTGCCGACGAAGGACGGCATCGTGACCATCGTGCACCGCGATCTGAAGCCGGAGAACATCTTCCTCGCCGACGTCGCCGGCAAGAAGCTCACGAAGGTGCTCGACTTCGGGATCGCGAAAGTCAAAAATGCGGCCACTCAGGTGGTCGGAAAGCAGTCGGCGGCCGAGTCGCCGCTGGCCGCGTTCACGCCCGCGTACGGCGCCCCGGAGCAGTGGCTGCCGAAGCGCTACGGCCAGACGGGTCCGTGGACGGACGTTTGGGGTCTCGCGCTGACTGCGGTCGAGGCGCTTTGCGGGCACGCGCCCATCGACGGCGAGACGGCCGCGATGATGGGGCAGGCCATCGATACGGTGCACCGACCGACGCCGCGGAACGAGGGCGTGCAGGTCCCCGACCTCGTCGAGGCGATCTTCGCGCGTGCGCTCGCGGTCGATCCTCGCGACCGGTACGCGGAGGTCGGCCCGTTCTGGAACGACCTGTGCGGCGCGGTCGGGCTTCCGCAGGTCGTCGGCGATCGCTCGCCCAGCATGGCGCCACCAGGAGAAGAGCCCGGCGCGGGTGCCCCCGCATTCCAGGGTTCGTCGGTTCAGACGCTCGTCGATCCCTCGGGCCTGGCCGTGCCGGATCTCATGACGCCCGAGAGCGCGCGCCTGTCGCCTGCCTCTGGCCCACGCAAGCCGAGCGGCGAGATGAGGGCGGTCGGTCCGGTGCGCAAGCCGAGCGGCGAGATGAAGGCGGTCGGTCCGGTGCGCAAGCCGAGTGGCGAGATGAAGGCGGTCGGTCCGGTGCGCAAGCCAAGCGGCGAGATGAAAGCCGTCGCGGCGGCGTCGAAGGCCGCCGGTGGTCCTCCCGAGGGGCTCTTCGGGACGACGCTGGAAGCGCCGGAGGACCTCGGGCCTGCTCTGCGTCTGCAAACCAGCGCGCCACCCCCCGCACGCGGCCGCGCCTTCGAGCAGCCGCTGTCCGTCGGTCGCCCCGTCGTCGCGCGGACCACGTCGGAGGTGGTCCGCCCGCAGAGCTCCGGGAGAAGGCTCGAGCTCGGGGCGCCGCTCAAGCTGCTGGGCATCGCCGTCGCCATGATGGGCGGCGACTACGCCTACGCCGCGGTCTATGGCGAAGCCCTCCGGTTCGGGCCCGCGCGCGTCTTCTGGGTGGCCGGGCCCGTCGCCGCCATCGGTGCGATCTTGCTGCTCTCGCGCTTGCTCGGCGCCGAGGATTGACGGAGCGGCGTGAAAACATTCATCTCCTTTTCGGGTGGGGAGCTCGAGGGGAGCCCGGCTCCCCTCGAAAGGACCCATCACGACGGGCGCAGTCGGGCTTTGCCCGACTGGCTCCTAGCGGAAGACGTTTGCACATCGATCCGGCGTAGTTTAGGAGACCTTTCCCTCGATGAGCCGCACCTCCCAGCAGATAAGACAGGCCTTCCTCGACTTCTTCGCGCGCCGCGGGCACGAGGTCGTCGCGAGCGGCCCGCTCGTCCCGCCGAACGATCCCACGCTTCTGTTCGCGAACGCCGGGATGGTCCAGTTCAAGGACCTCTTCACGGGGCGTGAGCGGCGAGCGTACCAGCGCGCAACATCGTCGCAGAAGGTCATCCGGATCAGCGGCAAGCACAACGACCTCGAAAATGTCGGGCCGTCCCCGCGGCACCACACCTTCTTCGAGATGCTCGGCAACTTCAGCTTCGGCGACTACTTCAAGGAAGAAGCGATCGTCTTCGCGTGGGATTTTCTCACGAAGGAGCTCGAGCTGCCGAAGGACCGCCTCGTCTGCACCTACTTCAAAGGCGAGGCCGGGATCCCCGCCGACGAGACGGCGCGCGAGCTGTGGAAGAAGGTCAGTGGGTTCGGTGACGACCGCATCATCGGCCTCGGGATGTCCGACAATTTCTGGCAGATGGGCGACACCGGGCCGTGCGGCCCATCGAGCGAAATCTACTGGTTCCATGGGGACGAAGTGCAGCTTTCGCGGTTCGGCGAGGACCAGACCCCCGAGGGCTACGGCTGGCTGGAGATCTGGAACCTGGTCTTCATGCAGTTCGAGCGCGACGAGAGCGGCCGACTGGAGCCATTGCCGGCGCCCAGCATCGACACGGGGGCCGGGCTCGAACGGCTCGCGGGCGTGGTGCAGGGCAAGCTGAGCAACTACGACACCGATCTGCTGCGTGCGCTCGTCGACCGAGCGGCGAGCATCGCCGGAAAGCCCTACGGCGGCACGATGTCGCCTGACGACGTGAGCATGCGTGTCATCGCGGACCATGCGCGCACCACGGCGTTCCTCCTTTCGGAGGGCGTTCTGCCGGATCGCACCGGTCGTGAATACGTTCTGCGTCGCGTGATGCGCCGGGCCATCCGGCATGGGCATCGTCTCGGGATCGAGCGGCTATTCCTGCACGAGGTCGCGCTCGAGGTGGTGAGCCTGATGGGCGACCAGTACCCCGAGCTTCGCGAGCGAAAGGACCACATCGCCTCCGTCGCGGAGCAGGAAGAGTCGCGTTTCCGTCAGACCATCGAGCGTGGGCTCGGGCTCCTCGACGAGCGGTTCGAGCGCATGGCGAAGGAAGGTCAGACGACGCTTCCCGGTGCCGACGCCTTCCAGCTCTACGACACCTACGGCTTTCCTCTCGATCTGACGCAGGTCATCTGCGCAGAGCGGGGATACGCCGTCGACGTCGGCGGCTACGAGGAGGCGCTCGAAGTCGCGCGCCAGCGCTCGGAATTCAAGGGCGCGGAGCAGGCCGTCGAGGCCGTGTACCGCGAGGCGCTCGGCGCGCTCGGCGACGGCGCGCGCGGGCAGACGCCTCACGTCCGCTTCACCGGGTACGAGCAGACGGAGGACGCCTCGACCATCGCTGCGCTCCTCGTGGACGGTGCAACGGCGTCGTCGGCGGGGGAGGGCAGCGCCGTCGAGATCGTCACGCCGCGCACGCCGTTCTACGGCGAGGCGGGCGGCCAGGTCGGCGACCAGGGCGTCATCGAGACGGACTCGGGCGTGGTCGACGTGGAGGACACCCAGAAGCCGCTCCCCGGGCTCGTGGTCCACCGCGGCCGCGTCCGCAGCGGCACCGTGTCCGTCGGTCAGGGCGCGCGCCTCCGCGTGGACGTCGCCCGGCGCGACGCGACTCGAAGGAACCACTCCGCGACGCACCTGCTGCACCTGGCGCTCCGCACCGTGCTCGGCGCGCACGTCCAGCAGAAGGGGTCGCTCGTGGGCCCTGACCGCCTTCGTTTCGACTTCACTCACGGCAAGGCACTCACGCCGGAAGAGATCCGTCGCATCGAGGACCACGTGAACTCGCGCATCCTGTCGAACGCTCCGGTGCAGACGGAGGTGCTCGGCATCGACGCGGCGCGCTCGCGCGGCGCGATGATGATCTTCGAGGAGAAGTACGGCGACGTCGTGCGCATGCTGACCATGGCCGACTCCATGGAGCTCTGCGGCGGCACGCACGCACGCGCGACCGGCGACATCGGGCTCTTCAAGATCGTCTCCGAGCAGGGCGTCGCCGCGGGCGTTCGCCGCATCCTGGCGACCACCGGCGAGAACTCCCTCTCGTACCTCAGGGATCTGGAGGACCGCATCGGCCGCGCGGCGCGGGCTGCGAAGTCGAGCCCCGCCGACCTCGCGGAGAAGATCGACAAGATCGTGCAGCGCGAGCGAGCCCTGGAGAAGCAGATCGAGGAGCTCGAGAAGAAGCTCCTCTCCGGCGCCGGCGGAGGGGGCATCGACGCGCTCCTCGCGAAGGCGCGCGACGTCGGCGGCGTGAAGGTGCTCGGCGTCCGCAGCGACGTCTCCGATCGCGGCGCCCTGCGGGAGCTCGCCGAGCAGCTCCGCGACAAGCTCGGTCAGGCCATCGTGCTGGTCGGCTCCGTCGCCGACGACAAGGCACAGCTCGTGCTCGCAGTGTCGAAGCCGCTCACGGATCGCTTCCGCGCGGGCGACCTGATCCGCGGGCCCGCCGGCATCGTGGGCGGCTCCGGCGGCGGCCGCCCCGACATGGCCCAGGCCGGCGGCACCGACGCGAGCAAGCTGGATGCCGCCATCGACGCGATTTACGCGCAGGTCGAAGCTTCTGTGAGCGCGGCTACGGCTGGGGGTTGAGCTCCGGCCCCGGGACGATCGGGGCAGGGTCAGGGATCAGGATCAGGATCAGGGTCAGGATCAGGATCAGGATCAGGATCAGGATCAGAGATCAAGGGCAGTGCGGGCGACGGGGAGGGGAGTTGGGCTTCCTTCGAGAGGTTTGATCGTATTCGCCGCCTCGGCCCTGTCGAGGGCCGGGGGCCGCGCACCGGAGCGCGCGGCGCGCCAGCAGCTGGCGCGCCCTCGACCGATCCTCCGGGTGCGAATCGAGAAGGGGTTCTCCCACGGAGCGGATCCGAATAACGTGGATCTGGATTCGACTCTCTCCCCGGGGTCG
>CAYUAW010000439.1:0-6124 GCA_964442485.1 uncultured Polyangiaceae bacterium
TCGTCCAGCGATTGCTCGCTGATCGATGACGACGCGGCGCCGAAGAGCGAGCCGGCTTCGGGTGGCGACGAGAAGATGTTCGCGGGGCGCGCGGGGGCGTAGCGCCCCGGCGCAGCGGGGCGCGGAGCGGTTGCGGGTGTTCCGAGGACGGGGGTGCCCTTCACGACGGGACGCGCGGGCGCGCCCCGCGTGCGAGCGGACTCCAGATCGGCGAGGACCAGATCCGTGAGCGTCGGTGACGCGCGGCGGTGGATCGGCGCCGGACCCGGCGGCTCCGCACGGGCATCCGGCGGTACGCCCGTGGACGGCGCGACGACGTTGGGCAGGGTCGGGGGCGGCTTCGACCGGCGCGCCCCGGTCGGAGGACGCGGCGTTCCAGCGCCCGCCGGCTCGCGCGAGGGCGACGCCTCCTCCGAGGTGAACGAGCCGAGCATCTTGTCGATGGTGTCGTTGAGCTGGCCATCGCGCAGGGCGATGAACATCGCCTTGTGCTGCTCCTTCATGAGCCGCCGGATGGTCTTCTGCATGTCGGCGCGACCGAGATGCTCGGAGTAGTCCGTGCGGGTGCTCTTGATGATGCGCCCGCCGTCGGCGAAGAGATGCGTCACGATGTGCGGACGCTTGACCCCGGAGTCCTCCGTCTGGACATGGAAGACCCGCCCATGGTGCTTCACATTGTTATTGAAGCCGACAAGAGGCGACGACGGCTTGGCCACACTCACGCTCACGTTCCGACCGACGTGGAGAATACCACACCTCGGTCGGACGGCCCGAACTTCAGCGGGCTGATTCGTCCAGCCGACGCATGCCCTCGAGGAGGAGGGCCTCGGGGCTCGCCTGGATCACCTGCTGAGGCGCCTTGAAGCTCGGATCCAAGCTGAAGTCGCCGTCCGTGAGGGTGAGCATCGCGTAGAACGCCTCCTCCCCGCGCAGCTTGCCCCACATCGAGTTGTAGATGGCGCCGTCGACGAAGTGGATCTCCCCCTGCTCCGTCCCGGAGCGAATCTTCAGGGATCCGGACTTCCGGCCGTGCCAGAGCACCTGGATGATGTCGGGCAGCCCCATCTCCTGAAGCGAGCCCCCGACGCCGCGTGGCGCCCGATCGCGCTCCTCCCGCGCCATCACCTGCTTCAGCTTCGCGACGAGCAGGCCCGTCGCTACCGGCTTGCTCATGAAGTCCGCCGCGCCGAGCTCGAACGCGCGCTTCGCATCGGCGCTCGAGACGCGTGACGTGAGGATGACCCAAGGCAGCCGCTTGCCCCAGTCGCGCTTCCTCGCCTCACCGAGCAGCGCGAAGCCGTCCTGTGGCTTCAGGTCGAGCTCGCTGATCACGACCTCGATGTCGCCCCCTTCCAGGAACTTCATCGCCTGATCGGCGGTGCGCGCAATGCGCACCTCGAAGCCTTGCTCGATCATCCGGAGCTCGAGCACCGTCGTCTCCTCCGGGTCGGGCTCCACCAGGAGCGCGAGGTTCCGGTTCGCGAGGAGACGCGCCTTCAGGTCGTCGCCCGTGACGGAGTGCTTGAAGAGATCTACGAGGTTCGGATCGAAGATGGTCCCCTTGAACCGCGCGAGCACCTCGCACGCCTGCACGGGACGGAGCGTCTTCCGGTACGGGTTCTTCGGGTTCTGCGTGAGGTCGGCGTAGGTGTCGGCGATGGCGAGGAGACGTGCGCCGAGCGGGATCTCCTTCCCGGAGATGGGGCCCGGCAATCCCTTGCCGTCGAAGCGCTCGTACATCGACTCGAGGCTCTGGCGCGCCTCGCGCGGGAGCTCGATGGCCTCGAGCAGCCTGAGCGGCGCCTTGTACGCCTTCGACGCCTGGGTCCTGTGGCCCTCGTATTCGGCGACGTTCAGCGCGGTGAGATGATAGGTGCCCATCTTGCCGAGGTCGTGCACGTAGGCCGCGATCTGGTACGCAGCGACCTCGACGCTGGACACGCCGATGCGCTCCGCGAGCTTCTTCACGAGGCGCGCGGTGTGGCTCGAATGACCGCGGAGATCGGGCCGGGTGTTCTCCAGGAGCGACACGAGGACGTTCAGCGTCTCGAGGTACGAGTCGCTCGCCATGCCCCGCGTGCCCATCGCGGAGGACGACCCGCTCTTCTCGAGCTCGCGCCCCGAGAGCACGCGCTCCTGCGTGGCCTCGCCGGCGACGAGCGCGTGCGCCATCGTCTCCTCGCTGAGGACGTTGCGCTCGTACACGTCCATCATCGTGCTGAACTGCGCCTGGGCGGCGCGGTCGAGCACGGCGAAGGCGTGGATGTCGCCGTTGTAATGCTTGTTGATGGCCGCGCGCACCGAGGTCGGGAGCGCGACGAACACGTTCACCTTCTTCGCGCTCGCGGCGATCTGCACCTCCTGCTGAGCCGTGGTGTCGGCAGGATCGGCGGTGACGATGCTGATTGTCTCGCTCTTCGCGTCCCAGAGCACCGGGCAGAGGCCGTGGCGCTCGGCGAGCTTCTTCGGAACGCGGTCGAGCGTGGCGCGGTCGATCTCGGCCTTCGAGAGCTTCTCCATCGAGACGAACCGCGTGCGGTTGACGCCCGCGATGAACTTGAGGAGGGCCGTCTCGTCGACCGCGTTCACCTCGAGGAGCGCGTCCTCGATGCGGCCCCCCATGCGTTGCTGATAGCTGCGCGCGACCTCCCGCTGCTCGGGGGTGAGCACTCCCTTTTCGACCATCTGGTCCAGGACGCGCAGATTGCCAGTCGGATGCATGGCCAGCCGGTGAGTATAACCCGTGTGGTTTCGAGACCCTCGCTGCTTTCAGAGTAGCATTTACGGTGGAGCCGGATTCCCGGGCAAAAGCCTGGCGGCGTTTCCCGAGGGGTCCCCATGGGTTCGGCCCACTTCAGGCCCATGCGGCCCGGGGCGAGAGCTGGCACGCCATCGCTTGACGGAGAGACGGGCGGCGGCTACTAGATGCGCCCTTCTTTCTGCCGGGCGGAAGGCCCGCCGCGCCCCCAGCCCTCGGGGAAGCGGCATCCTCCAACGAAGCACGATGCGCACCTACTCAGCCAAGCCTGCCGATGCCCTTGCCGCGCGCAAGTGGTGGATCGTAGACGCCAAGGATCAGTCCCTCGGGCGGCTCGCCAGCAAGATCGCGAACGTGCTCCGCGGCAAGACGAAGCCGACCTTCACGCCGCACGTCGACACGGGCGACTTCGTGGTCGTCATCAATGCGACGCAGGTGAAGGTCACGGGGAACAAGGCGGAAGCGAAGAAGTACCACCGCCACACGGGGCGCCCCGGCAGCCTGCGGTCGGAGACCTTCCGTGACGTCATCGTTCGCCGTCCGGAGGTGCCCATCGAGATGGCCGTCCGCGGCATGCTCCCGAAGAACTCTCTCGGCCGCAGCCTCCTGAAGAAGCTGAAGGTCTACCCCGCCACCGAACACCCGCACGCAGCGCAGAAGCCCGCGCCGCTCGCAATCTGAAGCCCGAGCCTTTCTCGAACGGAAGCAAGATGCCCGAGACGACCTCGATTTACGCCACCGGCAAGCGCAAGACGGCCGTGGCCCGCATTTGGCTGTCGCCCGGTTCGGGCGCCATCACGGTGAACGGAAAGCCGGCTGACGAGTACTTCGAGCGGCTCACCTCCCGCATGGTCGCGCGCCAGTCGCTCGAGCTCCTGGAGTCGGCGGACCGCTACGACGTCCGTGCGACGGTCGCGGGCGGTGGTCACAGCGCGCAGGCGGAGGCGGTTCGCCACGGCATCACGCGCGCGCTCATGGTGGAAGATCCGGAGCGTCGCAAGGTACTGAAGCGCGCCGGTTACATCACCCGCGACGCCCGCAAGAAAGAGCGCAAGAAGTACGGTCAGCCCGGCGCTCGTAAGCGGTTCCAGTACTCGAAGCGCTGAGACGGCGCTCTCGCGCTTGCGGGGGTTGTCCGGACTTTCGCCCCCCAGAAGGCTCTTGCCTTCTGCGCGGCATGAGGAACGATGCAAAGTTCCAGATGCCGTCTCCTTTCAAGCTGCGTTCGGATTTCACTCCGAAGGGCGATCAGCCGCGCGCGATCGCCTCGATGATCGAGAACCTCGAGGCAGGGGTGCCGGCACAGACGCTGCTCGGGATCACGGGCAGCGGCAAGACGTTCTCCGTCGCGAACGTCATCCAGCACTGGGGGCGGCCGACCCTGATCATCGCGCCCAACAAGACGCTCGCGGCACAGCTCTACGGCGAGATGCGGGACCTCTTCCCGACGAACGCCGTGCACTATTTCGTCAGCTACTACGACTACTACCAGCCCGAAGCGTACATCCCGAGCACCGACACCTTCATCGAGAAGGACGCGATCATCAACGACCAGATCGATCGCATGCGGCACGCCGCGACGCACGGGCTGCTCTCGCGCCCGGACGTCATCATCGTCGCGAGCGTGAGCTGCATCTACGGCATCGGCTCGGCGGAGAGCTACCACGGGCTGCTCATCGAGATCGTGAAGGGCGAGGAGCTGCGCCGCGACGAGCTGCTCCGCCGCCTGGTCGATATCCAGTACGAGCGCAACGACGTCGACTTCCATCGCGGGACCTTCCGGGTGCGCGGTGACGTCGTGGAGATCTTCCCCGCGTACGAGGAGTCCACCGCCATCCGCATCGAGTTCTTCGGCGACGAGGTGGACGCCATCCGCGAGGTCGATCCCATCCGCGGCAAGGTCCTGAACTCCCTCGAGAAGTACTCCGTGTTCCCCGGCTCGCACTACGTGACGCCGCGCCAGCAACTGAACCGCGCGATCAACGGCATCCGGGAGGAGCTGAAGGAGCGGCTCGCGTTCTTCGACCAGGAGGGTCGCTTCCTCGAGAAGCAGCGGCTCGAGCAGCGGACGATGTACGACCTGGAGATGCTCGAGCAGATGGGGTTCGTTCAGGGCATCGAGAACTACTCGCGTCACCTCTCCGCGCGCAAGCCGGGCGAGCCGCCGCCGACGCTCATCGACTACTTCCCGAAGGACTTCCTGCTCGTCATCGACGAGTCGCACCAGACGGTGCCGCAGATCGGCGCGATGTACCGCGGCGATCGCTCGAGGAAGGAGACCCTCGTCGAGTTCGGGTTCCGCATGAGCAGCGCGCTCGACAACAGGCCGCTGAAGTTCGACGAGTTCGAGACGCACATGTACCGGACGCTCTTCGTGTCGGCGACGCCGAGCGAGTACGAGCTCGCGAAGTCGGGCAAGCACATCATCGAGCAGCTCATCCGCCCGACGGGCCTCACGGACCCGGACATCGAGGTGCGCCCCGTCGAGGGCCAGGTCGACGACCTCCTCGGCATGATCCGCGAGCGCGTGGCTCTGGGCGAGCGCATCCTGGTCACCACGCTCACCAAGCGGATGGCCGAGGATCTCACGGAGTACTACGCCGAGCTCGGCGTCCGCGTCCGCTACCTGCACTCGGACGTCGAGACGCTCGATCGCATCGAGCTCCTGCGTGCGCTGCGCGCAGGCGACTACGACGTGCTCGTCGGCATCAACCTGCTCCGCGAGGGCCTCGATCTCCCCGAGGTGAGCCTGGTCGCCATCCTGGACGCGGACAAGGAAGGCTTCCTCCGGAGCCCTCGCTCGCTCATCCAGACCATCGGGCGCGCGGCGCGCAACTCGCGCGGGCGCGTCATCATGTACGCCGATCGCATGACGGACGCGATGAAGTTCGCCATCAGCGAGACCGACCGACGCCGCTCGATCCAGAAGGCGTACAACATCGAGCACAGCATCACGCCGGAGACGATCAAGCGCGCCATCCTCGACATCAATCCAGCGAGCGGGCAGACGGACTACTACGCGGTGCCACGCGGCGCGCGCGCAGGCGGTGACAAGGCGCCGAAGGACGGAGCGCAGGCGAGCGAAGAGGAACGCTTCGAGCGGATGGAGGCGCTGCGGCAGGAGATGTTCGCAGCAGCCGAGGGACTCGATTTCGAGCGTGCCGCGCGGCTGCGCGACGAGCTTCGCCGCCTCACCGGCGACGGCCCGAGCGGGCTCGAGTCGCCGGCGCGTGACGCACGCGGCTCCGCCCGTCCTTCCGCGAAGCCGAAGGCGCGTCGCGCGAGCGGGCGTCCCTCGCGGCGCTGATAACCAAGGGGGGCCTTGGCCCCCCGCAGCTTCGCCTTCGGCGAACTGCTCCCCCCGCC
>CAYUAW010000440.1:0-6106 GCA_964442485.1 uncultured Polyangiaceae bacterium
CGATGCTTCGTCTCTATCCCGTCATTCTCTCATTCGTTGCGGACATCGCAGAGCTTGTGCCACGCATCGCGCACCACGATCCCGATCTCGCACGCCAGCTACGCCGTTCGTCAGCGTCCGTGGTCTTGAATACTGCGGAGGGCATGTATGCGCGCGGCCGGTCGCGCACCGCCTGCTACAACATCGCGCTTCGTGAGATGCGCGAGAGCTACGCGGCGCTCGAAGTAGCGGTGCTTCTGCGGTATCTGCCACCGCTTCGAGTGGAGCTCGAGCGTGCATCTCAGCGCATCCTGGGTACGCTCTACCGGCTGTCCTTTCCGCGGCAGATTGCTCGCTAGGGCGCCGCGCAAGGCGCCGGGAAATCGCGTCCCGGTGCCTCGCGTCCCTCGCGAAAAGCTTCCCCGACGCCAGCCCGCGGGCAGGGCCCCGCGGGCCGCCACCCAATGACGTCGTTCAGATGATGGCAGGCGCCACCCGAGCACCAGCCCGCGGGCAGGGCCCCGCGGGCCGCCACGACATTTCGGTCTTGGAAGACCAGATCGCGATCCACCATTGAAAGGCGAGTGAGACTACCGGCGAAGCCGGCGCGGGCTGTCTTCTGGATGCGAAAGCCGCACGGCGCAGCCCGTTGGCGCGGTGCAAATCAAAAAACGGCCGCCGCGAACCGCTCTCAGCAAGCCAACGTCGCGAAACCTGCCCCGAAGCGAATCACCGCTCGGCCGTGACGGGAGGCAGCTGCAGCTCGAACGCGTTGCCGACGCTCTCCGGCGGCGCGACGACGCGCACCTTCGCGCGCGCCGCCGCCGCGGCCAGTGCAGCGCAGAGGAGCCCGAGCCCGCGGCTGTACCGGCCGGCAGGTGCGGACTTCGCACCGATCTGGCCGGCGGGGGTGAACACGTTCGCGCGCATTGCGTCGGGCAGCGAGACACCCGTGTCCTCGACCAGGACGACGGCACCCGCGGCCTCCTTGCGCACCGAGACGAGCACGGTCGCGCCGCTCGGCGAATGCTGGATCGAATTGCGCAGCAGATTGCCGATCGCGCGCCCGAAGAGCTCGCGCGGGCCTTCCGTCTGCGGAGGCTCGCCGGCCGACGGCTTCACCTGAACGGTGACGTTGTGGCTCTCCGCCATGGGCCGTGCCTGCGACACGACCTCCGCGACGAGCAGCGCGACGTCGATGCGCGAGCTATCACCGTACTGGAGCCCCCGCATCGACTGGCCGAGCAGGTCGATGTTGTCGATGATGTGCGCGAGGCCCTCGCACGAGACGAGACCATCCGATACGGCTTCCGACGCGTCCTTGTCGCTCCGGACGATGGACGTCAAGAAGCCGAGATTGCTGTGCAGCGCAGACAGCGGATTCCGCAAGTCGTGCGCGAGGAGCCCGAGCAGCTCACCGAACGTGGTTGAATCGAGGAGATCGGGCACGCTGCTCCGCGGAGCGGACCTCGCTCAGCCGGTATCCGGCTCCTCGTCGTCCGCGATGTCGTTGACGCTCGGGATCTTCTTGATCTCGAGCCGAGCTATCTTCCAAGCCCGCTGCACGATCCACGACAAGGACCGGTCCAGACGCGCCGCCTCGTCCTTTATCTCCTGGAGCATGGACTCCGGAAAGTAGAGACTCTGCTTGCGCTTGTCGCTGCCCTTAGTGCCGCTCTGGTTATCGCCCATCTAGACCTACCCTGAGTTACAATCGGTAACACACGGCATCCTCCGAAACAATGCGATTTTGCTCGGGGTCTTCAGGTTCTTCCTCTTCAATAGGTGAACGCGACGATGAGCGCGAAAGTAGGGGCATGTGGGCAAGGGGGGGCGTCCTGAAGTCAGGGCGAATCTGGCTCCGTATCGCGCTCCTGGCGCTTGCCGGCCTGGGCGTCGTCACGGCAGTGGCGGGCATCGCGGGGATCGCCCGCGCTAGCGAGGGGCCGTACGACCTCGTCCGGCAACTCGGGCGGGTCCTCGTCCTCGTCGAAAACGAGTACGTCGATCCGGTCGATCGCGGACGGCTGCTCGAGGGCGCGATCAAGGGAATGGTCGCGGAGCTCGATCCGCACTCCTCTTATCTGCCCGAGGAGGACTACCGGATCTTCGAAGCCGACACGAAGGGCGAGTTCGGCGGCATCGGCGTCGAGGTCGACTTCCGGAACGAGACCGTCGTCGTCATTGCTCCCATCGAGGGCTCGCCCGCAGCGCGCGCCGGTATCCGCTCAGGCGATCGCATCGTCGCGATCGACGGAAGCCCTGTGCGCGGCCGCTCGATGCAGGACCTGATCCGCCGCATGCGGGGCAAGCCCGGCTCCCCCATCGTCGTGTCGGTGAGCCGCGGCAACGACGACAAGGTCGTCCACTACCCCCTGAAGCGCGAGATCATCCAGGTCGCGAGCGTCACGTCGAGATTGCTCGACGGCGGCATCGCGTACATCAAGCTGAAGCAGTTCCAATCAGGCACTCGCGACGAGCTCGTGCGCGCTGTCGGGCAGCTTCGTGGCGAAGCGCACGGCACGCTCTCCGGCGTGCTGCTCGATCTGCGCAACAACCCGGGCGGCCTCGTGGACGAGGCGAGCGCCGTCGCGGACGAGCTCCTCACGGGAGGCGTCATCTACACGACGCGACACCGCGGCGAGACGGTGGACTCGGTGAGCGCCGGCGCCGGCGGCGCGCTCAGCCGCGAGCCCATGGTCGCGCTCGTGAACGAGTACAGCGCCAGCGCGGCCGAGCTCCTCGCCGGCGCGCTGCAAGATCACAAGCGCGCCACCATCGTCGGCGCGCCGACCTTCGGCAAAGGATCGGTTCAGTCGATCATCGATCTGCCGGGGGGCGCGGGCCTTCGCCTCACGACGATGCGGTACTACACGCCCGGCGGCCATGCGATCCAGGCGCAGGGCATTCATCCCGACGTCACGATCCAGTCCGGTGCGATCGACAAGAATCTGGGCCCCATCCGCGAGAGCGACCTCGAGAATCACCTGGCGCCCGAGGGCGCAGCTGCGCCCGAGTCGAAGCCGAGCGAGCGCATCGTCGAGCCGGTCCCCGACGGCGGCGCGCCCCCCGCGACGATCGACCTTCCGCGCGACGTCCCTCGCGATCCCACGAAGGGCAAGGACTTCGCGCTGTCCGTGGGCTACCAGATCTTGAAGGGCACGCTGAAGCCGTAGGTCACGACTTCAGCAGGCCGCGGAGCACGTACTGGAGGATGCCGCCGTGCCGGTAGTACTCGAGCTCCACGACGGTATCGATGCGCGCGAGCACGCCGAATTCCTTCGGTGCGCCGCCCGGCAGCGTGGCGCGGACGGTGATGCGCTTCCCCGGCGAGAGGTCGGCGGCGATGCCGCCGATGTCGAAGACTTCCTCGCCCGTGAGCGCGAGGCTCTCCCAGCTCTGCCCCGCGTCGAACTGCAACGGCAGGATGCCCATCCCGATGAGGTTCGAGCGATGGATGCGTTCGTACGACTGCGCGATGACGGCCTGGATGCCGAGCATGTAAGTGCCCTTCGCGGCCCAGTCGCGTGACGAGCCCGAGCCGTACTCTTTTCCGGCGAGTACGACGAGGGGCACGCCGTCGGATTGATACTTCACCGACGCGTCGTAGACGCTGACGATCTCTCCGCCCGGGAGGTGTCGCGTCCACGAACCCTCCTTCCCCTGCGCGAGCGCGTTGCGAAGGCGTGTATTGGCGAAGGTCCCCCGCACCATCACCTCGTGATTGCCGCGCCGCGCCCCGTAGGAGTTGAAGTCCACGGGCTTCACGCCGTGCTCCACCAGGTAGCGCGCCGCTGCCGAGTCCTTCGCGATGTTGCCGGCCGGAGAGATGTGGTCCGTCGTCACGGAGTCGCCGAGCGCGAGGAGCACGCGGGCACCGCGGATGTCCGTGCGCGGCGCGGGCTCGAGCGCGACGTCGTCGAAGAACGTCGGCTTCCGGATGTAGGTGCTCGCCGGATCCCAGCCGAAGCGGTTCCCTTCCGGCACGGCGAGCGTCTGCCAGCTCTCGTCACCGTCGAAGACGCCCTTGTACTCCGACTCGAACATGGACGCGGAGAGCGCACCGGCGAGCGTCTTCGTGACCTCGTCCGGCGACGGCCAGATGTCCTTCAGGAAAACGTCCTTCCCATCCTTGCCCTTGCCGATGGGCTCCTTGTCGAAATCGACGTCCACCTTCCCGGCCAGAGCGTAGGCGACCACGAGCGGGGGGCTCGCGAGGTAGTTGCCGCGAACGTGGGGGTTGATGCGACCCTCGAAGTTGCGATTTCCGCTGAGCACGGCGCAGGCGACGAGGTTGCCCGCCGTCACGCCCGCGGCGACGGCATCCGGGAGCGGGCCGCTGTTGCCGATGCACGTCGTGCAGCCGTATCCGACGACGTTGAACTTCAGCGCCTCGAGCGACGTGAGCAGGCCGGCCTTGCCGAGGTACTGCGTCACGACCTTCGACCCCGGCGCGAGGCTCGACTTCACCCACGGCTTGGTTGAAAGCCCCTTCTCCACGGCCTTCTTGGCGAGCAACCCGGCGGCGATGAGCACCGACGGGTTCGACGTGTTCGTGCAGCTCGTGATGGCGGCGATCACCACCGAGCCATGGCCGATCTCGACGGGGACGCCGTCGAGCGCGATCGGCACCTTCTTCCCGAGGTCGTTCGGGTCGCCCTTCGCCGCGACGACCAGCTCCGGCAAGACCTTCTGCCACGTCGACTTCATGTCGGAGAGCTTCACCTTGTCGTGCGGGCGGCGCGGGCCGGCCAGAGTCGGGACGACGGTGGAGAGGTCGAGGGTGAGCGTGTCGGTGAACTCCGGATCCCTCGCCCCCATTTCGCGGAAGAGGCCCTGTGCCTTCGCGTAGGCCTCCACGACCGTCGCGCGCTCGGAGCGACCCGTCGCCTTCAGGTACGTGATGGTCTCGGCGTCGATCGGGAAGATGCCGATGGTGGAGCCGAACTCCGGGCTCATGTTCGCGATGGTCGCGCGGTCCGCAAGCGGGAGACCGCCCACGCCGTCCCCGTAGAACTCCACGAACTTGCCGACCACGCCCTTGTCGCGGAGCATGCGCGTCACCGTCAGCACCAGATCCGTCGCCGTGGACCCCGACGGGAGCTTGCCGAACAGCTTGAAGCCGATGACCTGCGGCACGAGCAGGTTGATGGGCTGCCCCAGCATCGCCGCCTCGGCCTCGATGCCACCGACACCCCAGCCGACCACGCCGATGCCGTTGATCATCGTGGTGTGGCTGTCCGTGCCCACCAGCGAATCCGGGTACAGCACGCCGTCCGTGTCGAACACGACCCGCGCGAGGTACTCGAGATTCACCTGGTGGACGATGCCCTGGTCGGGCGGGACGACCTTGAAATTGTCGAACGCCTTCTGGCCCCAGCGGAGCAGCTGATAGCGCTCCACGTTGCGCTCGAACTCGAGCTTCGCATTCAACCCGAGGGCTTCCTTGGTGCCGAAGTAATCGACCTGCACGGAGTGATCGATGACGAGCTCCGACGGGAAGAGCGGGTTGATCTTCGCCGGGTCCCCGCCCATCTTCGCCATCGCGTCGCGCATCGCGGCGAGGTCGACGACGGCGGGCACGCCGGTGAAATCCTGCAGAATGACGCGCGCCGGATGGAACGCGATCTCCTTGTCCGGCTCCGCCTTGGCGTCCCACTTCACGAGCCCGAGCACGTCGGCCTTCGTGACGGCCTTGCCGTCCTCGCAGCGCAGCAGGTTCTCGAGCAGGATCCGGAGCGAGAACGGGAGCCGGCCGACGTCGACGCCCGCAGACTTGGCGAGCTTCTCCAGGCTGAAATACGTGAAAGTCTTTCCGCCGATGGTGAGAGTCGAGCGTGTCGAGAAGGAGTCGAGACAGCGATCCGCCATGGACGGTTCAGTACCCTTCCCACCTGCTCCGTTCAAGACTCGAGTTGGGTGCTCTTCGCCGCAGAAGCTGCGGCTTCATTGCGAAGAGGAAACTTCTCGCGAACTCCGGTCTCGGTCAGTCGGGCGTGAAGAGTCGCGCGTCGACGTCTACCGGGTCGTAGATGTCCATCGACGGTGACGTCGTCCCCGAGGCATCAAAGGTGCGGAACTACGCGAGCGCAGCGAGCGCGCCGAAGGCGGCGGGGGGAGCAGTTCG
>CAYUAW010000441.1:0-6100 GCA_964442485.1 uncultured Polyangiaceae bacterium
CTTCGGCCTGGAGACGCCCTATTGCGACGACGGCACGCTCCCATGATGGGCCCCGACCTCCGCACACACCGCCAAAGCAACAAATGACCATTTGGGGGACAGGCGCAAGCGAGTAGGTACCGTTATTGTAGAGGGCCTGCGACCGCGTTGGTGCGGAGGCTTCACCAAAGAGAATTGCGGCGGGCTCGTGCGTTGCGGAGCCCCGGGGCAGGCGCATGTCGGAAATCTTCATCAGCTACGCTCGTGAAGACGCACCCCGCATCGAACCTCTGGCGAAATGCCTTTCGGAATGCGGGTGGGTCGTATTCTGGGACCGACAGATCCCAGCCGGCCGACAGTGGAGCGACGTCATTGGCGCTGCGCTGGAGCGCGCTGATCGCGTCATGGTCGCATGGTCGCACGCATCTCTCCGCTCCGACTTCGTGCGCGACGAGGCCGGCGCTGGCCAAAAGCGGAAGATCCTGATGCCGATATTGCTCGATCCAGTGATGCCCCCGCTCGGTTTCCGGCAGACCCAGGCTGCGGATCTTTCTCGGTGGAACGGTGATTCAGGGGCGGAGGCATTCCAGCAGCTCCTGCGAGATCTCGGTCCACCTGTTCCAAGTCAACGGGAAGGGTCCCTGAGTCCTTCATCGAAGCACATCTCGCCCGCGAAGCTACATGACTCGTCGGGCCAGACGCCGTCGTTCGGTGGACGCCGAATTTGGTCGCGGCTCGCGGTCGGAGCCGGAGCGGCGATCGCGGTCGCGACTGCGGCCATCGCGATTCCTCGCATCGGGGCAAACACGGTCGCTGCCGTGTCCAGCGGCCCGATAACGCAGCCAGCGCCGGTTGACGACGAACGCCGCCAGGTGCTCGAGGTCCTCGGCGCGTACTACCGCGACTTGAATTCGAACAGCATACAGGCGAGCCACTATTTCGCCCCGGAGGTCGTTCGCTACCTCGGAATGCAGAAAACCTCCCCCGAGGAGATAGATCGCTACTTTCAACGAGAGTTTCCGGTCCTCTACCAAAGCTACCAGGCAAAGTTCGACGAAGGTTCGCTGGCCCCCGAGGGAGCGCGCGTCTTCACCTACCTCGAAACGGCGACCTTTTACGAAGTGAAGACGCACCGGCGCCGAGAAGTCGTGGCACGAGTGAACGTGGAGCTGGACGGCAAGGGGAAGATCGTCCGGTTCGATGAAACCGAGACGACGAGCAGGGTACTGTAGCGCGAGTAGTCGCCCGTCAGGATTCAGCTATGGTCACACGCACGTCGTAACGTCGCTCGTCACGCGCGGACGAGACGTGGATCAGACCGACGAGTTCGGCGGCACCGCGCGTTCGAGGCGCATATTTCGCGGCGAAGCGCGAGGTTGCGCTCGTCGCGACGTCCGTCGAGCCGGAGCTGGTCAGCCTTCCGGGCGCGCCCGTGGCGCATTCTCCGTGTCCGCGCCAACCATTGCTAGCGCCTCCTCGCGTGAGGCATGTACAAGGACGGCGCTTTCGTCGGACCGAACCAGACGATGGAGCAGATGCGCGACTTCTGTATCGAAAAGATGGTCGAACTTCACGTGATGCCAAGGGAGCAAGCCTCGACGCTCATGCTCGAGGTCATGCCGAAGCTCAAACGCTGGCGCGCCGGAGCACGAACTTCGACTTGATTCCAGTAGTCGAGCGAACGTCCCGCCGCCTAGGCAAGAAAGCCGGCGAGCAGGTCTGCGCGGGATCTTGCGCCGGAGCGTCGATAGATATGGGTCAAGTGATTTTCCACGGTGACCTTCGCGCAACGAAGCGCGTCGGCGATTTGCTGGTTCGTGAAGCCTTTCGCGACGAGCTCGAGCACTCGCGTCTGGCGCGTGGTGAGACCCCAGACCCGCGCACCGAATGCTACGCGCTCCTCGAGGCTCGCGCCTCGTTCCTTCCGAACCGCAAGCGCACAGGGGGGATGCCCCACGACCGTGAGCCGCGTGACCGCGTATTCTGCAGCCTCGTCCGGTCGCCTCAGACTTTCGCTCACGGACTCCACCGTTCTTCTCGGATATCGCTCGAGTAGCGCCGTGCCGAAGGAATTGGCGTACTCGATGGTGCCTCGAGGGCCTGCGAGGAACGCGGGACGCTGCAACGCTTCGAGCGCCGCCTCCATCGTCGCGGCGCGCATGGACGCGGTGTCGAGCTGGCGCTCCAGGCGAAGGCGCTCGCAGAGCGGAGCCGCCAGCGCTCGAAGCACCGCTGCCTCGCGAGCGGTGAAGCGCTCGCGCCGCGTGGCGCCGACCCAGCTCAAGAGCCGCGGACCGTCGCACACGAGAACGCGGACTTGATCGTGCCCGCGGGCTCCGACCGCTGCGAGCACGGCGTCGTGACGCTCGGCGACTTCGTCGCGGGGCAGGTCCGCCAGCGACACGACGCGATTTCGCTGTTCAACGTCGACCGCGTACGGGTTGTACGTGACGAATAGATCGGTGTCGCCGATCCCTGCGACGCAATCGTGGAAGGCTTGGACGTGCGCCTTCGCGGTGGCGCCCGTGCCGAGCATGAAGTCGAGCGTCCAACCTTCGTCGACGGCCGAGGGTCGATAGGCACCGACGAACTCCGCTCCGACGAGGTCGCGGAGCTCACCCAAGAACCAGGTCAACGAAGGTGGATCGCCGGGCTTCCATTCGCCGAGCGCCCGAGCGAGTTCCTCGATTCGAACGTCGCGGGTCATCGTTCGAAGAGGTCCGCGATGAGCCCCAAAGTGCGCGCGGGCTGCTCAATACGATCATCATCGTCGATGAAGGGCCCATCGGGGCGCGCCTTGGTCACCGGATCAGAGCGCGTCATGACATCCCGTTCAGCGAGCGGTACTTCAGGCGACCGTCGCCCACAAGACGGGCGCCTTGCCGTTCAGCTCGTCGAGGAGTGCGCCCCGTCGTTCGTCGTCGCGCCTCGCCCGCGCCGACGTCGCAATAGCGCGATGGTCGCCAATGAAATCCAGCCGATTGGCTTCGCCGGTGCCTGGCCCGGCGCGAAGCGACAACCGCCGCCGCTGCTGCCCGGCCGCCTCACTGGTTCGCCTCCGCCCGCCGCGTCGGTCGAACCGTCGCCGCTGGGTGACGTACCCGCGCTGCCTTTGGTGGTCTTCCCTCCTGCACTCGAGCCGCTGCTGCCCCCGATGCCCGACCCGGCGCCTCCAGCGCCGTTCCTCGTCGAGCCCGTCTGGGAGCCGCCCGAGCCGCCGGCCACCGATCCGTCGGAAGCGCCGCTCGTCGACGCGTCAGGCGCGATCTCACTTCCGCCGTCCCGGGCGCCAGTCGTCCCGACGGGAGAAATCTTCGTGATGTAGACGTTCGTCGGCCCAGGCGCGCACGCGCTGGACCCGCACTCCGGCTGGAACACTCCCGGGGTGACGGGGAAATTGGATGCATTCGTCGAGCTGGAAACGTAGACGTTGCCATCCGCGTCCAGAGCGATGCCGCCACCGAAAGTGACGCCAACCCCACTCCCAAAGGGCTCGGGGTACGATTGGCCCGCCGACCCCCCGAGATAGCTCGCGAAGAGGAGCCGCGAACCGTCGGAGGCCACCGTGACGACGAAAGCATCGCGCTGGTTGCTGTTGGCGGTGTCCCCGCCGGCGGGCGCCGAAGGCGGGTCGAGAACGGAGATCACGTCACGGTTCCCGCCGCCGAAGACATACGCATTCCGCGCGGGGTCGAGGGCGATACCGTAGCCGAATCCATTGTAGAGCGAGCCGAAGTTCGTCAGCTGGTTCGACAGGAACGTGGAATACACGAGCGCCGATCCCGTCGGGTTCAGCTTGGCGACGTAGGGCGAGCCGGGACAGGTTCCCGTGGCCACGTCGGTGACGCACTTCCCACCAAACGCCCCGGCGGTCGTCGGGAAGTCGACTGTTCCCGCGGAGCCCGTCGCATAGAGATTGCCGTCCGGGTCGACGGCCACATCGTAGACGATGTCCGGACCGGCCCCCGTCTGCCCGCCGAGATACGTCGAGTAGACCAGGGATGCCGACCCGCTCTTGCTCGTGTCGAGCGCGGCCAGAAAGCCCGCGCTGTGGCCCCCGCTCACGACGGGGGCAGGGGCTTTGCTCATGAAGGCGCCAGGCGTCGTGGGAAAATTGTTCTGCTGGGTGGTGCCGCCGACGTAGACGAGACCATTGCTGCGCACGGCGATTGAATAGACGATCGAGTTCGGCCATGACGTCGAGCCATTGCCACCTGAGTAGTGGGCGGGGGCCGGTGCACCGAGGAACGTCGAATAGAGGAGCGCCGTTCCCGTGGGGTTCAGCTCGAGCACGAAAGGGGTCGTGGGCACGTCCCCGACGCTGGCCACGTAGTCGAAGGGGCCCTCGTAGGCACTCGACGTCAAGGGGAACGGAGCGCCACCGCTCAAGCTCGAGACGACAGCGGCAGTCAGCGGCTCGTTCGTGTCGCCGGCGACGTAAGCGTGCCCTGCGGCGTCGACGGCAATGGCAATGCCCTCTTCGTAACCGTTGCCGCCAACGAAGGTGGAATAGGAGAGCGCGCCAGCCGGTGTGAGCTTCGTCACGAACGCGTCGGCCCAGCCGACGGCGTGGGCCGGGACTTGCGCGAGCACCGTCTGGTAGGCGCCAGCGGTCGTGGGGAAATCCGACGTGAAAGCGTCGCCCGTCACGTAGATGTCGTCCTTGGGACCCACTGCCACGTTCCGCGCAACGCTGTCCGGGCCGCCAGATGCGGTCGTGGCCGCCCCGCCGAGAAACGTCGAGAAGACCAGCGAGCTCCCGTCCGGGCTGAGCTTGGTGATGAACGCCTCCTCGTTCGGGGGGGTGCTCGCGAGGGTCGTCGACAGAGCTCCCTTCGTCGTCGGGAAAGTCGCGGACGGTGTCTCTCCGACGACGATCACGCTGCCCGTCGAGTCGACGGCGATCCCGTTCTCGGCGTCATCGCCGTCCTTGCCGCTGCTACCGAGGTACGTCGAGTAGACGATCTTCGGATCGATCACGAGCGCGAGCATCGGGTCGAAGCGCGCGACCTTGAAGCGGACCTCGTGGTCTCCCGCGAGCACGAAACGACCGTCGACGGCTCGCCGCACGCCGCCCGATTCCTGATAGACGACCGGCTTCGGGAGGCGCACTTCGGCGCCCCCGAGCGAAACCACGAGATCCCCCCGAAGATTCAGCGCTGGCTTACCGCCCTCGAACCCAAGACGGATGGTCGTGGGATCGGCGCCCGGTCTGACGACGAAATCCTCCTCGAGCTCGCCTTGATTGCCGTAGTAGACGACATCGATGCCCGGATACACGCCAGGGAAACGGACCTTTGCGTAAGTTGGCACGTTCAACTGCCAGTGCTTCGGCTCGTTGCCGCGGTAATAGTTGATCTTGCCGGAGAGCGGCTCGAGCCCTGCAGCAGGCAAAGGGGTGAGCGACGCGCCGAGAAGCTCCATGGTCAACAGCGCCGTGCGCGCCCCGGCGGGAGAAGGCCGCGTCGGTCGCCCGAGCCCGTCGTGCCTGCTCGGGAGGCCCTCCGGAGTTCTGGCATGAGTTCGTTCGCGCAACGTGAGCACGGCTCGGTCGCGCTCGAGAAAGAGCACATAGCCGTTCCCGCGGGCGAGAAACTCGACGTCTGCGTCGGTCTGCCCGACGTTCGGTTCGAACCCCAGCGGTAGTCTCCCGTAGGCGCGCGCCGGTTCTCGGTGGCTCTGCGAAGAGGACTCACGCGGTGCCGCGGCCAACGTGGACGTTCCTTTCGCGCTCGACTGGCAACCCGCGAGCAGGAGCGCACAGGTACAAAGGATCCACTTTCGCACTTTCACCTCCGGGATCACGCCGCTATGCGAGACTTCGACCAAGCTGCGATGGGCGCGCCCCACACCCGCCTACCATGCGACGGTCCTCACCTGGTACTATGGGAAACCCTTTGATCGTGGTTGCGGTCCATCACGGACACGTGGCTCACGGCACGACGACTCGTCCAGCGAGGTGAGCTCAGCATGTACGCGGCGCCGAGCTACCTCGCGCGCCGCGGCAGCCCTCGGGGTCTCGCATCACCCGATCACGATTGGCTGATCGCGGGCCCGCTCCGTCGCGCCTTCGACTCTCCCGCGTCGATCGCTTGCGCCGACGCTCGCCGAGACGCGAGCG
>CAYUAW010000442.1:0-6092 GCA_964442485.1 uncultured Polyangiaceae bacterium
GCCTTCGACTCTCCCGCGTCGATCGCTTGCGCCGACGCTCGCCGAGACGCGAGCGCGACTCCGAAGCAGAAACCGGCGAGAGGATCACGTCAGGCAATCACCCGCACCGAGCCCTCGAGCCGCGCACGAGTAGCGGTGCTCGACGGACCACGACGGGCGAATGACGCGCCTGCATGCGACCGCGGGGCCACACGCGTTCCTTTCCGACTCAGGCCGAGCAGAACTAGCGGCACGAGCGTGAAGAGCAGCGCCGCAGGCAGCAGACATGCGATGGTGAATGCGATCATAGAGTTCCTCCGCAGGGTGGTGAGCAACCGTCCGGGGCTGCCATCCGGTGGAGTGGGGCGGGGAGATTCGTGACGCGCGATCTGCGCTGGGCCCGCTGTTTCGCGTCCGCCCCTGGCAACGTCGCTCCGGGGTCGGTCGCCCCCGGAGTTGCAGGACACCGGCCGCCCGCGGGCGCTACCGGAGAGGAGCCGAAGTTGACATCTCCGGGCATCTCCACCGGTTTCGAGCGGTTCGTGCACGGAAACGTCCCAGCTCCGCCGGGGGATTAGTAGCGTCGGCCGGAAGGGATACGAGTGGCCAACGAGCATCAGCGACCCGAGACGGCCGACACCGAGGATGCCGAGTTCGACGCGCTGCTCAAGCGTGCCGCGCACGTCTCTGCCCCCGTCGCCATCGGCTCGAGCGTGCGGTTCTACACCGGCAGCATGTTGCTCGGAGGGCGCCTGCGCATCGCGCGCAGTCTCGGCGCAGGTGGGATGGGGATCGTGTTCGAGGCATACGACGAGCACCGTCACGGCGCGGTCGCGCTCAAGACGTTGAACCGACTCGCTCCGGGCGATGTGTACCGCTTGAAGAACGAGTTTCGCTCGCTCGCTGACGTGAGCCACCCGAATCTGTGTCGCCTGCACGAGCTCTTCCATGAAGAAGGCCAGTGGTTCTTCACGATGCAGCTCGTCGACGGCGAGCCGTTCGATCAATGGGTGCGCCCGAACGACGCGCTGGATGCTTCGCGCTTGCGCGCGGCCTTGCCGCAGCTGTGCGACGCCATCGGCGCGATCCACGCTGCTGCCAAGCTGCACCGCGATCTGAAGCCGTCGAACGTCCTCGTCACGCGAGACGGTCGTGTGGTCGTGCTCGACTTCGGGCTGGCCGTGGATCCGGAACCCGGTGGCGTCGGCCAGACACTGCTCGAGGTGAGCGTGGCCGGGACGCCCGCCTACATGGCACCGGAGCAAGCCGCCGGCGCTCCGGCCACGACCGCGAGCGACTTCTACGCGATCGGCGTGATGCTGTTCGAGGCGCTGACTGGCACGTTGCCCTTTGCCGGACGGATCCTGGACGTACTGACCGCCAAACAACGCGACAATGCCCCTCGCGCGAGCAGCCTTCGGCCCGACGTGTCGTCGGATCTCGACGCATTGTGCGAGGCGCTTTTGGCGCGCGAGCCCGCTCAAAGGATGGGCGCGGCGACCTTGCGTGAATGGCTCGCGCGACACGAACCGTCGCAGCCGGCAACGGTCCCGTCCGCCGAAGCGCCGGACGCACGCATCCCGTCACAGCGCATCAGCTCGTTTCCGTCGCCGCTATCACGCGCTCCCGAATCGGGGGTGCTGCTCGGTCGCGACGCCGAGCTCGCTCTGCTGCGTGATGCGTTCGATTCGTCCTGTACGGCGGGCAAGCCCGTCATCGTGCTTCTGTCGGGCGAATCCGGCATCGGGAAGAGCGCCTTGTGCGACGTGTTTCTCACGGAGCTGCGCGCGTCGCGCCGCGCGGTCGTGCTCTCCGGACGCTGCTTTGAGCGCGAGAGCGTCCCGTTCAAGGCATTCGATGTCGTGGTCGACGAGCTCACCCGTTACCTCCGGCGGCTCGGCAGCCAGGCGTATGGTCTGATGCCGCGCGACGCGTCGGCGTTGCATCGCATCTTCCCCGTGCTCGGTCGCGTCGAGGCGATCGCCGATGCGCCGCTCCGCGAAGTGCCGGACGCGCACGAGCTGCGACGTCGAGGCTTCGCCGCGTTCGCCGAGCTGCTCGGTCGCATCCGCGATCGCCAGCCGCTCGTGCTGCACCTCGACGATCTCCAGTGGAGCGACCCTGACTCGACGCTGCTTCTGATGCACTTGCTCGGTCAAGCGGAGGTGCCGCCATTTCTGCTCGTGGTGAGTCACCGCAGCGAGCAGATGGAAGGCCACCCGTATCTGTCGCCGCTCTACAAGGACCTTCCGGGCGACACGCGTCTCGACGTTCGCCGCATGCCTCTCGGCCCGCTCGAGCGCGACGACGCCGTCGCGCTGCTGGGCGCGTCGTTGTCGGGGTTGGAGCGCGAGGCCGGCGGCAATCCCTTCCTGCTCGGCGAGCTCGCGCGTCACGCCGCGGCGAGTACGGCCGGCCCCGATGCCGAGCTCTCGCTGCGATCCATGCTCTCCGCGCGGATGGCGAAGCTGGGCGGCGAAGAGCGCGGTTTGATGGAGCTGGTCGCGGTCGCGGGGCGACCCATCGAGCTGAACATCGCCGTGGAGGCAGCCGGCGTTGCGGAAGGTCCGCGCACGCTTTTCGAGGCGTTGCGCGACGCGCACCTCGCGCGCGCGACCGGCGACGAGAGTCGCGTCGAGTGTTTCCACGACAAGGTCCGCGAGCTCTTGCTCGGCGAGCTCACGAGCGAACGGCTGCGCGAGTGTCACTCTTCGCTCGCGCGCTCCCTGTCGAAGCGGCCTGGCACGGAACCGGAGGAGCTCGCCGTTCATTTGCTGGCGGCCGGGCAAACGGAGGGCGCCGCCGCCGAGCTCGTGCGCGCCGCCGACTCGGCGCTGAGCGAGCTCAGCTTCGAGCGAGCCGCGCGGTTGTATGCTCAGGCGATCGAGCACGGCCGCTTCGAGCCCAGAGAGGCGAGGCGCCTTCATATCGCGCTCGGAGATGCGTTGACGTACGCGGGGCGCGGCGCGCAGGCAGCGACTCAATATTTCGAGGCGGCCCGCACTGCCGAGTCCGGGGAGGCGATCGATCTCGAGCGGCGCGCTGCGGAGCAACTCCTGATCTCCGGCCACCGCGAGGCCGGCCTCGCCACGCTGACGCGCGTGCTCGGGCACAGCGGCATCGCAGGGCCGAACCAGGGGCCTCCGCTCGCTCGGCTTCTGGTGGAGCGACTTCGTCTGCGCCTGGCAGGGACGAAGTTCAGCGCGAAGGACGTGACCGGTATCGACCCGCATGTGCTGCGCCGCGTGGATGCATGCGGGGTGGCGGCCCGTACGCTCACCGTCCGCGAGCCGGTGATGGGCGCGGTGTTCGGTGCGATGCACCTGCGGCTCGCCCTCGAGGCGGGCGAGGCTTCACGGGTGGTCGAAGGGCTCACGACCGAGATCATGTACACTTCCACGGAGGGCTTGTCGGCAACCGCGCGCGTGGAAGAGCTCATTCGGTGCGCGCGAGGCATCGAGCTCACGCGCACCCAGCCGAGCTCGCAGGCACACTTCGCGAGAGCGCTGGCTGCGTACGCGTTGCTCACGGGCCGCTTCGCACAGGCCGCCGAGTCCGCGGCGCTCGCGGAGGAAATCTATCGCGAACGCTGCAGCGGCGTGACGGGGCCGCTCAATCTCGCCCGCTGCATCTGGGCGCCCGCGGTGCTGTTCATGGGCGACTTCCCCGCGGCCACGAGCGCGCTCACGACCTGGCTGCAGAACGCGCGTGAGCGTGACGATCTCGAGGCGGAAGCACAGCTTGCCGTGTATCGCTTGTACGGTGCGCTCGCTGACGGCGAGACCGCTCTGGTGCGCGACGGAATCGCACCCATGCTCGCGCGCTGGCAGCCCAAGCGTCGCGAGCCTGCCGAGATGACGGCGGTCCACGTGCTCGCGGTGCTCGAATTCTACGAGCGCGCATCACCCGAAGCGTTGTCCGCCGTACGCGAGCTGTACGAGCCGTTCTTTGGCTCTTTCATGGTCCGGGTTCAGCTCTATCGTGTCGTCGTGATGGGCTACTGTGCCAATCTGGAGCTCGGGATGGCCGCGCAGGGATACGAGCGAACCGCACGGCTTCGACGAGCTGAAAGCTTGGCGCGCCGCCTGGCTGGCGAGAAGGTGCGGTACGCCGACGCGCTCTCGCACCTGGCGTTCGCCGGCGTCGCGTGGTTGCGCGGCAACCTAGATACTGCGGCTTCGCAGCTGAAGCTCGCGTGCGCCGAGTTCGAGGCCGATCGCCAGGTGCTGTGGGCGGCGTGCGCGCGCATGCGACTCGGACAGCTGCTCGGTGGTTCGGAAGGTGCCATGCACCGCGCGTCCGCCGCCGAGGCCATGACCCTGCGTGGAGTGGCGTCACCGGAGCGCTTCGTCGCCGTGTACGCGCCGGGCTATTCGGACTGAGCCTCGGCTCGCGCTATCCGGACCTCGTGCGGCCCGCCCGCGGCGTCCCCGTTCCGGCTTCGTCCGATCGCGGCACGACCATCGAATGTGAGCGCGCCGCGTGACGCGCGATACCGAGGTGCTTTCGCCAGTAGTCGGTGACGAACACCTGCCGGGGATCCAGCTGGTCGCGGAGGCCCATGAAGTCCTGCCAGCGCGGATACTGGCTCCGCAGGTACGCGACGCCGGTGTCCGAGTCCGGGGCCGGTAGCGTCTTGCCCCAGTGCGGGCGAAAGCCGAACTGCGCGAGCAACGACCAGAACTGTGGATAGAAGCCGGTAGCGGCGTTCTCGCGATTCTTCGCGAACCAGAAGATGTCGACTCGCACCATGTCGCCGCCGTAGGAAGGGCTCATCAGGAAGCGTGAACGCTTGGCCGCGTAGATCTCGCAGGCGTACGTTCCGGCCGCAGAGAACCCATTGTCGCGGTAGTGATCGCGCAAGGCGGTCATCACCTCGTGCGTGCGCTCGATCGGGATCCAGAGCTCGGTGAAATCGGTGGCCATCAGCGTGTCCGAGCTCTTGTCATCCATCGGCAGGCCGTAGCGCCAAAGATCCCAGAACAGCGTCGGATTCGAGGCGTTGACCGGCGTGAAAGCGTTGATCACCGGGGGCGCGATGTACGGTGTGATCGCCTTTACCAAGTGGTCGAGCGCGCTCGAGCCGTAGCCTAGCGCGAGGAAACTGAAGAACGCATCGGCGACGAGTTGCCCCGCCATACCGATCGCTTCGTACGGGCGCCGGTCCAGATGGATCGGCGTGCTCGCCTGCGCGAGATAGTCCGCCGGCTGCATGCGCCTTGCCTGCCAGACCGTGATCTTGTTGACGTCCGGTTGTGGCCACCACAAGAGGCGCGCGTACGGCGTGCGGGTGAGAAACTCGCGCAGAGAGCGGTCGCCGTCTCCGAAGAGGTCGATCTTGCAGTCCGCCGTCTCGGTGGTCGTCTCGCGACCGATGATGTCGTACCAAGGGTCACAGCGAAAGCCGACGCGCGTGATCACTCCGAGTAACCCCATCGAGACGCCCAGCGCCTCGAAACGCGGGTCGTCGCGGTCGACGTCGTGCGCATTGCCTTCGCCGTCGATGAAATGAAGCGACTCGATTGCGTCCGCGAACGAATATTGAGTCGACCCTCCGGAGGAACCCGTCGATATGAAGCCGCCGACGGTCTGGTGCGTGATACCGCCCAGGCTCGGCAGCGCCCAGCCCACGCCGCTCGCCATCGCCTGCTGCTCGAGAAACCCGCCGAACGTCTCGGAGTCCGGTCGATTCGGCCACAGAGGGCACGGTCCGAGCGTCATGCCCGACTGCACCTGGATGCGGCCGCGCGCCGCGTCGTAGTCGAGCACGGCACGGAGCTTCTCGAGAGACACGATCAACGACTCGGGCCCGGCGATGGACTCCGGTACCGAGTGCGACGAACCGACCACGCGCAGGGATCGTCCTGTCCTGGCGGCTTCCAGGATCAGCTCTCGCAGCTCGTCCTCGTCGCTCACGATATGGACGTGGTCTCGCGGTACGTGTGGGAAGTGGTCCATGGTCGGCAGGCCTCCGGGTCTTCGAGTCGAGCTGGATTCAACGTGACGGCCGAGCAGGAGCCTCGTCCGTGGTGCGTGGATGTGCCACAGGATTGCCGCGCGCCGACTTGATGCGTTCGAGGAGCGTGGCGGAAGAGGGCCACGCGAACGCGAGC
>CAYUAW010000443.1:0-1869 GCA_964442485.1 uncultured Polyangiaceae bacterium
CAGGACGACAGGGCGACGCGGAAAGAGCAGAAGCGAGACCAAGAACGCAGCGCCGGTGGTCCACGTGGCGAAGGGAACCCACTCGTCGACGTTCGCGACGTCTCGAAAATTCTCGACGAGTCGGTTACACGGAGCTCATGCGACTGCTCGTGAGATCTGAGCGGCAACATGACGGCGGCACCCTCGACGTCTCCGGGGAGCCGTGGGCCATCCGGGACTTCGAGGACTCCGAGCTTCCCGGAGCTCAAGGTATACCCGAGTACACGTGCGTTTCTTACGCCTGGGGTTCTGGCCGAATTCCCCATCCGTTCGACCGTGACGAAGTCATATCCGACCGCGCGCTGCGAGTGCTCGGCGCGGTCGTGAGAATCTGCTCGCCCGACGCCGTCTGGATCGATGCCTTGAGCGTAGCGACCGAACCGCGGGCGAAAGCCGAAACGTTGCGCCGACTCGGCGGGATCTACGCGCGCGCCGAGAGAGTCGTCGTGGCTCTTTCCGACCATTGTCTTCCTCTCGTCCAGAAATATCAGCGTGGGGAGTCCGTCGACGCCGATGCCTTGAGTCGGCTGGAAGACGAGCCCTGGATCAAACGCTTCTGGACGTATCAGGAACTCGCCAAGAGCCGGCTCATGAGTTTCTTGGTCGAACGTGGCAGCGACACGGTGATCGACGGGCCCGAGTTCTTGAACTACGTGGGCCAGGGGATGTGGAACCAGCAAAAGGTGAGCGTCGCGACTTCACTGTTCCCGGCGGTGGAAAACCTCGTGGACGTTCTCGCGTCGTGGATGCATACGGGGAGCGAGCCGTTCGCCTATCAGGTCATGGCTGGCCTGGCAGAACGGCTCGGCGAGTTCCCTGCCGATCGCTTCGATGCCGTGCTCGGCGTCATTGCGCCAGACGCACTCACCGACGCGTCACCAGATCTGGCGTCGGCGTCGGAGCGCTTCATGCTCGCGTGCGAAGCCAAAGGGGACCTCTCGTTCATCTATTCGACGGGCCCCCGCAGCGAGCAAGCGGGACGCTCCTGGCGGCCGGCGCCGGGGGATGTTTCGCCGATTCTTGCCTGGCACACGTTCGGCGGCGGGCAACGCGGCATCGTCGAAACCACCCACGTTCGCCTGGACGAGCTGGTGTGCATGTCTTCGGGGCTGCTCAGCAGCGAGGCACGGGCCGTCGTCGAGGAGCACCTGAGCCTCGCTTTGCCCAGGAGCGAGGAGGTGCTCTCGCGGCGCGTTCTGCAGCAGCTCAGAACCATGGGGTTTTCCGGTAGCGGCTGTCCCATCGAACTGGAGCATGGGTTCTTCCTTCCGCAGCAGAGCCACGAGAACGCAGAGGCGTGTCTCGTGCTGGTCGCAACGGAAGTGCTTTGGGTGCACGGCGCACCGGCGCTGCTGGTCGAACCCGTCACCACGGGACGCTACCGATGCCGTGGGGTCGGCCTCTTCTTCGGAGCAATCCCGAAGCACGGCAGGCAGTCGTTCGAAATAGAATGAGGTCCGCGCCGCGCTGCCCGAGCGTGGAAGACGACTCTGCGCGCTTCTGGGCCGTTACCTCTGCTGCCGCAATGGCGGCTGCGGCAACCAAGTGTGCACCTCGCGAACAGACGCGCCGCGTCGGCTGCCATGGACCGATCGGTGCGACGCGTGAATTGCTGATTGGCCCGTGACAGTAAATCGATCGAATGCCATTCTTCGCGTCGGAACGAACGGTGCGGCAGCGCTTCTCCTGCGGAGAGAGCATTGTCCATGAATGATTCGGAACGCACGGGGCGCGCACACGTCGGTTCGACGCTGGCCGTCTTCTCTCTGGCTGCGGCGCTCAACGCGTGCTCGGCAAACACCGGCAACGCGTCGCCCCCTCCGGGCGCTG
>CAYUAW010000443.1:1969-6052 GCA_964442485.1 uncultured Polyangiaceae bacterium
GGCCGCGGACGCCGGCGTCGTGCTCACGACCAGCGACGGTCACGTGGGGCCGCCGATGGTCGTCAAGTGTGCCGACCCGAGCAAGTTCATGAACGCGTCGCCCGCCGGCGTGAAGCTGCTCTACCCGTACGATGGCACGGTGTTTCCGCGCGGCCTCGGCGCTCCGCTCCTGATGTGGGACCAGAACGTCAAGGCCGATCAGATCTACATCGAGGCGAAGTCGAAGAACTGGTCGTATCAGGATTGCCCGCAGACGCCCGACCAGGTTCGCTATCAGCTCGCCGACGACGTCTGGAAGGGGGCTGCGTCGTACAGCGAGGGGCCCGCAGACCCACTCGTCTTCAACATCACGATCTCCTCCGGCGGCAAGCTCCTCGGGCCCATCACCGTGACGCTGAAGGTTGCGCTCGCGTCGTTGAAGGGCGCCGTCTACTACAACACCTACGGCTCGAAGCTCGCCAACAACAACGGCGCGGTGCTCAAGCTCGTTCCTGGCAACACGCAGCCGACCTTGTTCCTGACGGACACGGCCGTCGACAGCTCTGGGCCGTGCCGCTCGTGCCACTCACTCTCTGCGAACGGCACGACCATGACCGTGAACCACCACAACTACGCGCCCTACCGCGCGTCGTACCAGAGCGAGTCCTACAGCGTGACGGGCCCCATGCCGACGCTCGTCTTCAACAACCTGCCGGAAGCAGGCTTCGCCGGGATCTATCCGGACGGGTCGCGTCTGATGACGAACGGGCCGCCCAACATGTCCCTGAGCGGCTTCTTCCCGACGGCCCCCGGCGACGTCACCGCGCTCGTTTCCTCGACGTCCAGGATGCTCGACACGAAGACGGGAAACATCATCACGGCGAGCGGCTGGAACGTGCAGCACGCGCAGATGCCCACCTTCTCCCCCGACGGCAAGCACATCGTTTACAACGACTACGACAAGGGCCCGCAGTCGATGATCACGTACGTGAACAAGATGTACACGGTCGGCGGGCACACGCTGTGGGAGCAGGACTTCGACCCCGGCACGAACACGTTCTCCAACCCGCGGCAGATCTACAGCGACCCGACGCTCTTCCCGGCGTGGCCCTTCTTCACGCCGGACTCGGCGAAGGTCGTGTTCGCGACCGACACGCGCGCGGACTTCTCGAGCCAGGTGCCGGACCCGACCCCTGGCACGACGGCGATGACGCCCGTCGGCAGCGGTCACCTGATGATCGTCGATCTGGCCTCCGGCATGGTCACGCCGCTCGACGCCGCGAACGGCTACACCGGCGGGAAGAGCTACCTGCCGGCCGGCGAGATGCGCGACAACAACCTGGAGTTCTTCCCCACCGTCAGCCCGATCTCGGGCGGCGGGTTCGCGTGGGTGCTCTTCACGAGCCGGCGCACGTACGGCAACCTCTGGACCCCGACCGCGGACGACCCGACGTCGAAGAAGATCTGGGTGACGGCCGTAAATCTCGGGTTGCCTGCCGGCATGGACCCGAGCAACCCTGCGTTCCTCCTGCCGGGCCAGGAGATCGACAGCGGCAACATCCGCGCCTTCGCGGCGCTCGAGCCGTGCAAGGAGGATGGGCAGCCATGCATGTCCGGTGCGGACTGCTGCAAGGGCTTCTGCTCGAAGATAGACCCGAAGACGGGCATCGGCGTCTGCGGCAAGACCATCGACCACAAGTGCTCCAAGGTCGACGAGCGGTGCACGACGGACGCGGATTGCTGCACGGGCCCCGATAACGGTGCGCTCGGCAGGCCGCTGCGCTGCATCCAGACCGCGGGCTCGGGGTTCTGCGAGCAGGGGACCGTGCAGTAGCGGAGGGGGTTCGAATCCTCCGGGCGTGCCCCTGCAACCGGGCCGTGCCCCACGGCGACGGGGCACGTCCCCGGACCCCACGCGGCCGTACGGGCAAGTCCCTACTGCATCGAGGTGCTACTGGTCGCCTTGCCGGCCTCCGCTGTCGACGCTCCTGCCACCTTCGTGAAGGTGAAGACGTGCGTGTGACCGGAATTGAGGGTCGTCGTGACCATCACGGTGTCACCCATCTGCACCTGTTGCAGATCGCCCATCGACACGGTCACGCCATGGGTGTGTCCATCGTTGTTGCTCGTGTCGCCGGACACGCCGCCCGCCGGCGGCGTCACGAAATTCGCGAGATCGATTGCAAACGTGTGGTCGTGCGCGCTCACCTCGCTCGACGTGTACACCGCCTGGCCTCCGTTGACCTGCGGACTGGCGGCCGGGGCGCCGTTGCCGTCGGATGAGCTCGAGCTGCAGCGGAGCAAGAAGGTGCCGATGGGCAGGACCAACAAAGCCTGCGCGAATTCTCTGCGGCCGAATTGACGAGTCATGTGTAACTCCTTTTGTTGGTAACCGAATCGGCGACGCGGTTACGGGGACGGAGATCGACATGAATCGTGGTGCAAGAACGAAGCCACGCAGGCGAAAGGCGCGGACGTTTGCCCGCGCCTTTCGTTCGGAGCCCACGGCCTACTGGACGTTGGTGTTGACGCCGTACTCGTACTGGTCGGGACTGCTGCAGAGGCCGCAATCGCTTCCGACGAAGGTCTTCTTCGCCTTTGCGTCTCCGCGGAGCTGCCAGTTCCAGTAGTCGACGGCCATCTGCCAGACGCGATCCGGTTGCTCCATCAGCACGAGGTGCCCCGTGGTGTTGCCGCCCGTCTGCAGGATCTGGTGAAAGTAGATCCACTCCCCGGGTTGCGTCGCTCCATCCGCCAGCGCCGAGAGACTGGCGACGGTGCTCATGCCGACGTCGTGGTCTGCGGACACGGTGAGGAACGGCTTGTCGTTCGTGGCACCGAGGTTCCAGAAGATGACCGACTTCACCCGATCATCCTTGGCCGCATTGATGGTCGCGGCTGCCCCTTGCGAATGTCCCATCGCGCCGATCTTGTCGAGATCGAGCTTGTGATAGAGGACGCTCGTCTTGTCCTCGTTCAGCGATTCGGCGTAGTCGATGGCGCGTTCCTGGACCTTGTCGGTCGGCGGTGTGTTCGTCCAGGTCGAGTTGGAGGCGACGATGACGTAGCCGTACGACGCGATGGTGCCGAGGAGCACGGCATACCCGTGCGTGAGACCGCAGGTGCCGTTCGCCCAGGTGATGACCGGGTACGTCTCGCCGTCCTTCATGCATGCCGGTCGGAAGATCGTGTAGAGCGAATAGTCGAGACCGCGCGTGTTCTTCAGGTCGTCCGTGGTTGCCGCCGGCTCCGCGAAGGAGTCGATGCCGGCCGGCAGACAGAGCGGCTCGTCCATATTCACCGCGTTCACGAACTCGGTGCCGGCGCCCTGATTCCAGTCGATCTTCGAGGCGTAAGGTCCCCCGTCGATGGTCTTCGGTCCGTACTGGGTGCCGTCGGTGAGCGGGATGGGGATGAACTCGATCGACTTGCACGGCACCTGCAGCTTCTCCGCGGTGTCCTCGTCGTGCGTCTTGCAGAGCGGCTGGACCTTGGCCATGCAGGACTCGAACGCAGTGTCCGTTCCCGTACTGCCGTCGGCAGCGTTCGCCGCCTTCTTGCTATCGGACGAGCACGCGGTCGCGGCCAGGGCGATGGCGCCGACGATCCAGAATGCAGACGAGCCGAGGGCGAGCCGTCGAGCGCGTCTTGAAGAGTGTTCTTTCGGGCTTTTGTTCGAAGCAAATTGTGAAGTCATGGGGTCGTCCTTCGAGCGGAGCACTCCGCCCCTTCGCGCGTGAGGATTCGCGGCGCGATGCCGCAAGGTTGCTTTGCCGGCGCGCGTGTAGCCTACACACACGATTTGCCGTGACCAGGTGTTCGGCGATTGCAGCGAGCGACGTCGTGGATATCCCCGCGCGCCAAAGTCAATGCTTAGCGTCCTGGGATAGCCCGGTGGCGCGTCGTGACCACACGAGTTCCCAGAAGGGCAGGATCTTGTAGCGCCACCGCAACGTGAAGCGCCTGAAGCGACCCGCCACGCCGTGACCCGCCTCTACGCTCGCGCGCGTGCAATCCCACGAGTCATGAACCCAGCGAACTTCGGTGGGCCCTTCATGTAGTACTGGTCGACCTGGTCGAACTCGAACCCCGCCTCGCCGATGA
>CAYUAW010000444.1:0-6043 GCA_964442485.1 uncultured Polyangiaceae bacterium
CCGGGCGCGTGCTCGAAGCAAGCGAGCGCCGGATCCTAGCTAGCCCCATTGGGGCCAGGGGGGCCCGAGTCCCAGCGCGTCGCGGCGGGCGGCCTCGCGCTCGCCGATTCGCACTGTGAGGACGTGCGTGAGCAGAGCGAGGCAGAGGCCGGCGACGACATCGATGACGTAGTGCCAGCGCAGGAACATGGTGGCGATGACGATGTTCGCGGCGAAGAAGGCCACGACAGGCCACGTGTACTTGAACGGCAGCTCCGCGCGCCGGTGGAACGAGAAGAGCACCAGGAACGTCGGAGCCGCCGTGTGCAGCGACGGGAAGATGTCCTTCTGCGCCCCGCTGCGGGCCACCAGATCGGTCGTGGTGTTCCACCAGATGCCGGGGGAGAGCTGGTGAGCGAACACCTCGGGCATCGCCCGGTAAGGGCCGTAGCCGGGCACCAGCATGTACAGGGTGTGCCCGATGCAGAACATGATGATCATCCCGAGCGCGAACTCGGAGAGCGCGCGCGAGTTACGAGTCGTGAACAGGATGGGCAGGACGTGGAGCGCCAGCACCAGGAAGTAGCTGAAGTAGAAGAATGCGAACCACTCCGTGGTGATGGGGCTCACGAAGCGGTCGAGGTACACGGCTGGTTCCACCCCGAAGTACTTCATGTCGAAGCGATAGAGATCCTGATCGAGGGCACGTGGATTCACGAGCGGCAAGAGCTGCGCGAACATGAAGTACGTGACCTGCACGCAGCCGTACGTCACGACGCGGTAGACGAACGGCATGGCGTACCGGTGTGTGAACCACCGTGTACGGATGGCGAGCAGGGTGACGACGTGCAGCACGATGAGCCCCGAGACGCTCGCCAGCCCGAAATTGCGCGTGGCCCCCGCGCGCGACTCGAAGACGGCCAGGTTCAGCCCGCACAGGTACGTGAAGACGATGAAATCCTGCGGCGCGAGCTCGCGCACGAACCTGCGCGCGGCTCCGTTGAAGCTCGTATCGACGGCGTGTGACTCGACGTAGAGTTCGTGTTGATCGACGGTCATGACGCTCGTCAGCCCGCAACGCTAGATACCAATATCGTGCCAGTCCTGCCACCCGCCGGCCGTCACGATCGGCCGTATTTTCGGCCAGACCGCGTCGAACCGTGCGCTTTTGTGCGTAGGGCCTTACGCAGCCTGAGACCCGGCAGTCGGCCGAGCGCGCGATGTGACAAGAGTCTTCAGCGGTTCCGGAACCGCTCCTGTGCCGTCACTTCGTCGTCGGGCGAGATGTCTTCGTCAGTGGAAACTCGGACGCGCTCGATGGGCAGCTCGTCTACGGGGACGTCGAGCAGCCGCTCGACCTCCGCTCGACCGAACATCTCCTCGGCTCGTCCGGCGGGCAGGTGCATGAGCTGCGCGAGCCGAGTGGCATCTCTTGCGCCACCGCTGGCGATGAGCTCCTTGGCGACTACGAGCTCCGCGTCCGACAGCGCGTCGCGGATCCCCGTCGTGCTCCTTCGTGCGGCGATCCACGCCACCAGCGAAACCGCGAGCGGTACCAGCGACGCCACGCCGAACACGAGGCCCTTCGCGCCTCCTGCGCCGAAGAAGAGCGCCGCGACGGAGCTGAACGTCAGCGATACCACCCCGAGCACGAGAGCGAGCCCTCCGACCACCGCGTAGGCCGAGCGCCGCAGCCGCAGTGACTTCGCGCGTTCGAGGAGCGGCTTCTCGGTGCCGCGTCGCTGCACGATTCCATCCACGAGTACTCGCGGTGCGCCGCACACCAGGCACTGATAAGTTCCGTCGTCCTCCGACACGCCGCTGGTGGCGCCGCAGACGGCACAGCGGTCTCCCTCGCCGAGCCGTCGTGGTCGTCCGGCTTGCTGGGTGCGGTCCTCGCGCTTCACGTACTCGTTGCGTAGCTCTCCCGGGATCGGCCGTCGAGCGCCGCGAGCAACGCGCCGAGCATCCGGTGCGTCATCCCCCAGACAACGCGCCCCCCGACGTCGTAGCCGGGTAGCTCGACCGTCTGACCGCCGAGCTGATAGCCGTATTTCGTGTCGAGGGTGCCGCGAGCGAGCGCGGAGAGCTGCGCCCAGACGACCTCCTCGACCTCCTCGACGCGAGGGACGAGGACCGGATCGGAGTCGATGGCGAAGATGAACGGCGCGATCACCAACCCGACGCGGTTGCCGCGGGCGACCGCCTGGAGGTCGTCGAGGCGTCCGATGAGGTGCCTCTCCGGCACCAGAGTCAGGCCCACTTCCTCCTCCGTTTCGCGGAGCGCAGTGTGCAGCAGATCGCGATCGGATGGATCTTGGCGGCCTCCCGGGAATGCCATGTGATGAGACCAGGGGTCTCCTTCCTTCTCCGCGCGCCGGATGAGAAGGACCTCCGCCTCGCCTCCGCGATCGTGCAATATGGCGGCGACGGCCGCGAACCGTTCGTCGCCGCGCAAGGTCGCCGGGCGATGCGCGCGATCGCGGAACGCGGCACGGACGAGCTCGACGTCGATTGACATGGGCAGGCCGAGTTCAGCACTTTTCGAGCCGGAGCGCTCGGGATAGCCTCCGGCCCCCATGAAACATCGCGGAGTCTTGAGGGCTTGCCTCGTCGTGGCCTTGTTCGGTTCCTTCGGGTCCACGGCGTCGGCCTTCCCCGGCTTCTTCGCGTACAAGGGCGGCAGGCCCATCAACCGCTCGACGCACGTCGTCCTGATGAAGAAGGACCCCACGACCGTCGTCACGGTGATGCCGGACTACGAGGGCGACCTGAAGCCCTTCGTCGTGGTGATGCCGGTTCCCGCGGACGTGAAGGCCGAGCAGGTGAAGACTCTTCGCCGCGACTTCGTCGACCGTGTCGACGGGATCAGCGCGCCGCGATTCCACGAGTTTTGGGAGATGGACCCGTGCGAGGAAGGGAAGCAGGACCAGGAGTGGGAACGCGATCTCACGGTCCACGGCGGAGGCTTCCTCGGCATGGACTTCAGCGGCGGCGAAGAGGGAGACGCCCCGAAGTTCAAGCCGTCGAAGGAGATGAGCCTCACCGTCGACACCGATTTCAAGGAAGGCGACGAGAAGTTCCAGATCGTCCCCGCCGCGGACGCCGCCGACATCGCGGGCTACCTGAAGAAGAAGGGCTACACCGCGCCGGACGGCGCGAACCAGGCCATCTCCGCCTACGTGAAGGCAGGGATGAACATGCTCGTCACCGAGGTGGACACGAAGAAGATCGAGCTCGTGGGCGGTGACCGCGCGATCATCTCGCCCATCCGCTACGTGACGAACCAGCCGGTGAGCGTCGACTCCACCGTCGGCCTCCTGAACCTGGGGGACAAGCAGGAGCTCTTCGTTTACGTCATCCACCCCGACCAGCGCTTCGAGGTGAAGAACTACGCGAACACCTTCCCGCCGACGAACGTCGAGGTCGACTTCAAGGTGAAGGAGCGAATGGGCGAGTTCTACGGCGCGCTCCACGACCTGATGCTCAAGAAGGAGCCGCTCACGATCCTCTCCGAGTTCGCCTGGCCGACGAAGGGATGCGGCGAGCCCTGCCCGAACGAGCCGCTGATGATTCACGAGCTCCTCACGCTCGGCGGCGACGTCTTCGAGCAGAGCGTGCCGAAGGAGGAGGCGCACCCCAAGGCGCCGGAGATGACCGACGAGGAGAAGGCGAAGTTCAAGGAGATCAAGGACAAGAAGATGCAGAAGGAGATCGAGTCGATGTTGACGGAGACGGCCCGTCGCAAGGCGCTCGTCTCGCGGCATCACTACGTGCTCTCTCGCATGCACCACCGCTACGACAAGTCCGGGCTGCCGAAGGACATCGAGGTCGGGCCAGCGCAGCACGTTCATGGTGGCATCGACGTCCCGGAGGGGCCGAAGGCCACGCTCCCAACGGACGTGAAGCCTGCGGCGGACAGCAAGTACCAGGTCAGGTTCACGTCCTACCACCCGAGCCCGGCGGTTCCTCACTGCGAGAAGCCGGAGCGCTACCGCTGGGGCAAGGCGCCGCGCACGTACCGCGGCCTGCGGAAGATCTGGATCGCGCAGGACATGGCGACGAAGAACCGTAACAGTCACAAGCCCGCGGAGCTCGTCTACACGCCCGTGCCCGCGCTCGCGCTCGCGGGCCAGCCCGACATGCTGGGTGGCCAGGCGGAGGTGAAGAGCTTCGCGCCCGTGCCTTCGGCGTCCGCAGCCCCGGGAGACGGCACCGACGCCGCCGCGAAGAAGGGGTGCGGCTGCCGCGTTCCATCGGGCTCATCGCGAGGAGAGACGTCGGGCGGGGTGCTCGCGCTCGCTGCCCTCTCCGTGGCGTGGCTCCGCCGCAGGCGGCCGGGAGCGTAGACCGGGCGGCTCGGTCGAGCGAAGGAGGACTACAGCCCGTCCGGCATCGTGACGCCGCGGTAGCCGCGGCTCGCGAAGTAGGCGCGGAAGAGATCGCGTCCGACCTCGTTGGCCTTCCTTCGCCAGAGCGGGCCGTTCTCGAGCAGCACGCTGATGACCAGCCGCGGATGGCGGCTCGGCGCGAACCCCACGAACCAGCTCGTCGTGGGGTCGTCGTCGTTCGGCTGCAAGGTGCCCGTCTTGCCGGCAGCGCGCACGTCGCCGAGGTAGCTCTTCCCGGATGCGTCCGAGAAGGCAGCGAGGCACGTGCCGCTGCTGACCGTGATCTCCATCATGCGGACGAGCTCTCTCGCCGTCTCCTCGTGCATCACCCGTCCGAGGAACCGGCGCCGCTCGGGAGCCTCGAACCCCTCCGCGCGCTTCACGATGTGCAGGGAGAGGGTACGCCCTCCTGTGGCAACCGTGGTTGCCAGATGAGCGGCCCCCACCGGCGAGAGACGGCTTCCAACGAAGCCCGCGGCCGCCCGCGCGAAGGGCAGCTCGCCTTCCGGCACAGTGAGGCTGCCGACCGGCACCGCGACGTCGAGCGGCGCGTCTCCGTTGAAACCGAAGCGCGTCGCGGTGCCGAGGAGATCGTCCCTGCCGAGGAAGCGCGTGACGAGCTGCGCAAACACGGCGTTGCGGCTTCGTCCGAGGGCCTCGTGGAAGGGGCCGCACAGGGCGTGACCGTTCCTCGGTCTCGTGAGGTGCTCGAGCGAGATGCCCGACGTACCGCCCTCGATGCACACGGTGCGGTTCGGATCGACGTGCTTCTCGAGTAGCGCGGTGGTCGTCACGATCTTGAAGAGGCTCGCGGCCGGAGCGAGCGTCGTCGCGACGACGGCGGGCGCAGGCGCGCTTCCCCTGAGCCCCGCCCAGGCGAGCACCTGGCCCCGCCGTGGGTCGATGGCGACGATGGCACCGGAGCCCGGGTGCGCGGCGGCGAGCAGGCGCATCGCGGCGTGCTGCAGTGGCGCATCCAGCGTGAGCTCGGCGGTGCCGCCGCCGGTCAGCGGCGCGCTGGCGACGCCGCCCTCGAAGTGCAGGGCGTCGAGCACTGGCTCCGGCGGCTCGAGGAGGGCGCCGTTCGCCACCCGTGGCAGCGCCGCGCCGAGGCCGAGGAGCACCACCGCAGCCCCCGCGAACGTCGGCGCGTGAAGACGTAGTTCGGAGCCCCGCAACACGATGCTTGCCCTACGCGCTCGGCCCACGTTTCAGCAAGTTTCGCGGCACGCTCGGCTCGAGAGGGACGCGTGGAATCGCTCGGCTCTCGAAGTAGTTCCATAGGCGCGCCGAGCGGGGCGAAGTTGGCCCCCGGGAGCGCCGCCCTCGTACGATTTCACTCGCGACCGGAGGTGCCCATGAAACAGAGGTTGAATCAGCGCGCGCGGACGAACTGCAGCGTCAGGACCGAGGAAGGGAGCCTGGTGGCTTTCTACAGGGGCGTCGAGGTCTCCCCGACGGGGATCGTCGTGGATCTCGGCAGGCCGGTGGTCGCGAGGGATCAGCGGATCTACGTGAAGATGGAGATCGAGCTCCCCGAGCGAATGCGTCCTCTCCGCGCGCTGGCACGCCCGATCTGGTTCAAGGGGACACGTCAGGCGTACAAGTTCGTGCGCATGTCCGACGTGGATCGACTGAACCTCGCCGAGCACGTCGACCTCGCCGAGATGCGC
>CAYUAW010000445.1:0-6039 GCA_964442485.1 uncultured Polyangiaceae bacterium
ATCAGGGCGTCGTCGGCATGAAGAAGGGCGGCAAGCGCAAGCTCACGATCCCGCCGGAGCTCGGCTACGGCAAGCAGGGGTCGCCGCCGAAGATCCCGCCCGATGCGACGCTCGTGTTCGAGATCGAGCTGATCGGCATCCAGTGACGCGAGTGCCGGCACGAGAGCCCGGCGATCAAGAGATTCGCATCGACGCCACCGTCGTCCCCGAAGCATCAAACGGACAGAACCACGCGAGCGGAGCGAGCGCGCCGAAGGCGGCGGGGGGAGCAGTTCGCCGAAGGCGAAGCTGCGGGGGGCCAAGGCCCCCCTTTACTAGCTGATGCGGGGGTAGCTGCCGAGAACGCGAACCATGTCGCACTTCGTCTCGAGGCGAGCCAGTGCCCGCGTCACGCTCGGGTCGAGCCGGTGCCCCTCGAGGTCCGTGAAGAACACATACTGCCAGCGTTCGCCCGGGCGCGGACGCGACTCGATGCGCGACAGGTTGATCCCCTCCTCGTCGAAGATCTCGAGCGCGCGCCGCAGCGCGCCGCGCTCGTCACGCGTCGAGAAGAGGAGCGACGTGCGGTCCTTGCCGGTGGGAGGCGCGTCCGTCTTCGAGAGCACGACGAAGCGCGTCGCGTTTTCCTTCCGGTCCTGGATCCCCTCGCGCAGGATGGTGAGGCCGGCCAGCTCCGCGGCAAGCTTGCTCGCGATGGCGGCTGCCGCGTCGTCGGTGGCGGCTTCGCGGGCTGCGCTGCTGGTCGACAGCGACACCACCAGCTGGGCGCGGGGCAGGTTCTTGAAGAGCCACTCGCGGCACTGCGCGATCGCCTGGGGGTGCGAATACACGCGCTCGATCCGGCCGAGATCGTCGTGCCGCCCGACGAGGCACTGCGATACGTCGAGCACGACCTGGCTCCGTATCATGACGTCGGTCTCGAGGAAGCTGTCGAGCGTGAAGGTGACGCCCCCCTCCGTGGAGTTCTCGAAGGGGACGACCCCGTAGGTCGTCGCGCCGTGCGAGACAGCGTCGAACACGGCAGGGATGGTCGCGGCCTCCACGTAACGCGCCGCCATGCCGAACGCGCTCTGCGCCGCCATGTGCGTGAAGGTGCCTTGCGGCCCGAAATACGAGACGCTGATCTTCTCTTCCAGCGAGAGGCACGCGCTGATCACCTCACGGAACACCGGGCGGACGCTGCTCACCGGAAACGCGGCGCCCTTCGAGCTCTCTAGCTTCTTCTCGAGCCGCTCGTAGATCTGCTGCTCGCGCTCCGGATCGTGCATGGCGCGCGCGCTGTCGCGCTTCTTCTTCCCGACGTCGCGCACGAGCTTGGCCCGCTTGTCGAGCAGCTCGAGGAGGTGGTCGTCGATGGCGTCGATGCGCTCGCGGAGATCGTTGACGCCGCCCTGTTTGCCGTCAGTCTTGTCGTTCGGCAAGGATTGCCACCCTCACGGCGTGAGCCGAGTGCCCGCGCGCTGCGTCGCACCAGCCCAGGATTTTCGCCGTCGCGTCCACGACGGCCGCCCAGGAATCCGCCTCGCCGCGGAGACTCCGCACGATCTGCCCGATGTTGGCCGGATCCTGCCGCGCCTTCACGCTGCGAGGAAGGCCCGCCCACAGGACCTGCGCGCACTCGCCGTAGGCCCGCTCGAGGTCGTTCGGTAGAGTCGCGCGGATCGCCGTCCGGGCCTGCTCGACGAGACGCGCGACGTGAGCGATGCGCTTGTCGCCCGAGCCATCGAGCTCCCAGGCCGCGTACGCGCGCTCGATGCACGCCTCCATGTTGGGGGTGACCTTGCCGGAGCGGATCGCTTCTTCCAGCGCAAGGGTCATGCGCCGGGCGCGCTGCATCCACCCCGGCGCGTCCTCCGGGAGCGGTGGCGTCGCGCCGAACAGGCGACCCTCGGGGTTCGGAGTGCGCTTGCCGTCGGGCGGCCGCGTCCGTCGGAGCTCCTCGCTCCCGGGCGGCGGTGGCTCGAAATCCGCGACGACGGGGACCCCTCCGATCGAGCTCGGCCGGTCGCTCGGCGAGCCTCTCGCCGTGTCGGGCGTCCCCTGCTGTAGCGTCTTCCTGAACTCGGCCATCGTCGTTGGGCGCGAGGCAGGAGCCTCGGGCGGCACCGTGCAGCATACCCGTCTTCCGGGCGAATAAAACCCACCGCCTTGACGCATTCGCGCTCTGACCGGTGCGCTCGCGTCCGCGTTTCCCGCCGCGGACGCCGTCGTCGACCAGCCGAAAAGCGAACGGGCGCCGGGAGGATGACTCCGGGCGCCCGCGGCTTCGTCGCGAGCGGACGCTACTTGATCATGTCGGTGAGCTTCTGGAGCTTCATCGCGAGCCCCATGTCACCTTCGATCTTCAGCTTGCCCGTGAAGAACAGCTGCTGGCCGTTCGCGCGACCCTCGACCATGTCGACGTAGTCCTTCGCGGCCATCTTGATCGTACACTGGGCAGTGCCGTCGCCCTCCGTGACGCCGGGGTTGTCCTTCAGGTTCATGATGTACGTGCCGCCCCCCTCGCCGTCGAGCACGAACTTGTAGACGGCGCCGATCTGGCCCGCCTGCGCCTTGTTCGCCTCGATCTTCGTCTTCGCGGTTTCCATCAGTTCTTTGGCTGTAGCCATCTTCATTGCTCCTGTTTGCGGTTTAGTGAGGGGGGCCTTGCGACCCAGGACCACGCCCTCGGGCATGCACCGTCGGGCGAGCGAAGTTTCGAATCAGCTCAACTGAGTTTCGCCGCAAGCTGCTGCGGCCGACCGTGCTGCTCGAGCAGATCGACGAAGCGCTGGTGACGGAAATGCCAGATCCAGCGTGTGAGCGAGCGGGCGCGCTCGCTGTCGCGCGCCTTGATCGCGTCGACGACGTGGTCGTAGCACTCCACCATGGAATCCGTGGCGATGTAGAGCGTCTCGAGGAGCGGCGCGTACTTGACGAGCAGCCCTCGCACCGAGTTCAAGACGAGGCGCGGGACGATATTTCCGGCGGCCCCGGCGAGAGCCGAATGAAACTCGTAGTCGAGAGCGGCGATCTTCGAGAGGCGCTTCTCGATGCGCATCTCCGTGACCACTGCGGACAGCTTGCGTAGGTCGCTGTCGTTGCGCCGCTCTGCGGCGAGCGCCGACACCTCGACGCTCAGCACGCGCGCCGCCTCCAGCAGGTGGCTGACGACGAACGGGTTCATTCGGCCGTCGGGGCCGATGACCAGATCTCCCAGCACGTCGATGCTCGCGTTCTCGTTGTAGTCGAGCACCACCGTGCCGATACCGGGCCGGCGCTTGATCAGGTGCATCTGCTCGAGCTTGTTCATGGCCTCGCGGACCGTGAAGCGGTTCACCTCGAAGCGCTTCGCGAGCTCGAGCTCTGGACGAAGCTTGTCCCCGGGCGCATAAAGACCTGAAAGGATCTCGAGCCGAAGCTGCTCCGCCACGCGATCGGGCAGTGACTGCTTGGGCTTCCGCACCGGCACGGTGAGGATTTCTAGGGGAGGCTTGTTGAACAATCAACCCGTATGTTCAACAAACATGATGACGCGCCGCGTGAGCCGTGCTTGCGCACCGCGTGCTTTCTTGCGCGTGCGAGAGCGGCGATCATCGGTGCGGTGGAACGGGTTCGCTTGTTCGTCTACGGCACCCTGAAGCGAGGCTTCGCCCGCGCTGATCTCATGGCGGGCGCGGTCTTCGAAGGCACTGCGATGACGCAGAGCGGCTATGCGATTCACGATCTGGGTGAGTATCCAGCGCTGGTCGCGTCGGACGATGGCGTGGTCAGCGGAGAGGTGTACTCCGTCACTCCCGAGCACCTCGAAGCGCTCGACCGATACGAGGGCTGCCCGGAGCTCTACGTCCGGCAATCCATCGCCCTCGCTGACGGCCTTCCCGCCGAGGCGTACTTCATTAACGACCCGGGGGTGAGCGGATGCCCGCGGATCGAGGCTGGCGAGTGGCAACCCGGGCGCGGCGCGAAACAGGAGCGCCCCCGCTGACGATGGCATCGTCAGTTTCTGGGCCGGAAAACCGGACATTTGGCAATCGTCTCCCATGCTTCTCAGGACGTTGGGGAGAAGGGGCGCGCTGCCGGCCCTGATCTGCGCGGGTCTCGCCCCTGCGTGCGGTACGAAGGCATCCCTTGGCTCCGAGGGGCCCGCCCTCATCCATGCGAAGCCGGAGAACGGCGGCGCCGTCGTTGCCGCGCCCGCCGCGACGATCCCCGTGCCTCCAGAGGATGGCCCGAAGCTCGCCCCGACGGCGATGGTCGTTCCCATCCTCGCTGCACCTGCCCGCGGTTCGCAGACCATCGGCTACCTCCGTCTCGGTGCGAAGGTCGCGCGATCGAAGGAGCCCGTCGGGCGCGAAGGTTGTCCCGAGGGCTGGTATGCGGTGAGGCCTTCGGGCTTCGTGTGCGCCAATGACGGCGCGACCGTGAAGCTCGATCATCCCCTGGTGCGCGCGGTCGGCGTCGAGCCGGACCGCTCCCGGCCGATGCCCTACAACTACGCCTTCGTGCGCGCCATCGCGCCGAACTACCTGCGCATCCCGACCAAGGACGAGCAGTTCAAGTACGAGGCCAGGCTGGAGCGCCACCTGCGCAGCTGGACGAAGCTCGCGAAGAAGTGGGACGAGCTCGACGTCGGTGCCAACGACGTGCCCCTCGATCCACGCGGTCTCGCCGCATCGGACATCCCCGAGCACGCTGTCCCGCTCGATCCCAGTCACCGGTTCGGCGGCGACGGCGACGACGCAGTGCCGTGGTGGCTCACGGGCGGCCGGCAGATCCCCAATGTGTCGTCCTTCAAGGCACCGACCTATGCGGTGATGGCGAACCGGATCAAGCGCCACGCGGGCGTCGCGCTGGTGGGTACCTTCGTGGCCGGCACGGAGGCTCAGGGGCGGCGGTTCGCGGTGACCACGGACGTTCGCCTGATCCCCGCGGACAAGCTCAAGGCGGACTCCGGATCACCTTTCCACGGCGCCGACCTGCACGGCGTGGGCCTCCCGGTGGCCTTCGTCTACGCAGACGACGCGACGGAATGGAACGCGAGCGGAGCGGGTCTCGAGGCCGGCGCGGCGCTGCCTCGTCGGCGGATGGTGCCGCTCACCGGTCGCGTACGCATGTGGCGAGGCGATCGCTTCGTCGAGACGCGCACTGGACGCTGGGTGAAGAGCGAGGACGTTCGCACGGCGCCGAAGCCGACGGACCTTCCCTGGTACGCCAAGGGAACGACAAAGTGGGTGGACGTTTCCATACTCTCGCAGACGCTGGTGCTCTGGGAGGGCGCGACGCCGGTCTACGCGACGCTGGTCTCGACCGGCAAGGACGGGCTCGGCGAGCCGAAGACCACGCATAGCACGCCCACCGGTACCTTTCGCATCTACCAGAAGCACGTGACCACCACGATGGACTCGGACATGGCCGATCACGAGTTCGAGCTGCGCGACGTGCCCTGGGTCATGTACTTCAACAGCGGCTACGCCCTTCACGGTGCGTACTGGCACGACGACTTCGGTAGAGCGCGGTCCCACGGCTGCGTGAACCTCTCGCCCATCGACGCCCGCTACGTCTTCTTCTGGGTCGACCCTTCGGTGCCAGAGCACTGGCACGCGGCGTACTCGGGAGCGCCCTTCGGCAACGGCACGCTCGTGAACATCCATGCGTGAAGTTCTGACAATGCGCTAGCCGGTCGGAAGCCCCGTGCCTCCGCGGGTCCGCTGGTGACATCGTTCTAACGGCACGCGGAAACGAGCCCGCGGGCAGGGCCCCGCGGCGCCACGACATGTCGGTCTGGGAAGAACAGATCACGATCCACCACTGAAAGGCGAGTGAGACTACCGGCGACGCCGGCGCGGACTGCTCTCAGTGAGAGAAAGTCGCGAGAGGATTCCCGAACGGCGCGGTGGAAAATCAAACCCGTGAGACTACCGGCGGAGCCGGCGCAGACTGCTGTCAGCTGGGGACGGACGCGCGAGGTCTCACGATGGCGCGGTGGAAAATCAACGGAATCTTGCGCGACTGCTACCTGGTTCTCCCGAGGAGAAACAGAACCACCAAGACGACCAC
>CAYUAW010000446.1:0-6020 GCA_964442485.1 uncultured Polyangiaceae bacterium
ATCGGAGAGACGACGTGCAATCCGGCGGACTACGCCAAGGCCGACGTCGCCATCGCCCCGCTGCCCGCGAACGCGCAGGCCATCGCGGACTCCCTTGCCAGCCGGCAGCCGACCGGCGAGACACCGACCGGGAGCGCCATCCGCGGCGCGTGCGGCTACGCCAAGAACTACAAGATCGCGCACCCGGACCGCGACGTCGTCATGCTGTTCGTCACCGACGGGCTGCCCGAGGCGCCGGTGACGTGCGGCGACGCGGGCAAGGGTGCATGCTGCCCGACTCTTTCCGATGCCGTGGCGGCGACTTCCGATTGCCTTGCCGGAATGCCCGCCTTGAAGACGTTCGTGCTCGGCGTCGGTCCGTACCTCACCAATCTGCAGCAGATTGCCGCTGCAGGTGGCACGAAGCAGGCCTTCCTGGTGAATGGCGGCGATGTTGCGGCAGAGGTGCTGGACGCGCTCAATGCGATCCGTACTGCCGCGCAGATCCCGTGCGAGCTCGGCATCCCCGAGCCGCCGAGCGGCATGAGCCTGGATTTGACGCTGGTGAACCTGGTCGAGACGACGATCCGCTGCGACTCGACGACCCTCGTGTACCGGGAGAGCGTCTCGAGCTGCGGAACGGCCGGCGGATGGTACTTCGACGACCCGAACGCGCCGAAGAAGATAGTCCTCTGCAAGAAGAGCTGTGACGACGTCTCGCTCCCCGGTGAAAAGCTGTTGTTTTCACTCGGGTGTGCGCGCCGCAGCATCCGTTGAAAAGGCGGTGCTGGACCGTTGCCAGCACATGTCTTGGCCCGAGCGGTTACTTGTGGAGAGCGGCCTGTCTACGGCCCTCGCGTTTCAGCGACTTTTGCGTTTTCAGCGACCCCGGAGGTCAGCGGATGAATCATCAATCCCGTCATGGGCATGCCAGGCTTTTCGCGCTGCTTCTCGCCGCCGCCGCGGCCCATGCCTGTAGCTCCAGCGAGAGCAGCGGTGCCGGGATCCGGGCGGGGGGAACGTGCACCCAGGCGCAGGATTGTGCGAGTCATGTCTGTACCGCGGGGGTGTGCCAGGCGGGCCTGTCCGGCAGTCCGTCCGGCAGCCCGTCTTCGGGCAGCTCGCTGCCGGGTTCGACGTGCTCGCAGGCGAGCGATTGCGTGAGCGGCAAGTGCACGGGTGGGCTGTGCGAGTCGAGCGGGTCCCTGCCGAACACCAACTGCTCCATCGGAGCGGATTGCGCGAGCGGGATCTGCATCTCCGGAGCTTGTGACATTCCCGGTACGGCGACAGGCACCGGGGCGATGGGTCCTGGTGCGATGGGTCCGGGTGCGATGGGTCCGGCAGGCGGCATGTGCGCGCCTGGATCGCTCGGGTGCCCCTGCCAGGGCATGAACAAGTGCAAGGGCGGGCTCACCTGCACGGGCGGCAAGTGCTGCGATTCGAAGACGAACAACTGCACCGCGCCGAACGGCGGTCAGACGGGTCCGACGGGCAGCACCGGGACGGGCACCCCCACGACGGGCGGAACCGCCTGCGCGCCGGGCTTCGTCGGGCCCATCGTCAGCAACTGCGGCTATCCGTACTCGAGCAGCAATCCTCTCACGAACATCGTGTTCAACGAGAGCGAGGTCCTCGCGGCGATCGTTCCCTCGGGTGGGTACCCGTTCGCGAGCATCCAGCTCTTCTACACCGACGAGCACGCCATGACGCTCGGCGTCCGCGAGACCGTCATCAACGGCCTTTCCACGACGTACGAGGTGTCCCCGCTGACGAGCAACCCCCAGGTGCTCCAGAATCCGAAGACCGGCACGAACCACATCACGGGCCAGCAGGCCGGCGTCGATCCGTCCGGTCGCCCCATGTGGCCGGCACTCTTCATCACCGACGTCACGAGCGATTCGACCGCGGTCTCCGGTGACTGGCAGTGGGGCGGCAGCGCCGTGAACCCGACCTACGTCGCCGGCACCTGGAAGGGCGCCGTCCGGACCGTCGACGCGACCGGTGCGAGCATCACGCCGGATGCCGACCCCGACAAGAACGGCACGAACTACGGCAACGGCGACACGCCACCCGCGACGGGAATGGACCAGCAGTACGGCGCGGAGGTCCGATGGGATCTGAGGCTCGAGCCGGGCAAGAACTACCGCTTCCAGGTGATGGTGCACGACGGCGATCAGAACAAGGTCGGCGGCGACACCGGCGAGGCGTGCATCACGTTCTGCGCCGGCAACGCCTGCCCCGTGGGCGTGGCGACCTGCTCCTCCGACAGCGACTGCTCGGGCGGCAACGCCTGCATCGGAGGGTGCTGTGTGCCGCCACCGCCACCGCCGCCGCCTCCGCCCGATAGCGGCACGTGCCCGCCGAACTGGCAGCAATACCTGGCGAGCGAGGGACGGAAGATCTGCACGCCACCTCCCATGGAAGGCGGATGCCCTCTCGGTTACGTGCTCACCATCCAGGACAACATCCAGTATTGCACGCCGGTGCAAATTCGCTGACGAATGCGGCTCATCTGGTTGGCCCTGTGTTCATCGCTCGTCCCGGCCTGTAGCCCCGACGCTCCGGCTACTCCCCCGGACCCCCAGGCGGAGGTCGTGCGCCAGTACATCGCGCTGATGCGCGCGAACAGCAGCGCCGTCGTCGACAAGCTCGAAGCGCTGAAGAGTGCAACGGACGCGCTGGTGACGAACCCCGGAGAAGACACCCTCTCGCGTGCTCGAGAGGCGTGGCTCGACTCGAGACCCGGGTACGGTCAGCTCGAGGTAGGGCGATTCTACAACGGGCCCGTCGACGTGGTGAACGGGGTGGCAAACGAGTGGCCCGTCGACGAGAAGTTCATCGACTACACGGCGGACGACCCGACCAGCGGCATCATCAATCACACCGACGAGTTTCCCGAGATCACGGACCAGGTCTTGATTGCCAACGACGAGGTGGGCGGCATCGAGAACCTATCGACGGGCTTTCACGCGATCGAGTTCCTCCTGTGGGGACAGCGTCTCCAGCAGAGCGACGGCCCGGGCGACCGGCCCTATACCGACTACGTCGACGGTGGCACCGCCGCCAATCAGGCGCGCCGTCGCACTTATCTGCAGACAGCGACGGAGATCCTGCTGTCCGATCTCACCGGCGTGAAGGACGCGTGGGATGTCGATGACCCTGACAGCTACGCCACGCGCATGGTCACCGTGCCGCCGCTCGTCAGCCTCGCCGACATCGTGCGAGGCATGACCAGCATGGCAATCTCGGAGCTCTACTACGAGCGGATGAGCGACCCGTACCTGACCCAGAACAGAAAGGACGAGGAGTCCTGCTTCAGCGAGAGCACCCAGATCGATCTCGCCGCCAACATGCTGGGCGTCGAGAACGTCTATCTCGGCCGGTACGGATCCGTGAAGGGCGCGTCGATCTCGGACCTCGTGCGCGCCTCGAACCCGAAACTCGACGATACCCTGCGCAAGCAGATGCAGACGACGCGCGGCGCGATCGATGCGATTCCGCCGCCGTTCGACCACGCCGTGATCGCCCCGGAGGGCTCCGCGCCGCGCGAGGCGGTCAAGGCCGCGCTCGACACCTTCGTGCCGATGGTCGACTCGTTCCGGCAAATGGCGGATCTGCTCGACATCAAGACGAACATCTGACGCATGATTGCAGCGCAATCCGCCTGGGCAGTCATTGCCGTCGGTCTTCTTGCGTGGACCGGGTGCGGCGAGTCGAAGTCCGCCGGCGAGAAGCCCGTCGTCGTGCCAGCCGATCCGAATCTCGGCGGAGATACCACCGTCTTCGACGATGGTGACGAGGCGTACAACTATCCGGCGAGCAATCTGACGCTCGATCGACGGGGGCCCTTTCAGATCGGGGACGGGGTGTTCAACCGAAACTGGGTGACCGCGCCGGCCACCCCTCAGGGGAACGACGGCCTCGGGCCCACGTTCAACGCGCTCTCCTGCTCGGGTTGCCATCCGAACAACGGGCGCGGCGCGCCGCCGACCTCGGACGGCGAGCCCTTCGTGGGACTACTCCTCCGACTGAGCATCCCAGGCGAGAACGAACACGGTGGGCCCGTCCCGGTGCCGAACTACGGTGATCAGCTGAACCCGCGCGCGATACTCGGCGTCCCTCCGGAGGGAACCCCGGTCGTGTCGTACGAGGAGCAGCCCGGCGCGTACACCGACGGCGAGCCCTATTCCCTTCGTGTGCCGACGTACTCCTTCGAATCCCTCCACTTCGGGTCGATGCCGGACGACGTTCTCGTCTCACCGCGCGTTGCCCCGGTTCAGGTGGGCCTCGGCCTCCTTCAGGCAGTCAGCGAGGAGACCATCCTCGAGTTTGCCGCCAAGAACGGCGGACGTCCCAACCACGTCTGGGACATCGTGCAGCAGAAGACCGTGCTCGGCCGCTTCGGATGGAAGGCCAACCAGCCGACGGCGGAGCAGCAGACTCTCAGCGCATTCCTCGGCGACATCGGCATCACGTCCACTCTCCTCACGACGAAGAACTGTCCAGCGGCGCAGAAGGAATGCGCTGCAGCGCCCCAGTCGATGAACCAGCCCAACCTGGTGCCGATCGAGCAAGACGCCATGATCGTGCACGCGCTCGCCATCGCCGTACCTGCGCGACGGGCCCTCGACGACGAGCACGCGCTCCACGGCGAGACGCTCTTCGCGAAGCTCGGCTGCGCCTCGTGTCACATCCCCACCATGAAGACGGGCACGCTCGACGACTGGCCGCAGCTCTCCGGCCAGACGATCTGGCCCTTCACGGATCTACTGCTCCACGACATGGGCCCCGATCTCGAAGACGGGCGACCCGACTTCGAGGCGAGCGGAAGCGAATGGCGGACGCCTCCGCTGTGGGGCATCGGGCTCATCGCGGCGATCAACGACCACACCTTCCTGCTGCACGACGGCCGCGCCCGCGGGATCGCAGAGGCCGTCCTCTGGCACGGCGGCGAGGCGACGGACGCGCGGGAGGCGTTTCGCAAGCTGAAGAAGACCGATCGCGACGACCTGGTCGCCTTCGTGCAGTCGCTGTAGCTGCCCGGAGCCAATCCCTGGCCACCGAAGCCAGATCGTGAACCTGTCGTGTAGCCTCGGTCCCGGCAACGCGCGAAAGATCACGTAGGCTTTCGCGGGCACACCTCGTGCTCTATATCTCGGTGGGCGGGTGTATCCCGTCCCCGGAGGTTTCGTAGGATGACCATTTATCTCGTCGCCTTTTTTCTCGGCGTCGTCGCTGGCCTCCGTTCGATGACGGTGCCCGCCGCGGTGGCCTGGGCGGCTCGCCTTGGTGTGCTGAACGTCGCGGGGACGGCGGTGTCGTTTCTCGGCAACTCGTGGGTGCCTTGGTTGTTCAGCGTGCTCGCCGTGGGGGAGCTGGTGACGGATCAGCTGCCCGCGACGCCCAGCCGCAAGACGCCGATCCCGTTCGGCGCGCGCATCGTGGTGGGACTGCTCGCGGGGTGGGTGGTGTCCATCAGCGGGGGCAACACGTTGGCCGGCGCGGCTGCAGGGGGCGTCGGTGCTGTGGCAGGGACGCTGGGCGGGGCGGCGGCGCGTGGAAAGCTGGCCGCGGCGTTCGGCCGGGATCGGCCGGCGGCATTTGTCGAGGACTTCGTCGCGATCGGCACGGCGGTGCTCCTCATGGCGACGCGTTCGTGAGGCGCTGCGCGTGACCATGGGGAGCGGTGGCGATTCGCGCGATCCTGCGTCCCTCGTGGTCGGGGCGATCGCCGCGCAGGTGATCGGCGGGCTGGTCACGCAGATGTCGCCCTTCGTGAGCTGCCGAGGGGACGCAGCGGGCTTGCGATGACGGGAGCTGCGCGAGGCGGAGATACTGCTGACGCTGTCACGACGGGAATCATGTCGGCATGAACGTATCGAGGCAGGCAGGCAACGTCCTCGCAGGCGTCATTGCGTCGCTCACGCGCCCCTCCTTGCAGCCCACGAGACAGCTGCCGCGCGGCAATCCTCCGGGATCTCCTCCAGCGCGCGCGGCTCGCATTCCACGACGCGCCCGCGGCAGTCGACGGAGAGCCG
>CAYUAW010000447.1:0-1382 GCA_964442485.1 uncultured Polyangiaceae bacterium
AGCCGAGGGCCTCACGCATGCCCACGCCGCGAAGACTCTCGGCAACGAAGACGTCCGCGCCAGTGGATGACTGGCGCGGTTCCCATCGAAGAGGACTTGCCGAACGCGGTCGTGCGGGCGCTCAGCACGGCTGGTCATGATGCTCGCGGAATCCGTGACATCGGGCTTCACGGTTCGCTCTACTCATGCGTTCACACATTCGCGACCGACAACGGTCTCACTGCTCGTGGCCGTCGATCTGGGCTCGCTGATCGCGCGCCGCCGCCACTTCCCGCCGCCTCGAGACGCCACGGTGATCTTCGCCGCGAGCGGCGCGAGCCTCCTCCAGTGACGCCTAACAATATGTAAATACTGTGTTATTGTGGCTATGAGACGGACTGCGGCGCCCTCGCCCCTGTCCGGTAGCAAAATGCTACCATCACGAGGATGTCGCAACCGGTGAAGCTCTCTGACGGACTGGTCCTCGACGCGCGCCTGACCGGTGAAGCGACGGAGCGTTCGATCGCCGGCCAGATCGAGTTCTGGGCTGGCCTGGGACGCGCAGTCGAGCGCGTGCTTCGAACAGACACCCTGTTGTCCCTGAAAAAAGCAGGCGATCTGCAGCCGCTCTCGGCGTCGCTCGAGAGCGTGGATTCGGAGGCGGGCCGCGAGAGGCTGGCCCTCCATCTTGCCGGGCGGCCTTATCCCCACTTCGAGCCCTCGGAGGGAGGCGGCGGCCTGATCGTCAAGGTCGACGAAGACGGAAGCCGCACGCTCGGACGCTTCGTCAACCGGCAGTTTCGACCAGCGGAACGACGGTGACCCATCCCTTCGACGCTCGCCCGATCGTCGTGGCGATCGCGGGTCCGAACGGGGCGGGCAAGTCGACGTTCTACGAAGTGCACATGAGGTCCGCGGGCCTCCGGTTCGTGAACGCAGACGAGCTGGCGCGTGAGACCGGCATCGATGCGTACGAGGCCGCCCGCCTCGCCGACAACGTGCGGCGGCAGCTCTTGGCTAGCCGCGAGAGCTTCGTGTTCGAGACCGTGTTCTCCGATCCGACGGGCGAAAAGCTCTCGTTTCTCCACGAAGCCACCGACGCCGGGTATACCGTCGTCCTGTGTTACATCGGGCTCGAGTCCGCCGATCTGTCCGACCAGCGCGTGGCCATGCGCGTGATGCAAGGTGGGCACGACGTTCCTCCGGACAAGATCAAGGAGCGGTTCCCCCGCACCCTCGAGAATCTCGGCCGCGCCCTTCGCGAGCTCCCCTTCGTGCTCGTGTTCGACAACAGCGACCTCCGTACTCCCTACCGTAAAGTCCTGGAGCTTCACGAGGGCAAGTTGGTCTTCGAAAGCGCGCCCCTGCCGTCCTGGTTGGTCCAGCCGGTGAGGTGACCGCGA
>CAYUAW010000447.1:1482-5980 GCA_964442485.1 uncultured Polyangiaceae bacterium
TGTACGGGAGACACACGTTGTCGCTGATCGCCGTGCCGGACGTCTTCAGGTAGTTTTCGGCCGCGCATGGCGTCCAGGCGACGCACATCGCCGAATTCGACGCCGTGCTGAACGTCCCCGCCGCGCAGGCGGAGCACGTACGGTCGGCGGTGCTCGAGCCTGGTGACGAGATGGACTGGCCCGCGCTGCAGTTGCTCCAGGCCGCGCACACGCTTGCCGGATTCATGTCGTGGTCCCACGAGCCCGACGCGCACGCTCCGCCCGGGTTCGTCCCACCCGGGCAGTACCAGCCGATGTCACAGGTCGCGCAGGTCGCCGGCATTGTGCTGGTGGCGGGAGCCGTCTGCCGCGTACCGGCGGCGCACTGGCCGGCGGGGACGCACTGTGCGGCGTTCTGCGTGCTGGAGTACGTCCCGCTCTGGCAGGCCGTGCAGACGCGGTCCGCGGACGTCGTCCCCGCCGCCGAGACGTACGTGCTCGGCTGACAGGTCGTCCACGCCGTGCACGAAGGCGCGTTCGCGGCGGTGCTGAATTGACCGCTCGCACAGCTCGTGCAACCGCGATCGGTGGTGCTCGACGGAGCGGTCGACACGAACTGCCCGGCCGTGCACGAGTGATACGCGGTGCAGGCCGTCGCGTTCGCGGCGGAGCTGAAGGAGCCCGCGGCGCAGCTCGCACACGATTGGTTCTTGGTCGCGCTGCCTGCCACGCTCACGAACTGCCCGGCGGTGCAGCCCGTCCACGGCGTGCACGAGGCGACATTGCTGGCGGTGCTGAACGTGCCCGCGACGCACGCACTGCAGACGCGGTTGGCCACCGCAGTGCCCGCCACGCTCACGAACTGCCCCGCGGCGCAGCTCGTCCAGCCGACACAGGGGCTCGCGGGGTTGCGATCGTGGTCCCACGTCCCGTCGGCACATGCTTGTGGCGGGGCGTCCGCTCCCGCGCAGTATTCACCGGCGCTGCAGGGTGTGCAGGTGGCGGGCGTGTCGGGACCACCAGGGGCCACCTGCTTCGTCCCTGCGGCACACGAGCCCTGCGCCACGCACTGACCGGCGTTGGTCGTCGACGAGTACTTGCCCGGTGGACACGGTGTACAGACCTGGTCGGCGAGTGCGGTGCCTGCCGTGGAGACGAAAGTGCCCACGGGGCACGTCGACCACGCCGTGCACGCCGCGGCGTTGGGCGTCGTGCTGAACTGGCCCGCGGGGCACGCGGTGCAGACCTGGTCGCTGCTCGCGGCGCCTGGCGCGCTCACGTAGCTGCCCGGGCCACACGTCGAGAAGGGCTGGCACTGCGACGCGTTCATCGTCGTGCTGTAGGTTCCCGACAGGCAATCGCCGCAGACGCGATCGCTCGCGGGGCCGCCTGCCACCGTCACCGACTGACCCACGCGACAATCCGACCAGGGCGCGCACGACCCCGCCCCGTAGGTGGTGCTGAACGTGCCCGCCTCGCAAGCGCTGCAGACGCGATTGACGGTGGACGCTCCCGCCGTCGCTTCATACATGCCGGGGCCGCAGACGGTGAAAGGGACACACGCGCTCGCGGGATTCGCGTCGTGATCCCAGGTGCCGGCGCCGCAGGTTTGCGGGAGTGCGCTTCCACCCGCGCAGTACTCTCCTGCCGCGCATGGGCTGCATGCGCCGTTCTTGCCCGGGACCGTCTGCTTGGTGCCGGCCGCGCACGAGTCGAGCGGCGCGCACTGGCCCGAGTTCGGGGCGTCGGAGTGGGTTCCCGATGGGCACGCGGCGCACGTCTGATCCTTCACGGTGGAACCCACGTCGGACACGTACTGGCCTGCGACGCACGTGGTCCATCCGTCGCACACGTCGGCGTTCGGGTGCGTGCTGAAGCGAGCCGAGGCGCAGGGCGCGCAGGCGCGATCTTCCGTGGCGCTCCCCTGCGAGGAGACGAATTCACCCGCGGGGCAGTCGCGCTGCGGCACACACGGCGTCGCCGGGTCGAGATCGTTGTCCCATTGCCCCGCCGGGCAAGCGGCGCTCGTCGCGCCGACGCCAGGACAGTATTCACCGGGGTCGCAGGGCCCGCAGGGGGTCCCCGCCGAACCAGGATCGCAGCTCGCACCTGGCGCGGCATCGCCGGTGTGCACCCGGATCCCTCCGTCGAGCACGACTTTGCCCTTCTCGTCCTTCGGGATCTTGTTCGGATCGAACGAGAGGAGCGCGCTACACGCAGCGACGCCCAGGGCAAGGATCAGAGCAAGTAAGATAGTGGGTCGAGCCATCGTGCCCCTCGAGGTGCCGCGCGACCGACGCATCCCCGGAACCAGGCCAAAGACTTCTCCAAGCGTAGCGCGTCTCGCGGTTCAACCCTACCCCATCCTTCCGTCCTTGCCTTCGCGTCGACCGACTTTCTCTCGATGGGGCAATCCGCGTCATGTCCGCTTCTGCTACGTGCGAACGTGGTTGCGGCTTTCGCTCGACTCGGAGCGCCTCCGGAGAGAACGTCGAGGCCTCCGATGACCGCAAGATCGCAGGTGTCTCGTGCGGAATGGCTGCTCTGGGCGGGGGTGGCAATCGGGCTGTCGCTCGCCGTGGCGACGCTCGCCGGGCGTACGCGAGAGCGGAGGGACGCGCTGCCGCCGGGCGCCGTGGCGATGGTCAACGGACAGGCGATTCGAACGATTGACTACGGTGCCGAGGTCCGTGCACGGCATTCCGCGGAGAGCGGTCCGACAGCGGAGCGCGAAAAGCGCGACGCGGTGGAGCGGCTCGTCGAAGAGGAGCTGATCGTCGAAGAGGGGCTCTCGCTCGACCTGGTGCGGCGCGACCCACCGACGCGCCACGCGCTGCTCGACGCAGTCTTCGAGTCGGAGCGCGGGATCGCGGATGCGCCGCAGCCGTCGGAGGATGCGCTCGCCCGGTACTACGAGGGCATCCGCGAGGAGCTCCGGCGGCCGGGAAAGCTGCACGTCCGGCAGCTCGTGACGCACGCCGAGCACGGGGTCGACGTGACGGTGGCGCGCGCGCGAGCGGAGGAAGCAGCGAAGCGCCTTCGTTCCGGCGAGCCCTTCGAGCGAGTGAACGCCGCTCTCGGGACGCCCTCGGAAGCCGCGCTGCCCGACGCGCTCTCCGCGGAGGAGCTCGGTGGCCGCACCGGGCCGGTCACCCTGGAGCGCGTCCTTTCCCTCGAGCCCGGCGGGGTGACCGAGCCGCTCGGCAATGGTGGCCTCTTCAGGGTGATACAGCTGGTGGGCAAGGACCCGCCGTACATTCCGGCGCTCGGCGAGGTCCGCGAGCACGTGCTCGCGCTGTATAGACGCAAGGCCCAGGGCGATGCCTTTGCGGCCTGGCTCGCGGCGCACCGCAGGAACGCGACGGTCCACGTCGCGGAGAAGCTCCCGTGAAGCCCCGCGCCGCCGTGCTCGCTCCCCTGCTCTCGCTCGCCGCATTCGTGCTGTCTGCGACCGCAGCCGCGCACGCGGGTTCGCTGACCTATTCCTTCTGGAGGGCGACACCGGAAGGAGCCGACGTCGAGGTCCAGCTCACCGCCGCCGATCTGGCGAGCCTCATGCTCGGCGATGACGCCGCGCCGGGTCACGAAGAAGACGCTGCGCGGCGGCTCCAGGGCCTCGTCACGATGCGTGCGGGCGGCGTTCCTTGCAAGCCGCTCGGTGAGCCAGAGCGGGTGGCGTCGACCGCTCCGTGGATGCTGTGGCGCTGGTCGACGAGCTGCGCCGGGCGCGGTGAGCGCGTCGTCTCGGTCGCGTTCAACCCTCTCTTCGAGGGCGGCGCGCGGCATTTCGTGCGCTGGGACGACGGGAGCGGCGCCGCCGTCGACCAGGTCCTCGATCTGGCGAAGCCCTCGTGCTCGTTCGGCAGCGCGGGCGCTTCGCGGGGCGGCAGCTCGTTTTTCGACTATCTCGCCCTCGGCGTCGAGCACCTGCTCACGGGATGGGACCACATGGTGTTCGTGCTCGCGCTGCTCCTGCTCGCGGAGCGCGCGCGCGAGGTCGTCGGGCTCGTCACGAGCTTCACGGTGGCCCACAGCGTGACGCTCGCGCTCTCCGCGCTCGGCGTCGTCAAACCGGATCCGCACCCCGTCGAGGCGCTCATCGGCTTCTCGATCGCGCTGCTCGGCGCGGAGAACGCGTGGCTCCTCGCCGGCCGCGGGAGACGCGTCCCCGGGTTCGTCGTGACGGGCCTCACCGTCGCGCTCTTCGCGGGCGGCGGCGCTGTCGGTCGCGTGGCGCTGGTCGGGCTCATCCTCTTCTCCACCTGCCACTTCGCGCTCCTCGGGCGCGCACGGAAGCCCGGACCTCTGCGCGTGGCGATCGCGTTCGCGTTCGGGCTCGTCCATGGATTCGGCTTCGCGGGCGTCATGGCAGAGCTCCGCCTTCCCGCGGCGCGCCTCGTGCCCGCGCTCCTCGGCTTCAACCTGGGCGTCGAGCTCGGTCAGCTCGGGGTCGTGCTCGTTGCGTGGCCGCTGCTCCGTGCGCTTCGGAGTGCACGCGGAGGACGCTGGTACTCGCCGA
>CAYUAW010000448.1:0-5965 GCA_964442485.1 uncultured Polyangiaceae bacterium
GGCGGCGAGCGCCCAGTTGTCGCCATTTCCTCCCGGCCCACCCTGAACCTCCGTGCCGTCGGCGCACGACACGCTTGGCCCCGTCGCTCCGAGAGAGACCTTGCCGCAGTCGGCGCCCCCCATGAGGGGCGTTCCCCCTCGAGCCTTCGCGCACATCGTCGCGTCCGCCAACGGCACCGCGTTCGCGGCGAAGTTCGTCGGCCAAAAGTTCGCCGTCGAGCTGTCGTCGAGCACCGCCCCCGACGCCCCGTCCGTCGCGTTCCCCGCCGCAAAGAGCACGTTGCGGAATCGCACGTCCTTCGCGCTCACGATGCTCGCCGCGACGGAGCTCCCGCCGCTCCCGAGGGCATCCGGCGCGCGGAACGCCAGTCGATCGACGACGAGGGGCGCCGTCACGTTTCGCGCCGTGAAGGGCACGCCGCTCCTGGGCGCGAACGTCGCGCGATCTCGCTCGCGCTGCCAGCCGCGCGTGCAGTCGTAGCCCCCGTAAAGACTCACGCCCGCTGTCGCGAGTTCGACGGCTTCTTCGTACTGACCGTCGCAGACGTACACGCTCTTGCCGGCTGCGAGCGCGAGCTCGACGGCGTGCTTCACCGTCTGCACCGGCGCCGTCATGGAACCGCCGGCGGTATCCGAGCCCGAGGGTGCGACGAACACCGCGGCGCTGACGTCACCGTCGATGCCGTCGCAGTTCGTGTCCTGGAAATCGTCGTCCGGCTCGTCGATGCCGCCCTCCGGCACGCAGCGCGGCGCTGCGTCGGGAGCTGCGGCGTCCGGGACGACCTGGACGTCGATGGGCCGAGCAGTCGGCGTCGCCGCGTCGGTGACGGACACACCGCGTGCCGCGATGGCCCAGGTCGGTGCGACCGCACCGGGCAGCCCGCCGGCATCCGTCGCTGGCCCTGCGTCCACCCCCGAGGACGCGCCGCCAGCGCTCGCCGCCGAGCAAGCCGCGACGACGCACACACACAGCGTAACGCACGAAGCCCGAGACACCCCTGCCGCCCATGACGCCATCGGTCACACCTTCCTGAAGTTTCCGCGCCCTCCTGCATCGGAACGGAGGCCCCGCCGGTTGCGTTCTTTCGATCGCAACGCGCTCTTGCCCGTGGCGGCTCATGACGGCACATTGCGCCCTTCGAAATGCAAGCCCCCCCGCGCCTTGGACGACGAGATGCGCTGGCGCTCCTCTCGTTGCTCCTGACGACGGCGGTCGTGGCGTGGCCCATCCTCACGGGCGCCTACCGCACGTACATCGACAACCCCGTCCACCTCGCGGAGATCTACGATCTCGCAAGGTCCGACAGTAACGGCTGGTCGGAGCTCGGGTTCGCCGGACTCCCGGTGACGACGCTCCATTCGCCCCTGCTCTATCCGCTGCTCGCGTTCCTGACCCGCGTGGGCGTCCCCCTCGGCGCGACGTACAGCGCCTGTCTCTTCGCTGGCGTCGTCGCGCCGTCGCTTGCGCTCTACTTCGTCGCGCGGCGGCGCATCGCGGTCCCGGGTGCGCTGTTTCTGTCTTACCTCGTGCTGGTCCAGCCCTCCACCGTGTGGGGTATCGGCTCGCCGCTCGCCGGGATGTGGACGCACGGTCTCGCGACGGCGCTGCTCGTCTTCCTCTTCGACCTCTTGGCGCGCCCTGTCCTATCGGCGCGCCAGCACCTCGCCGCGTCGGTGCTCCTCGCGCTCGCCACACTCACGCACCTGTTCGTCCTCCCCCTCATCGCCATCATCGCGACGGTCACCACCGTGATGCACCGGCGTGCCGGGGCGCTCACTCGAGCGGAGCTCCTCCGACGGTGCGCGGGCTGGGCGGTAGCGGCCGTCGCTTCCGCCAAGTACTGGCTCACGATGATGTGGGTCTCGGAGGTGAGCGCCGCGCCGCATCCCGCGTTCCGGCTGGTGGACATCGCGGCGCGCCTCGTCCTCCCGTGCGAGCCGCTCTACCTGCTGGATGCGCGCGTGCCGGAAGGGATCCGCTACGACCTCTTTCTGACCGACATCCTGCCGTCGCTCGTCCCCATCGTGCTCGGGGTGCTCGCGTTCAGGAAGTTTCGCCACGCGGAGGATCGGCTCGGAGCCGCGGCGTTCTACGTGGGCGTTGCCATCCTGGGCTGTCTCGTGATCCATCGCTATCACGAGCTCGGGTTCCTCGGCCCGGTGAGCTGGCGGTTCATCGACTTCGCGCGCCTCGCGTTCGCCATCGCGGCGATCGACGCGCTGTCCTCCCCCGTGCTCGCGCGGCTCGGAGATCGGGCGCTCGCGGCAGCGGCCGTCGCGGCTCCACTCCTCGGGCTGTGGTGGGGGTTGCCGCTGCGGCACGACAACCCACCCCGCCTGAAGGACGAGGTGAGGGAGGTCGAGGATCTGTGGCGCTGGCTCGCGTCGAACGCGAAGAAGGAGTGGGGGAGGCTCTACCTGCAGGACGAGTTCGGGTGGAACTGGAACGCGGGAGGCCTCGCGCAATCGCACTTCCTGGTGCTGACCCAGCACCACGTCGGGCTGCCTCAGCTCGGCGCGTACTATGGCGTCGTACCCTACAAGCTCAGGTGGACGCTCAGCGAGTTCAACTCGTTCTTCAGCACGCGCTCGCCGAGCAAGGAGTGGATCCTCGAGGCGCTGGGCAAGACGAACGCCGGCGTCGTCGTGACCGCCGACCAGGACATGGCGCGGATCATCCTCGATACCGACGCTTTCGAGCTCCTGCACGTCTCGTCGCACTACGCGGTGTTCCGACGGAAGGACGCCGTGGACGCTCCCATCGCCGAGCTCGCGCCGTCCAATCACGTGAGCGACGTTCACGCGAGCACCGGGGATCTTCGCCTCAGGATCCGCACCGAATATCCGCAAGCACGGATCCTCGCGAAGGTCGCGTATCATCCGTTCTGGCACCTCGAGGGCGCGCCGGAAGCATGGCTGCGCGAGAGCCCGGAGGGTTTTCTGGTCGTCGACGACATTCCGCTGGGTGAGTTCAGCTTGCATCTCTGGTACGAGCCGAGTCGTGTTCCGTCGACCATCTCGTCCATCGGCTGGCTGATGGAGTCCGCGTGGGCCCTCTCGCTCGGCGTTCTCGCGCGGCGTCGCCGCCGTTCGGAGCAGGCAGCGCCGGCATGAGCAGCCCGGCGGCATCGCCCAGATCGCGTCGCGGCGTCGCGCTGCTCCTCTTCTTGGGGCTGTTCGTCGTCTACCTCGCGAACGACACCGTGCTCGACGAAGGCGACGCCGTACCGAGCGTCAACCTGCCCGTGGCGCTGCTCTCCGCCGGTCGGCTCTCCTTCGAGCCGGACTCCTTCCCGGAGCTCTTCAAGTGGAAGAGCCACTCGCCCTTCATCGAGAAGGACGACTTCTTCTTCACGAACTGGAAGGACCGGTTCGGCGACTTCACCGCGCGCGAATGGCACGCCCGGGGGAAGCTCGAGCTGAACGGCCCGCGCTATTACATCGTGCCGGCGCCGCGCAGGCACACGTACGTGAGCACCTTCGGGCCGATCCCCGGCTTCGTCGTGCTTCCCTTCGTCGCGCCGTTCTACGCGATGGACCACGACTTCGTGGGAAAGCTGGCTCTGCGGTGCTCCATCGCGAAGCTGTGCTCGGCTTCGCTCGTCGCCCTCGTCGCGGTGCTCCTCTTTCTCGTCGTCGAGCGGCTGGCGTCGCGGCGGCGCGCCCTCTTCATCGCGCTCACCTACGGTCTCGGCACCTGCGCGTGGGCCATCTCGAGCCAGAACCTCTGGCAGCAGACCGTGAATCAGGTCCTGCTGATGCTCGGCGCTTACTTCGTGCTGACGAGCGCCGCCGTCTGGTACGGCGCGGCGCTCGCGGGGTTCGCGCTCGGCGCCGCGGCTGCCTGCAGGCCGACGAGCCTCGTCGTGGTGTTCGCGGTGGTCGTGCACCTTTACCTCACCGAGCGACGGAGCCTCGTGCCCTTCCTGCTCGGAGCGCTCCCGGTGCCCCTGGCGGTGTTCGCGTACAACCAGTACTTCTTCGGGAGCCCGCTCATCTTCGCGCAGGCGCTCGTCGGCCAGGTCATCGCCCGCGAGAAGACGGGCTCCCCCGACGTCTGGCAGACGCCCTTCTTTTCGGGCGCCGTGGGGCTCCTCGCGAGCCCTTCGCGCGGGCTCCTCGTGTTCTCGCCGATCCTCGCGCTCTCGTTCTGGGGGTTCGCGCGCGCCGCACGCGACGACGCCTACCGTCCGCTGTGGCCCTTCTTCGCCAGCGCCCTCTTCATGATGGCCACGCAGTGCAAGTGGTTCGACTGGTGGGGCGGGCACGCCTACGGATACCGGCCATGGCTGGACGCCGTGCCGTACCTCTCGCTCGGCCTGCTGCCGCTCGCCGACGCGCTCTTCGCCACGGCGCTCCGCCGCGCAGCGACCTGCGCCGTGCTCGCGTGGTGCGTCTTCGTGCAGGCGGTCGGCGCGATGAGCTACGACAGGTTCTGGAACCTGCGGCAGGTGTTCGTGATCCGCGTGCCCTCGTCGGTGGAGGCGCTCGACTTCACCACGGAGGCGGAGGCACGAGCGGAGGCCGCGCGCCAGGGCGGCACGTATCTCGGCGCGAGCTTCTGCGACATCGACTATCCCTTCTGTCGTCACCGGCTCTGGTCGATGAAGGACAACCTGATCCTCTATCAGGTGACGCATTTCGCGCTGGCGCGCAGCGGGCGCCTGCCGTTCGGCTTCGCGGACCTCGACCGGCGCTGAGCCCGGGCGAAATCCCCTCGACTTCTGCCGGGTTTCGACCCTGAATACCGCCCGAATGCCGGCCGCGAGCGCCGGGCCCCCGCATGCGATTCCTCATCGAAGCCCATCACCCGGCGCACATCCATTTCTTCCGCAATGCCATCGGCATCTGGCGGAAGAGGGGCGACGACGTCCTGCTCCTCGGTCGCGATCGCGACGTGATGAAGAAGCTCCTCGCGGCCTACGACTTCATCCCGAACGAGATCCTCACGACCCAGCGGAAGAACAACCGCTTCCCCATGGAGGAGATGCTCCAGCGCCAAGCGAAGGTGGCGGCGCGCATCGTCACGTTCCGGCCCGACGTGGTGCTCAGCTTGATGGGAAGCTACACGCAATCGGCGGCGCTCCTCCGGCGCCCGAACATCATTTTCACGGACAGCGAGTTCCAGAGCTTCAACCATCGCATAGCGCACCCCTTCGCGACGCGCATCTACACCCCCGAGTGCTTCTGGAAGGACCTCGGCAAGAAGCAGATCCGTTACCCTGGCTATCACGAGCTCGCGTTCCTGCATCCCGCGCGCTTCACGCCGAGCGAGGCGGTGCTCTCCTCGATGGGCAACCCCGAGCCCGGAAGCTACGTCGTCCTCCGCATGTCGGCGTGGAACACCCTGCACGACATCGGGAAGAAGGGCTTCGGCGAGCACTTCGACGCCTTCATGACGGAGATCACGAAGCGCATCCGCGTGTACCTCGTTCCCGAAGGCGGCGCGCTGCCCGAAAAATGGGAGAGCCACCGCCTGCGCATCCCCCCCGAGCGCTTCCACGACGCGCTCGCCTTCGCACGCCTCGTCGTCACGGAGGGCGCCTCCACCGCGAGCGAAGCAGCGTGCCTCGGTGTCCCCGCCGTCTATCTCAACACCACCGAGCGCGGCTACCTGAACGATCAGGAGCGGCGCTACGGCCTGGTCGCGAACTTCAAGGACGCGCCCCGAGCCCTGAAGAAGACGCTCGAACTTCTCGACGCACCCGACGACCGCGCGCAGCGCATCAGCGCGCGCGACCGGCTCGTCGCAGATCACATCGACGTGACGGACTACGTCGTGCGCGAGATTGACGGCCTGGCTCGGTAATTCTGGGCCACGGAGCGCCCGGGCACGCAATACAGAGCGGTGAGGGGTTGCCGGCAGGCCGTCCAAACGCAATGCAGAGAGGTGAAGGGGTGGTCTGGAGCCCGTCCAAACGCAATGCAGAGAGGTGAAGGGGTGGTCTGGAGCCCGTCCAAACGC
>CAYUAW010000449.1:0-5964 GCA_964442485.1 uncultured Polyangiaceae bacterium
GTCGTGCGAGGTGAAGAGGTAGCCGCCGACGTCCGTGTAGTACCCGGAGCGTGCCAGCTCGGGCGGGCGAAAGCCGACGTCGCCGAGGTTCGGGCGCTTCGTCCAGGCCGCCCCGTCGAAGTGCACCAGCGTCCTTCCCACGTTCCCACGTGATGTTCGGGTTCAATGGTGCGCCGGCGCGGTTGCGGCGGGCGACGCGTCGCGCGAGGGATACCTTCCGCCGGCGCCGCGTCTCTCGCCGCGCCCGTTCCCGCGGGTGCGCCCCCATCCTGGCTCCACGATGGCCGGCGAGGGCTCGTCGATCCGACGTTCGGCACCATGGCGTTGCGGTGCGCGAGATGGCGAGGCACTGTACGCGCATGGGAGTGCGGAGGACGGCGCAGGTGGGGGGTGTGTTTCTTGCGCTGTACGTTGCGGGTGGGTGCTCCGGGCGCGTCGTCGATGGCACGACCGGCGATGGCCACGCCGGATCGGGAACGGTCGGCAGCAGCCCTGGCAGAGGAGTCTCCGGCGCCGGTGGAGTCGGTGGCGTGAACGGTGCACCCGCCGTCGCGATGGGCGGTGCCGCGATGGCCACGGCACCGGTCGGAAGCGCCGGGCAAGCGGGGCAACGCAGCTCAGGCTCGTCGCGCGGCGATACGAACCTCGGCGGTGCGCGCGTGCAGGAGCCGGATGCCGGCCACGGCGTTCCCCCCGGGCTGGTTCCCGACGCGGGGCATCCCGACGCGACGGCGTGCGGGGCCGCCGGCTTCGCGATCGTGACGGCGCTGTCGCTGGGCGGAGGCCACGCCTGCGCGCTGCTCGACACCACCTCGGTTCGATGCTGGGGCTACGGAACGGCGGGGCAGCTCGGCGACGGCTCCACGGTGGACAGGTACGCGCCGCCTCAGGAGGACTTGACCACAGGGGTAGCCGCAATCGCGACAGGTTCCGATCACACCTGCGAGCTCACGCAGTCGGGCGGCGTGCGCTGCTGGGGTGTAAACCCCTACGGAGAGCTCGGCAACGGCACGACCACCGACGCCCTCTTCGTGCCCGCCACCGACGCGATGACGAACGTCGCGGCGGTCACGGCCGGTTTCACGCACACCTGCGCCCTCACGAAGTCGGGTGGCGTACGCTGCTGGGGCCAGGCCGGCTTGCTGGGTGATGGCAGGAACGTCGAGGGCAACGCGCCGCCGGCCTCCGACGTGCTGAACTACCTGCAGTCCGTCACGGCAGGGGGCTTCCACACCTGCGCCGTGCTGACGGGTGGCGCGGTGAAGTGCTGGGGACAGAACTCCCACGGCCAGCTCGGCGACGGATCCTTCGTGGACGGGCTGTCCCCCGTCTCGCCCGTCGGCATCTCCGGAGTGGGCGCGCTCGCGCTCGGCACCGCCCACACCTGTGCATTGACGTTGACGGGCGGTGTCCGCTGCTGGGGCATCAACACCCTCGGCCAGCTCGGCGACGATACACTCGAGGACCGACCGACGCCTCCCTCCACGGACCTCCTCACCTCCGTCGTGCAGATCAGCTCGCGCGGCGAACACACCTGCGCGCTGCGCACCGACGGCTCGGTGTGGTGCTGGGGCGACAACCACTACGGGCAGCTCGGCAACGGGCAAGTCACCGACGTCCGCTCGCCGCCGGTGCAGGTGACGGGGCTCCGCAACGTCCGGTTCGTCGCAGCCGGGAACGACTCGACCTGTGCCTTCACCGACGAGGGCCGGGTGAAGTGCTGGGGAAACAACAACGGGGGTCAGCTCGCGCGTGTGTCACCGACGATGAGCCCGGTGCCCCTGGACGTGAACATGTGCCAGCTGAAATGACGCTCATCCTCGGGATTCACACCGGCAATCACGACAGCGCGGCCTGCCTCTTCGAAGACTACGAGCTCCTCGCCGCGGTGGCTCAGGAGCGGCTGACCCGCTCGAAAGGTGACGGGGGACGGGTGCCCGTCGAGGCGATGGACGAGTGTCTGACCATCGCCGGGCGTTCGCGCGCGGACGTCGAAGTGGTCGCTCTCGGCCGGAGCTTCTTTCCCGAGCGCTACTGCCGGAGCTCCGTGTTCGCGCGCTTCACGACGCTTCCCGTCCGTCGCGCACTCGGACGGGAGCGGAACCGGTACCTGCTCACCGAATGCCGGCGTCACGGGACGACGGACACGCTGTCCGTCTTCGACGCCGGCCGCTTCCTGATGGATCACGAGCTCGGCGCCGACACGAAGATCACGTTCACGAACCATCACCTGGCGCACGCGCTCCCCTGTCTCTTTCACACCGACTGGGACGAGGCGCTTCTCTTCACCGCCGACGGGACGGGGGACAACGCGCAGTACTCGGTCCGGCTCTTCGGCGAGGGTCGGCTGGAGACGCTCGACGGTGGCGACGAGGCGGTCCTTCTCCCGAAGCGTGTCGACAGCCTGGGTGAGGCCTACAGCTACGCGACGGAGGCGCTCGGGTTCGTGCGGTTCCGCGACGAGGGCAAGCTCACCGGCCTCGCTGCGCGCGGTGAGCCGGTGTTCTTCGAGGCGCTGGCCGCGCACTTTCGCGTGGACGACGAGGGGTACATCGGCAGCGACTTTGCGGGGTACGCGCAGATGAAGCGCCGCGTCGCGGAACTCGTGCGAAGCACCACGCGCGAAAATGCGTCGGCGTCCATCCAGCGTGTGCTCGAGACGGTGCTGCTCGAATCCATTGGCCGTCTCTTGCAGCGGCATCCGAGACGTTTTCTCGGGCTCTCGGGCGGTGTCTTCGCCAACGTCCGCCTGAACCAGCGGCTGGCCGAGGAGCTGCCGCTCGACGAGCTCATGGTCTTTCCCGCGATGGGCGATCAGGGGCAACCCTACGGCGCTGCTCTCGCTTACCTTCTGGAGCGCGATGGGCTCCCGCGCTGGCTCGAGCAGCGCCGTCGCCTCGAGAGCCTCTACTGTGGTCGCGATTTCGGTGACGCCATCGACCACCGGCTCGCGGCCGATCCCGCCTTCGAACGGGTATCCACCGAGAGCGTCCGGACCTCGGCGGAGCTCCTGCACGCGGGTCGCGTCGTCGCCCTGTACACGCGGGGCATGGAGTACGGCCCGCGCGCTCTCGGCGCGCGTTCCATCCTTGCCGCCGCCGTCGACCCGGGGATAGGCGACGTCCTGAACGCTCGACTCTCGAGGAACGACTTCATGCCGTTTGCGCCCGTGGTGCTGGCGGACGACGCCGAGGCGGTGTTCGAGCTCGGCCCACGGACGCGTTACGCGGCGCGGTTCATGACGGTCGCGTGCGCGGTGCGCGAACCGTGGCGTGCACGCATCCCCGCCGTGGTCCACGTGGACGGCACGGCACGCCCGCAGATCATCGAGCGCCGTCACAACGCGCTCTATTACGACATCACCGCCGCGTACAAGGCGCTCAGCGGAGTGCCCGTCCTCGTCAACACCAGCTTCAACGCGCACGAGGAACCGATCATCAACACGCCGGACGAGTGTGCACGCGCGCTCGCCCGGGACCGCGTCGATTTCGTCGTGACCGATCGCGCCGTCTACGGAAGGAAATGAGCCGTCCGATCCGCGCGAATCTTCACGTCGCCCTTGTGCCATCGAGGAGCGCACACAAAAAATCTTGGCAGCCCGCCGGTCCTGGCACACGCTTCGTGGCGATGAGGATCGGTAAGGTCGAGGGTGGCGCGGTGGCGCTGGTCGTCGCGCTCTGCGCAAGCTGCGGGAGCGACGCTGGCGGCGGTACCGGGGGCGGCGATGGTGGGAGCTCCGCCGGCGAAGCCGGCATGGCCGGTTCCACGGCCAGCGGCGGTGCGGGAGGCACCGGAGGCGGCAGCAGCGCGTCGGGGGGCGCAGGTGGCGCGTCGGGCGGGGCGGCCGGCGCGGGCGGTCACTCGGGCGGCACGACGACCGGCGGTTTTGCGGGAACCAGCACCGACGCCGGCGCAGGTGGAGCACCCGAGCACGACGCATCCACCGACGGCGCGGATGCCGGACCGAAGCCCGATCTGCGCGGCACCGCGATCGACACGTACACCTCCGACGTGGGCAAGGACCCGCGCCCCGTCGATTTCGGACAGTTCGACATTTCCGTCGTCGTGTACGACACGACCAGCAAGACGTTCTCCAGTCATCCGCCGACTCACGTGGCGCCCGGTGAATTCGAAGTAGCCACGCTGCCCGCAGGCGTTCGCTACGTCAGGTACTCCGCGCTCGGCGATGCTCCCTCGTACTACGTCACCACGGCCGACGTGATCGATCTCGGCCGCCCGCACTTCGGTCGCACCGATCACGTCCGACCCGCCGCGGGGACCTCGCTCGTCCTGAGCGCCACCGGCCTCGAAAAATGGCAAGCGGGCGACATCCTGGAGTTCCTGTCGCTCGGCGCTGGCGCTTCGGCGTTCTTCGTGGCCGGCGTGGCCACCGCCGGCAAGCCCGCCGTCAACGACACCAGCCTGACGGGGCTTACCTTGCCCTATGACGCCATGCCCGGCACATGGCTCGTGGAAGGCGACAAGGGGGATCGCGCGTACCTGACCGAGCTCGCCCAGCGGACCCTCGCCGACAACAGCACCTACCACGCGCTCAGCCGTCTGTTCTCGATCCCGTCGCTCACCATGACGAACGGCAAGACCACGACCGCATCGGGCGCGTTCACGATTCCCCCGTCGGCCACTCTGGACGTGGACTGGAAGGGGTCTCAGTTCGACGCGGAGGGGCTCGACTGCTACCCGGGCGGCACCATCGCCTCGCGCTTCGTCGCTGCGTCCGCGCAGCCGTTCGCAGCGGATTTCGGTCCTTACAGTCCGTCCCTCGACCTGTTCGTCTACGCTCCGAACGACGGCACGGATCGCGCCGGGACGTTCTCGTTCACGAACCCGTTCGCCTCGATGTGGCCGCTCTACGCGATCGCACAGACGGAGGTGGACAAGAACTACGCGCTCGGGTCAGCCGACCCCGTGACCCTTAGCACCACCGTGGAGTTCCGCGTCACTGCCGGGAGCGCCGTGAAGCTGACTCCGTCCGTCGGCTGCGTCGGTAGCTTCACCATCGGCGGAAAGGACGCGCTCGCGGACGTCTCGGGGGTCGGGCTGACGCCGACCCTGACGTTCGACCCGCCGAGCACGGGGACGGCAGCCGGCTATCAGATCGTCGTGCAGCGCCTGGTGGACAACGGAGGGACGACCGAAGCGACCGTCGCGGGCAGCATCATCACGACGGATACGACCGTCGTTCTGCCGCCTGGGATCCTGGCCACCGGCAATTCGTACGTGATCCTCGCGCGGGCCCAGTCGTCAACCATCGACATGAACCGGCGTCCTCTCGCCTTCTCATTTCCGGGCGGCTCCGCCGGGCTGCTGAGCGGCATCATCACGCCGTGAGCCGCCCATGCCCGACCCTCTGCGAATAGGCCTGATCCTCAGCACGACGAGAGCAGCTCGTTTCGCCGACAGGCCGGCGGAGTGGCTCCTCGAAATAGCCCGGAAGCGCAGTGACGCCGTCTTCGAGGTGGTGGACCTCCGGGACTACCCGCTCCCTTTCTTCGACGAGCCCCGCTCGCCGATGATCATCCCCCCGGTGAACGAGGTCGCGAAGCGGTGGGCGGCGAAGCTATCGGAGCTCGATGGGTTCGTGTTCATCACCGCCGAGTACAACCACGGCATTCCCGCGGTCCTGAAGAACGCCCTCGACTACGCCTACGCGGAGTTCAATCGTAAACCGGCCGCCTTCGTGGGCTACGGCAACGCGGGCGGCGCGCGCGCAGTCGAGCAGCTCCGGCTGGTCCTCACCGAGCTACAGGTCGCGCCGTCGAAGTACGCCGTCCAGGTGACGCGCGCCGAGTTCATCGGCATCCTGAGGCAGGGTAAGAAGTTCGCCGACTACCCGTACCTCGAGGAGTCCGCCGTCGCGATGCTCGAGGACCTCGTCTGGTGGGCGAAGACGCTGCGGGCCGGACGCCGCGGGAACGCAGCGACGTAGTTCCGGGTCCTAGTAGT
>CAYUAW010000450.1:0-1982 GCA_964442485.1 uncultured Polyangiaceae bacterium
AGCAGTTCGCCGAAGGCGAAGCTGCGGGGGGCTAAGGCAGGGCTAAGGCCCCCCTGTCGATGCTAGCGTCTCGCCGCCATGAGCGAGCTGCCGAAATCGTACGAGCCGGCCGAGGTCGAAGGACGCTGGTTCGCCTTCTGGGCCGAGCACGGTGTCTTCCGCGCGAGCCTCTCCGCGGACGACGAGCGCAAGCCGTACGTCATCTCGATGCCGCCGCCGAACGTCACGGGCTCGCTGCACATGGGGCACGCGATGTTCGGCACGATCCAGGACGTGCTCGTGCGCCACAAGCGCATGCAGGGGTTCAACGTGCTCTGGCAGCCAGGGGTCGACCACGCCGGGATCGCCACGCAGACCGTCGTCGAGCGTCAGCTCAAGCGCGAGGGCAAGACGCGCCACGATCTCGGGCGTGAAGCGTTTCTGGCGCGTGTCTGGGAGTGGAAGGAGAAGAGCGGCGGCCGGATCGTCGAGCAGATGAAGGTGCTCGGCTGCTCCGCGGACTGGGACCGGCTGAAGTTCACCCTCGACCCCGACATGCAGCGCGCAGTGCGCGAGGCCTTCGTGCGGCTCCACGAGGACGGGCTCATCTACCGAGCGACGCGCCTCGTGAACTGGGACGTCTCCGCCCAGACGGTGCTCTCCGACCTCGAGGTGGACATCGAGGAGAACGTCCAGGGCGAGCTCTACGAGTTCGCGTACCCGGTCGCGGACGCCGATCCGAGCCGCGGAGCCACCGAGCTCGTCATCGCCACGACGCGGCCGGAGACGATGCTGGGCGACACCGCCGTCGCCGTGCACCCGGACGACCCCCGCTACACACACCTCCACGGCAAGAAGGTGCGGCACCCCTTCAACGGCCGCGAGCTCCCCATCATCACCGACGCGGTGCTGGTCGATCCGAAGTTCGGCACCGGAGTGGTGAAGGTGACGCCCGCGCACGACTTCAACGACTTCGCCACGGGCAAGCGCCACGGTCTCCCCGAGATCAACATCCTGAACCTCGACGGCACGATCAACGAAGCCGGCGGCGATTTCGCCGGAATGGACCGCTTCGTCGCGCGGAAGGAAGTGAAGAAGCGGCTGGCAGCGCTCGGCCTCGAGCGCGGTTCCAAGCCCCATCAGATGACGCTGCCACGCTCGCAGCGCTCGGGCACGGTGGTCGAGCCCATCATCTCGACGCAGTGGTTCGTGAAGATGAAGCCGCTCGCGGAGCCCGCGCTCGCCGCGGTCCGCGACGGCCGCACCACGTTCCTGCCCGAGGACTGGGTGAAGACGTACAATCACTGGCTCGAGAACATCGACGACTGGTGCATCTCGCGGCAGCTCTGGTGGGGCCACCGCATCCCGGCCTTCCACTGCACGAAGTGCGGTCACGTCGCGGTGACACGCGAGGAGACGCTCGCGAGCTGCCCGAAGTGCGGGAGCGACGTCGTGCAGGACCCCGACGTGCTCGACACGTGGTTCTCGAGCGGGCTCTGGCCCTTCTCGACGATGGGGTGGCCGGACAGGACCCTCGCGCTCGAGCGCTTCTACCCGTCGGACGACATGTCGACAGGCTACGACATCATCTTCTTCTGGGTCGCACGCATGATGATGATGGGACTCTACTTCATGGGAGACGTGCCCTTCCGTCGCGTGCTCCTGAACGGCCTCGTGGTGGACGAGACCGGCGAGAAGATGAGCAAGACGAAGGCGAACTCCATCGATCCGCTCGATCTCGTTCACGGCGCTGGGTTCGACTCCGTCGTGCAGAAGGCACTGCCCGACGCGCCCATCGAGGAAGCGCTCGCGAAGTTCAAGCGCGCCTATCCGTCGGTCGCGCAGCTGGGGAAGGGCTTCCCTGCGTACGGCGCCGACGCGGTGCGGCTCACGCTGTCGAGCTATTCGCCGCAGGCGCGGCGCATCGCGCTCTCGCCGAAGCGCATCGAGGGATACCGGCACTTCTGCAACAAGGTGTACAACGCCGTCCGCTTCGCCCTCGG
>CAYUAW010000450.1:2082-5957 GCA_964442485.1 uncultured Polyangiaceae bacterium
AGGGATACCGGCACTTCTGCAACAAGGTGTACAACGCCGTCCGCTTCGCCCTCGGCAACGTGGAAGGCGCGGAGCTGACCGCCGGCGCGCCGCCCAGGGCGACCCTCCTTTACAATCGCTGGATCCTGTCGCGCCTCGCGACCGCGGTGGAAGCCGCAACGGCGGGCATCGACGATTTCCGCCTCGATGAGGGCTCCGGCGCGCTTTACCACTTCTTCTGGGACGAGCTCTGCTCGTGGTACCTGGAGCTCACGAAGCCCGTCTTCGCCGGAGGCACGGACGAGGAAAGGCGCGAGACGCGCGACACGCTGGCTCACGCCATCGAGACGGCGCTCCGCGCCCTCCACCCCTTCATCCCATTCGTGACGGAGGAGCTCTGGCAGCGCGTGCCGCGGCCTTCGTCGCGTCCCATCTCGATAGCGCTGGCGCCGTATCCCACGCGCGCGGACGGCGCCGCCGACGCGGCGGCCGAGGCGGACATGGAGCACGTGATGCAGGCCATCGGAGCGGCGCGCACCATCCGCAGCGAGCACGACGTGCCGCCCTCGGCGAAGGTGCGCGTGCGGCTGCGCTCGGCCGACGCGACGCTTCGCGCGCTGTTCCAGCGTGAAGCGCGTTCAATCGCGACGCTGGTGCGCACCGAGGGCGACCCGGTCGTCGAGGCGCCGGCGGAGCGGCCGCGCGGCAGCGTGCTCAGCGTCGCAGGAAGCATCGAGGTGCTCGTCGAGCTACGCGGCCTCGTGCACCCCGAGAAGGAAGCCGAGCGCATCGAGCGGACGCTGAAGAAGATCGAGAAGGATCTGACGGTGCTCCGGAAGCGCCTGACCGACCCCAAGTTCACCAGCAACGCGCCTCCCGACGTCGTGAAAGCTGCCGAGGATCAGAAGGCGGCCCTCGAGCGCCAGCAGGTGCGGCTCGAGGAAGAGCGCGGACTCGTCGAAGAGCTGAAGTAGGCCGGGCCCGGCGGGCCGCGTCACTTCATCAGCGCTTCGCAGCTCTCGAGATCGGCTGTCTTCTCCGCCTGGAGCACGCAGCGATAAGCGCGTTCCGTCCCCTTCACGAGACAGCTCTCGATCCCTGCTTTGAGCCCGACATCGAGCGCGCGGCGCATTCCGCTGCTGTCGTCGGTCTCCAGCTGGTTGACGTGGCGGACCATGTCCGCGCACTGCTCGTGCGTGAGCTCACCGCTCGCCGGCGGCGCCGAGTGGCACCCCGCGAGCACCACCACCACCGCACATGCGACGCGCATGACCCCAGGATCATAGCCCGATAAACGTGAACGCGGGCGCTTCACGGATGTGGCCAGGAGTCGGAAAGCCGCGGAACTCCCGCGAAAGTGAGGCCTGGCGCCAGGGGTTCAGAAATGCGAGAAAACGTGCCCCAAAGCCTCATGGCGGAAGAGACTGCACGAGCGTCGGACACGGACGCACCGTCCGGCGCTGCCGGCGCGGGCACGGACGCCGTCGGCGCGCCCGTCGCTCCGGAGCCGCCCGCGAACGGCGAAGTGGCGGAGGCGACCGCCGCGCCGCTCGGGGCCGATGCTTCCGCACCGGTGACCCCGACGCCCGCGAAGGGAAGGCGAACGGCGTGGATCGCGCCGGCCCTCGCCGCGCTCGCGCTGTCGGCCATCCCGCTGGTCGTCATGTGCGCGGAGCGCCGGTTCGGGTTCAGCGTGCCGCTCGGTGTGGTCACGCTGCTGCTCTCCTCGGCGTGCATCCTCGCCGCCATCGGCAGCTTCAACGGAGACGCTGCCCGCGTCGTCGGGACGACCACGGTGCGCGCGCTCTTGCCACGGCTCGGCGAGCTCACGGTGAGCGTCGGGGTGCACTTCGGCGTGCTCGCGCTCGCCGTTGCCGGCGTGCTGCCGAAGCCGATCGCGACGGCGGCGGTGCTCGTGCCCGCGACGTTCCTGTGGGTCACGGGCGCCCTCTATCGGCTCGGGCGCGAGCTCGGCGCCTGGGCGGACGAAGCCGGCACGGGGCCCGGGCTCCTCTCGCGACACGGCTTCTGGCTCGTCGTCGTCAACGTCATGCTGTACGTGCCGCTCCTCGGCAGCTACTCGCTCAGCGACCCGTGGGAGACGCACTACGGTGAAGTCGCCCGCGAGATGCTCGCGCGCGACGACTGGATCTCCACCTGGTGGGCGCAGGACGGCTGGTTCTGGTCGAAGCCCGTCCTGGACTTCTGGATCCAGGCCCTCGACTTCTCGCTCCTCGGCGTGCGCTACATGCCGGACCAGATGCTGGAGGCGGCCGCGCACGGCCACTTCCCGCAGCCGGAGTGGGCGGCGCGCATGCCGGTCTTCGTGCTGACGCTGCTCGGGACGTACGTGATGTACCGGGCGGTCGCCAAGATGCTCGGGCGGCGCGTGGGTTTCCTCACCGGGCTCGTCCTGACGACGATGCCGTACTGGTACCTCATCGCGCACCAGACGATGACGGACATGCCGTACGTCGGCCCTCTGGCAGCCGCGATGGGCCTCGCTCTTCTCGGGTTCGTCACCGACGCGAACGAGACGCTGAAACTCACGGAGCTCAAGGTCTTCGGCCGCACCCTGCGCATCTCGGCGCTGCACCTCGTCCTCGTCGCCGTCGTGTTGAGCACGCTGCCGCAGGTGCTGTATCTCGTCTCGCGCGATCTGACGCTCCACCTCCGGCCGGGGATGCGCGGGTTCCGCTTCCACCCCGACGAGTTCTTCTCCGGCTCGGGCGAGCACAACTGCGGCATTCCAGGCAACCAGGCTTGTCAGAACGAGCAGCCCATCCGCAAGGAAATCTGGCCCATCCACGCCGCGCTGGTGTGGGCCGCGACGTGCGCCGCGTTCCTCTTCATCGAGCGCAAGCAGACCAGCAAGAAGCGCGTGTTCTTCCTCGGGAGCTGGTACTTCCTGGCTCTCTCCATGCTCGGAAAGGGCGCGCCCGGGCTGGTGCTCCCCATCGTGGCGGCGCTCGGCTTCGTGGCGATCACCCGGCGCTGGAAGGACCTCGAGAGCATGAGCCTCGGGAGCCTGGTACTCGTCGTCGCCTGCGTCGGCCTCCCCTGGTACGTGCAGATGTTCGTGCGCCACGGCCCGCCGTTCATCGATCGCCTGATCATGCACGACATGTACAAGCGCGCCTTCGTGCACGTGCACGACACGAACCAGGGCGACGACACGAGCTTCCGCTACTACGTGTGGCAGCTCGGCTACGGTCTCTTCCCCTGGACGGGGCTCTCCGCCGGCGGGCTCCTTTGGTGGCTCCGGCGCGCCGATCGCTCGCGCGACGGCGAGGGCGACCTCGCGTCGCTGATGATGGCGTGGTTCCTCGCCGCATTCGGCATGTTCACCATCACGCTGACGAAGTTCCATCACTACATCCTGCCGCTGGTGCCCGCGACGGCGGTGCTCACCGGCGTGCTCGTCGATCGCATGCTGGGCAAGGCCAGCGCCGCGCGTCCCGGCAAGCTCCCGCACTACCTCGCCGCCAGCGGCGCGGGTCTCGGGCTCATCGTCTACGGGGTCGCCCGCCTCTTCCCGCGTCGCTTCATGGGAGAAGCGCTGGCGCACCCGCCAGTGTCGAAGGCGTGGGGCATCTCGCTCGTCGTCCTCGGCGCAGCGGCGGTGGTGCTCGCCGTACGCCGCTTCGGCGGCAGGGTCGAGGCAGAGCCCGGCACCCCGGAGAGCCGCTACGACGACGCCGTCTTCGCGCTGCTCGGTATCGCGTCCGCCGTGGTGGTTGCTCTGGTGGGGATGGACCTCTTCACGACGGGCTTCGGCGGTGTGGAAGGGCAGATGAGGCTCTTGCAGCTCTTCACGTACAACTACACGCGACCCTGGCCGGAGAGCCTCGACTTCACGGGCACCCTGGTGGGGTTCACGGTGGTCGCGGTGGCGC
>CAYUAW010000451.1:0-5955 GCA_964442485.1 uncultured Polyangiaceae bacterium
GCTACTGGGAGCGCGCGCTCCACGCCTGGGACATCGCCGCCGGCTCTGCGATCGCGCTCGCCGCCGGCGGACGTCTGACGGCCCTCGACGGAGGCCTTGCCGAGCTGGAGCGCGGCCACATCGTCCTCACGAACGGCCGCATCCACGACGAGCTGGTGAGGCTCGTGGCGCGCTAGCCGATAGCTGGACGCCACGCATCGCGGCCGAGGCTTCACTGACCACGCCTTGGCGCGACGGCTCTGCTAGGCGCCGCGCACCGGCCGGCCAACGCCGCGATAGATGAGCCCGGCCTCGACGATGTCCTCGGGGACCAGCGCGTTTCTGCCGTCGAACACGTGACGACCGCGCATCAGCTGCTTCACCCGCTCGGCGTCGGGGGAACGGAACTCGCTCCACTCCGTCGCGATGACGAGCGCGTCCGCGCCCTTGCAGGCGTCGTAGGGGTCGGCGAAAAACTCCACCTTGTCGGCGATCCGGGCGCGCTCCAGCGAGCTCCTCGCCGTCTCGAGCGCCGCAGGGTCCATCGCCCGCACGCGAGCGCCCTTCGCCACGACCTTCTCGATGAGCTTCAGGGCGGGCGCCTCGCGGACGTCGTCGGTGCGTGGCTTGAACGCGAGGCCCCAGACCCCGATGACCTTGCCCTCCAGGCTGCCGAGCGCCCTCTCCAGGTGAACGACGAGATCCAGCACCGGCGCATCGTTCGCAACGGTCGCGGCGCGCGACATCTCGAGCCGTATCCCGTGCTCCTCACCGGTGCGGACGAGTGCACGGAGGTCCTTCGGGAAGCAGCTCCCGCCGAAGCCGAGGCCGGGGTAAAGGAAGTGATAGCCGATGCGGTGATCGGCGCCGAGCGCGATGCGCACGTCCTCCACGTCGCCGCCCGCCACGTCGCACAGCCGTGCAACCTCGTTCATGAAGGAGATGCGCGTTGCGAGCAGGGCGTTCGCGGCATACTTCACGATCTCCGCGCTCTTCGGCGTCATGCGGAGCAGCCGGTTACGCTGCCTGTTGAACGGCGCGTACAGCCGCGAGAGAAGCTCGAATGCGTGATCGTCGTCCGTGCCGATCACGATGCGATCCGGCTTGAGGAAGTCGCTGATCGCGTCGCCCTCCTTCAGGAACTCCGGATTGCTGACGACGGAGATGTGCCACTTCGACTCCTTCTGGACGAGCTCGGTGACCTTCTGGTTCGTGCCCACCGGCACGGTGCTCTTCAGGACGAGCGCGACGTCCGTCTTGGTCTTCTGCCCGACCTCGCGCGCGACGGCGAGGACGTGCGAGAGATCCGCCGACCCGTCCTCGCTCGGCGGCGTGCCGACGGCGACGAACACGATGCGACGGCCTTCGAGCGCACCCGCAAGATCGGACGTGAAGCGGAGGCGAGCAGGGAAGTTGCGCTTGATGAGGTCCTCGAGCCCGGGCTCGAAGAAAGGGACGTGTCCCGCTTCCAGTCGCTTGATCTTGTCCCTATCCACGTCGACGCACACCACGTCGCTGCCGGCATCGGCGAAGCACGCACCTGCAACGAGACCGACGTATCCGGTTCCAACGATTGCGATCTTCAAAGCAACTCCGTCCTAGGCATCCGACTTGTCGTCGTCGAGCTGATGAAGAATGACCGACGCCCGGTCCGACGATATTCCAAACCAGTTTCTAATCTGATCCACCAGCGCGCGCTCCTCGTCGGCTACCTCGTCATCGGCCAGCGCGACGGCAGCCGCGAGCGCGAACGCCCCCTCCGCGGACGCTGGCACTCCGGACAGTGTGGCACCGAGCGACTTCAACCGTGCCTCGCGGCCCTCCTTCGCAAGGGACCGCTCGTATTGCTCGAGCATGACCTGGATGGTGCCTTCATGAAGGACGTCGCCCGCCAGCCCGCGGATGGCGCCGCGCAGGGCGTCCCGTTCGGAGGCGGTCACCTTCCCGTCGGCCGCCATCATGAGGAACAAGGTCTCCGCCATGGGATCGACACGGGTCAGCGCGGACTGCTCGTCCTCCGTCAGTAGCCCGGCCCGGGCGAGCGTTTCATAAGCGGGCGACATCACTGCGCTGGCACGTCGCCCGCTCTCGAGCAGCGCGTCCCGGAGCCGTCGGATGGTCGCCGTCTCGATCTTCATGACGAAAACGCTACACGCTCGCCCCGAACCGATCCAGCCCGCACGCCTCCGGGTCCCTGTGCACCCGGAAGCCGGGAGCCGCGCGACACAGCGCCGAAGGGCCGAGAATCAGCCCTCTATTTGAATCTGTCCGCCGCCGACGGCCACGCACTGACCGCCGATGCGTAGCGACTTGATGTCCTCGCCGTTCCGCTCGAGCGTGACGTGAATGAAACTCGGGCGGCCGATCTCGATGCCCTGCTCGCAGACGAACTGCACTTTCTGCACGGGTTCGAGGATGCCCCAGCGGGCGAAGTAGGACACCAGCGGCCCCGCCGCAGTTGCGGTCGCAGGATCTTCGTGCACACCCAGCCCGGGCGCGAACATGCGGCAGTGCGCGGACGACCCCTCGTACCGACACTGCAGGGTGAACGCGAGCACGTGGGGATGCGGCGAGCGCCGCAGCACGCGCTCCCAGATGTCTAGCCTGAAGCGAATGCGCTGCATCGTCTCGAGATCGAGCACGGGCACGAGGAGGTACGGAACGCCGCAAGACACGCTCTGCACGGGCATTCCGGCCGGCAGCGCAGCGGGCTCGAGCCCCAGCATCGCCGCTATCGCGTCGCGTTCGCCGTAGATGGGCCCGAACGTCGGCAGCGGCGCCTGCATGGTTAGCATGGGCGCCTCCATCGTGACGGAGATTGGCCCGGTCTGCTCCTCGAACACGACGCGCTGTCGCGCCGCTTCCTGTCGCAAGCGCTCCTCCAGCGCGAGGGCGTACGCGGTGCCGATGGTGGGCAAGCCTCCCGCGGGCAGCTCCGCGAGCGGCGTGAAGATCCGCACCCAGTAGTGATGAGAGCGGTCGCGCGGCGGCAGCACGAACGTCGTCTCGGATAGATTCAGCTCGCGCGCGATGCTCTGCATCATGGCGTCGCTGATCCCGCGAGCGTCGGTGAAGACGGCGAGCGGGTTACCCCCGAACGGGACGTTGGTGAAAACGTCCAGCAGTCGGTACACGAAGGTCTTCATGGGAGGGGTGGCAAGCCGGGCAGGCTTCCCTGATGCCTGGCCTGTGAAACGCATGCCACCGCGCGCGCGCTGCGTCCATCTCTCCACCGGACGCGCCCCGCAGGAAGCGGGTTCGGCCCAAAGGCCCCGGGAGCCTTGCGCCGCCCGGGCTGGTCTGCCAAGTGAAGCGACGCAAGGGCGCGCGCTTCATGAAGCAGGTTTTCATAGACGGCCAGGAAGGCACGACGGGGCTCCAGATCAGGGAGCGGCTCGCTCGCCACGGGGCCGTCGAGCTGGTGGAAATCGCGCCGGAACTGCGGAAGGACCCCGCCGCGAAGCGGGAAGCAATCGCCGCTGCCGACGTCGTGGTGCTGTGCTTGCCCGACGCGGCCGCCGTAGAGGCCGCCGAGCTCGGACGGAGCGCCGGGGCGCGCATCATCGACGCGAGCACCGCACACCGGGTCGACCCAGCGTGGGTCTACGGGTTGCCGGAGCTCGCCCCCGGGCAGCGCGACGCGGTTCGCGGCGCCACCCTCCTCTCGAACCCCGGCTGCTACCCGACCGGGTTCGTCCTCGCCGTCCGCCCGCTCGTCGACGCGGGCATCATCTCGCGCGGGCAAGCGCTCACGGTGCATGCGACCAGCGGCTACAGCGGCGGAGGCAAGAAGCTCATCGCCGCCTACGGCGAGCAAGGCAAGGACCCGGCCTTCGCGTTTCGCGCGTACGGTCTGACGCTTTCGCACAAGCACGTCCCTGAGATGCAAACGTATGGGAGGCTCGCGCACCGGCCGCTCTTCTCGCCCTCGGTCGGCGACTACTACCAGGGCATGCTGGTGTTCGTCCCGCTCCACGTGGGCACGCTCGCCCGGCGCGTGGGCCCCGCGGAGATCCACTCCGCGCTCGCGGAGCGCTACGCCACCGAGCGCTTCGTGCGAGTGATGCCCCTGGGCGGCGGCAGCGCGGTCGACGAGGGCGGTTATTTCTCGCCAACGGCCTGCAACGGAACGAACGACGTGGAGCTCTTCGTGTTCGGCCAGGCCGATCAGGTCCTCGTCGTCGCGCGCCTCGACAACCTGGGCAAGGGCGCGGCGGGCGCGGCGGTTCAGAACCTGAACCTGATGCTCGGCTTCGACGAAGCGACGGGCCTCGGCTGAGCGTCGGGGGGGCGGTCGGAGCGCGTGTCGTGGACTCGGCGCTCAGCTCCCCGCGGCCAGGCGTCGGAGCTCGGGCATCCCGTGCTCGTCGATGTGAAGGTACGGCCGCCCCGTCTCGCGCGGGAACGCGAAGGACCCCGTGTTGAGGTACCCGTCGTCGACGACGACGTGGTGCGTGTGGCCGAACACGACCAGGCGAGCGCCCGTCGCTGCGCGAACGCGAGCCGCGCCGGCCTGCAGCCGTTCTTTCGGAAGCTCGCCGTAGCGATCGTGGCCGCGCAGGGTGGAGCCGACGAGGTAAGCGAAGCTCGCCAGCGCCATGACGGACGCGGACGGCCGGCGAGGGATCGCCGTGAGGCTCCCGGCGAGAACCAGCGACGCGAACACCCGGTCGAAGTAGAGCCGCAGAAAAGTCTCTCGCCGGCTGAGGTGCGTGGGCCGCGGCACTTGCTCGAGGAGCTCGGCCAGCGTCGCTCCAGGCACGCCGCTCGAGTCGGCGAACGCCGAAAGTCGCTCTGCGCCGAGGGCGAGCTCTTCGCTGGCGCGCGAGGCGAGCGCGGGCCCGCTCTCCAGGCAGAGCGAGATCGCGGTCCGGAAGTAGCTGGCGATCATGCCGGGCGCACGGCGGCCGTACAGGCGGAATGCGCGCGCGAGGGCACGAACCGGCGTCGCGTCCTGGGCATGCGAAAAATCCGACGCGCCCGTCGCTGCGACGAAGCGCCGCGTGAGCGCAATACCGAGGGGCTCGCTCTGCTCGTTCCACTCCGCCAGCGGGTGAACGGGGGCGTTGTCCGGATCGTAGACGTGCCCGTGCTCGACGTGCACGTCGCTACGGCGGATGAACCAGGGCGACACGGAGATGGGAGCGTCCACGGAGACGCCGAGGCGATCACGGAACATGCCCACGATGTCGTCGCCACACAGCGCAGCGTCGTGGTTGCCTGGCAGCAGGGTGACGGGATGGGATGCCGTGACGTGCTTGCGAAGCGCGGCGACCAGCGCCGGGGAGCGCTCGAGCAGCGCGGTCAACAGAGCCGCCTGTGCGTCGTGTCGCAGCGCGTACGACAGATCGAAGGCGTCTCCGCCTAGCACTATCTCCGCGCCGGGATGGGCTTCGACGAGGCGGGCCAGGTCGCCTGCGACGCGCCCGGACGTCTCGGCGCCGAGATGCGTGTCGCTGACGACGAGGAGCGGACGAGCGAGGGGAGCCACGGCTTCGCCGGCCGAAGATAGATCCGAAGCAGCCGGTCCACCACACCCGTGCTCCCCCAACCGCACGCTTGCGAAAGCAACGGAACGTCACCTGCCGAGCATCGATTCCTGCCCCGGCGGCGCGCACACACAGAGATTGCGGGTCAACTTGTCACAGCACGCCTTTCCGGTCGGAGTGCCCCGACGAATTCCGCTGGCCGCGAGTATCACTGGTTTGCCGTCGACCTGCTGCCCGTCGCACGCGACGAGCAGGCCTGCCGGAAAGCAGCGACGCCAGCATCGAAGGACGCTAGGGCGCATGGCCGGGATGGGCACCGAACCCAACTTAAGCACTCATAATCGCTTGGTTATTAGACCGGCCTCGACTGCCATGTCGCCGCGCCGTCGCCACACTCATCAAACATGACAAATAGTTGTCAATCGGCTCCCCTAGGTTCATCGAGTCGCAGCGAGGAAGCGAGCGACGAGGAGAATCAAAATGCGCC
>CAYUAW010000452.1:0-5941 GCA_964442485.1 uncultured Polyangiaceae bacterium
TTGCCGGCGAGCCGCGTTCCGGGACGCTCCGGCGTGGAGTGTCGCCACGAGCGCTCGCCGCACGGATACGGCAACCGGGGTGGACGCATCCAGTTGCAAGGACGCCCGCGGTCGCAGGTCGACTGGAAAGCTTCGCTTCGAGTGCGCGACGACTCTCGAGTCGTGAGCCATGTGCACCGCGGCGGCGTTGCTCACCGGTGGAGGCCGGCCGCTCGGGCGCGCTCCGTCGGGCGTGTCTTCGAAAGGCAAGCTCGACTGGCAGAGTGCGCGCGTCGCGTCGCGTTGGCGTGGCGCGGAGCTACACGATGTTCATCGCGCGCGGCACGAATGCTCCGAGGAGCCGTATGACGCGCAAGCGAGGTGCGCCGAAAAACCGTGCGAATCCCACGCGGGCGGCACGACGGAGCGCCGGTGAAGGTCGTCGAAAACGCGCACCAGCGCGCATCCTTCTACGCACCGGGGTGGTCATCCTTTCGCCGCTCACGGTGGCGAAACCCCCTTTCGCAGGGCGCGAAAGCATGATGGGCTACGGTCCCCTTTTAACGGGGCGCTGCCGCGGAGCGCGCGAGGGATCGAGAGGATCGAGATGAAGAGTCTGGCCGACTACGTAGTATTCAACGACAAAAAGCTCGCGCGGCGGTACGCACACAACCGCATCCCCATGGCCACGCTTTACGAAGCGTACTTCGATGGGGACGTCGACATTCCCGACATGGACGCATTCCTTAGGGACCGCGACCTGTTCGTCAAGTACACCCTGACCCCGCGTCACCTGAAGTGGGCGGTGACGAACTTCGTTCCGGAGGTCGCCATCCATTCGAAGCTCCAGGACCAGCGCATCGTCCGTGAGCACTACGACCGCGGGAACGACTTCTTCGGCTGGTTCCTCGGAGAGCGGATGATCTACACGTCCGGGTTCTTCCAGCACCCGGGCGAGACGCTCGAACAGGCGCAGGACAACAAGCTGAACCTCGTGTGTCAGAAGCTCCAGCTCGAGCCGGGCCAGCGGATGCTCGACATCGGCTGCGGCTGGGGAACGCTCGCCTGCCACGCCGCCCGCTACTACGGCGCCGACGCGACCGGCGTCACGCTCTCGAAGAACCAGGCCGCGTTCGGCAACGAGCGCGCGAAGGAGTGGGGCGTCGCCGACCGCGCGCGTATCGTGTGCTCGGATTACCGCGACATCCCCGACGGCAAGTTCGACCGTATCTCGAGCCTCGAGATGGTGGAGCACGTGGGCGTGAAGAACCTCGTCTCGTTCTACGAGCAGGTGCGCGACTTGCTCGCCGACGACGGCTTGTTCCTGCTCCAGTGGACGGGCCTCCGGCGCGGCCTGCGCCCGGAAGACCTGATCTGGGGGCTCTTCATGAACAAGTACATCTTCCCGGGTGCCGACGCGAGTCTGCCCCCCGCGGCGATGCTCAACGCCATGGAGAAGGCGGGCTGGGAGACGCACACCGTGGAGAACATCGCGATCCACTACACCGGCACGCTGCGCCGGTGGCACGACAACTGGGTCAGCAACAAGACAGCCATCACCGCCCGCTACGGCGAGCGCTGGTACCGCATCTGGAATCTGTTCCTGCCATGGTCGGCCATCGTGGGTGAACAGGGCAACGCCGGGTGCTTCCAGGTCGTGCTGAACAAGAACATCGACACCTTCGATCGCACGCGCTGGATCGGACGTCGCGGCCCGATCATCGGCGATCGCATGACGGCGATTCACTCGCCGGCGCCGGCTGCCGCCGCCGAGTGAGCACGCCGGGCGCTGCCGTTCGTGCGGCGCTCGCGTTCCTGGATGGGCTCGTTCCGGTGTGCAGGGTCGGTAGGCGCACTAGAGAACGGGCCCCGCGACCACGTCGAGCACGAGGCCCACGGTGAAAGCGTGCACCTCGAAGGGCGTCGTGCTGCCGGAGCCGGACCCGTCTGCGTTCGGGCCGAGCTTCGCCTGCACGGCGCTCGGATGAACGGCTAGCGTCGGGCCGAGCTCGACGCGGACGGGATTCGTGACGACCGCAGCGCTCGCCCGGAGCTCGAAGCCGAACGCCGTCTTGTCGCTCGACCCGGCGCTGCTCGAGCCGGCGTGCACGAGATCGACGAAGGCATCGAGGCCGGCGCGAAATCGCTCGCCGTCGTCGATTCCGTAATCGCCACCGAGGGCGATGCGGACGAGGCGTCCGCTCACGTCTTGCGGGGAACGGAGCGAGAATAGCGCGGTTCCGGAGATGCCCGCCGCGAACCGAGCCGGCAAGGCGAGCGCGACGCGCGCGCGCGGCCCGAGCGTCGCGGTGTTCGACCAGAGCTCTGCGGCAGCGCCAGCCCCGAACAAAACGCCACGAAAGACGCTCCAGTTCGTCGCGGGCGCCCCGGCCGCGGCCTGTGGAGGGAGCACGAGCACGGGGGGCGGAGAGATGACGACGTTCGGCGCGGCCGCGGCCGCGGGCATCACCGGGGGCACCGGCGTCGCTTCGCCGGCGGCCGCGGTGGCGGGCGGTGGGGTGAGCAGCGCGTCGAGCGCTTCCAGGATGCGGTCGATGCTCGCGCGCGAGTCGGCGCTCGTCTGCGCGGTTCCGGAGGTCGGATCGCCATCGAGCGGATGCCACGTGAGCGAGGCCGTGTCGTCACGACAGACCACGACGAAGGTGCCGGAGGCGTTCCGCACGATGAGCTCCGTTCTCGAGCGGGCTTCGAGCGCCGAACGGGCCTCGGCGTCGAGGATCGGGCAATCGACGGCCAGTGTGACCGCCGGATCCGCACGGCCGGGAATGACGCAGAGTGCGCTCGACAGCGCCATCAGAGCGCCTGCGCCCGCCGGAAGGAAACGTTGCATGTGTGCGGAAGATTGCCTGGCTTTCCGGAGGGATGAAGCGATCGGACGGGGGCCGGGCAGTGGAGAATAACCCAGCGCCGCACCACGTCGCGACGCGGATGCCGGAGGCCTGTCCGGCTCGGGGTTTTCGTGTCAGGAATGATGAACCGCACACGGAAGCCCGAGCGGGCACCAACTCGAGGTGTCAGCCGTCCTGACGCAGATGAGCGTGAACGCCTCTCTCAGAAAGCAGCGCATCCAGGCCGCGCCCGTCGCTCGGGCCGTGCGCGCACTCGAGTCTGCGCAGCAGGAGGAGAGGCTGGAGGAGCGCATCTTCACGCTCGTCTTCCGGCAGATGAACGCCCTCTGGGGGCGGTGGCGCCCCGATTTCGACGATCTCGTGCAGGCGGCTTCCGAGCAGGCGGTCCGGTCGCTCCCGTCGTTCCGGCGAGATTCGGAGCTCGCGACCTGGACGTACAAGATCTGCTACCGCACCGCGATGCGTCACCGCCGCTGGTCCACGCGGTGGTTCCGTCGCTTCACGCTGGATGCTCCGGAGGCCGAAGCCATCGATACTTCGAGCGACGCCTGCGCGACGCTCGAGGAAGCGGAGCGCGTGGCGCGCATGCGCGGTGCGCTCGACAGGTTGACACAGAAGCTGCGCGCCGTGGTCGTTCTACGCGATCTGGAGGGGCTCGAGATCGTCGAGATCGCCGAGATCGTGAACTCGGGTGAGGCGACGGTGCGGTCACGTCTGCGCGACGGACGACGTCGTCTCTCCGAGCTGCTCAGGGCCGATCCTTACTTCGGCATGGCTGCCCGCGGCGAGGTGAGACGATGATCCCGACGGAGTCGGACGCCGAGCGCATGCAGCGGCTCGCCAGCGTGTGGCGAGCGAGCGCGCCGACCGCTTCGGAGATCGCGGCGCTGCGTTCGCGTGTCGCCCGCCGAGCGGCGCGGCCGCGACGGTCTCGTGCGAGGGTGCTCCTGGTCGCGCTGGTGCAGGGGCTGACGCTCGGAGGTGGGACGCTCGCGGCAGCGGCGTGGGTGGCCGGCACTGCGTTGCCGCGCATCGAGCATGCCTTGGCGGGGGCGGCGACCACGCCCGCTCCCTCGCGTGCACCGACGCCCGAGCGCGCCACCTCGCACGACACCCACGGAGCGGTGGGTTCACAGGCCGTTCCCATGGCCGCATTCGAAGACCTGGCAAGCTCGCCTGCGATGGTCGAGGCGGAGGGAATCGCCACGAGCGGAGCGACCGCCTCGCGTGCGACGCAGCCGTCGTCAGCGGGGGAGAGGTCGCGGGGTGTAAAAAATGCGGCGGGCGGCGGGCGGCATGGCGCGCAATCGCCGTCGAGCGCCGCGGTTCCGACGGTGGAGCCCGAGAGCCCCGGCCCGACGTCCGAGACACCCGTAGCCGGGCCGTGGGCGCGCGTCGCGCAGGCGCTCTCCGCGCATGACTGGGCGCGAGCAGACGACGCGCTCGGCAATCTCGCATCGTCCATGGATCCCGCCACCCGGGACGCCGCAGATCTTGCCCGTGCCGAGCTCCGGATCGCGCACGGAGGCGGCGCCGCGCTGCGCTCGGACGTGCAGCGTCTCGCCCAGGCCGGAGCCACCGCGCTGATCCGCAAGCGCGCCGCAGCGCTCCTTCAGCGTCTTCCGTAGGCGGGCGCCTGCTATCTCACGGTGCGCCGAGTCACAGACTCGGCGCACTGGAGAATAACGTTTCGAGATTCAGCCGCTGACCAGCTCGCGCAGCCGTGCCTCGAGTCCGTCGAGGAGATGGCGTGCGCGCGCGATACCGAGATCCAGCGCGATCTGCCGAAAGGTCGCCTCGCCGCCGCCGGACGGCGCAGCGCCTCCGCGACGACCGCCGCGCCCTGCACCCGGTTTCTTCCCGGACGAACGGACCGCGTACACGAGGTTCGTGGAGAACTTGATTCCCTGCTTGGCGCCCGCCTGAACCACCTCGCTCGCCTTCATGCTTGCAGGCTGCGCACGAACGAATTCGCTCGCCGACTGCTTGCCCGTGGCGGGCTTCGGCCCGCGCTTGGCGCCCTTCGCTCCGGGGGCCTTGTTACGCGACTTGCTGCGAATCGCATAGACGAACGCAGGAGTCAGCTTCAGATTGGCGGCCTTCGCTTTCGCAACGACGTCGACTGCAGGCATGGTCGCCGGCAGGCTTCGGATGAAAGCGCTCTTGTTTGGGGTCTTCTTTGCGTCGGTCTTGGGCATTCTGACGTTTCCTTTGGTTTGGTGACCCCCTGAAGTCGATTCAACTGGCGGGAAAAAACCACGGATGAGCTATTCGATGCAATAGCAGATGTCCAGATCGACGCACTTCCTGACGGAAGTGTGACTCTATGTCTCGAGCCGACGTCGCGAAGGGTGCCCCCAGTGTGCTTGGACGGCTCATTTCAGGCCGTCGGGAGGGGGCTGTGTTCGCATAAGCCGTCCTCGAAACCTTCAATCTATGTGAGTGTTTGTGCGCGAGCTCCTTGCGGCGCAGTCGATCAAGCGCAACAGAACACGCCGGCGCTGGTCTGCGTGCCCGCTTGTACGCCCGCGAGCAGGGTACAACCTGCCGGGGGTTGGCCAAGGCAGGCGCGGGCGTTGGGTCCGAGTTTCGCCTGGGTACAGGCGGCGTTGTCCAGAGGAACGTCGAAGCAGGCCCCGATGTTACCGACTGCGCAGGTGAGATAGTTCCCGAGCTGATCGAGGCAGGGGACACTGACGTTGACGGTGACGCTACTGCCATTGCAGGCGACGAGCGGGGATGCGCCGGTGCACTCCACGTAGCCCTGGTAGGTCGCCGCGCAGGCTGGAGCGATCGTGTAACCCAGGCCACAAAGGTTTGCGCAGGCGGGCTCCGTAATCGAAAGATTGCAATGAGCTGATGTCGCGTTGCACGAGCTGTTGCACGCAGCGGCGACGCCCGCACCAGGGTCTTCATGGTCGCTTCCACATGCGGGGAGCACGAAAACCGTGGCGGCGACCAGGAGACCCCCGATCACGGGGGTGAGCTTCGCGATGCGGATCTTGGACATGAGGCGAGCGTCGTAGAACGTTTCGCGCCTCGGAACAATCGCCACAGTCGTCCAGACGCCGTGTGGCAATGGTTTCGCGGTT
>CAYUAW010000453.1:0-5939 GCA_964442485.1 uncultured Polyangiaceae bacterium
TTGTAGATGCCCCAGTCGCCGGTCCCTCGCGGGGCGTTCATCATCAGCATGAATTTCATCGTCGTGCTCCTTGGTGGCTTGCCCCCGGGTCGCAATTCGCCGGGGTTCATGAGGATGTCGGAGCCTGCCCTCGGTCCTCGACATGCCTCGCCAATCTTTTTTCTCGGACGATGCCACCATAGCCGCGCTCGCCCGGGTAGCCCGGCTCGAAGGACGGGAAAACGTCTCCGACGCGCACGAGACACATGACCAGGTCGGCTGCTTCCGGCAAGCTCTCGCGCTTCGTGAAGTTCGACTCCTCCGCGTGGAAGAGCCCGGGCGGGCGCGCCTTCGTCGTGGCCTTCCTCTCGTGCGTGGCGCTGGGGGTCCGTCTCGTCGGCCTGGGGCGGCAGGCGCTGTGGAGCGACGAGATGCAGCGGGTCACGTGGGCCAAGGGCTACGAGTTCGACCTGGTCTTCGACGTGCGCGCTGCGGACACGGGCGTGCGCCTGCCGCCCCGCTCCCTCGAGCGCGCACTCGAGGTCGTGTCGACCCACAACCCGCCGTTGAACGGCGCGCTCCTGAACCTGTGGCTACGGCTGACCGGAGACCCGAGCGACTTCGTGGCGCGATTGCCGAGCGCGCTCTTCTCGGCCGCCGCGGTCCCGGTGACGTACCTGGCACTCCGACCACGCTTCGGCCTGGCACCCGCGCTGTTCGCGGCGGCGCTGCTCGCGCTCTCGCCGTACCACGTCTACTACGCGCAGGAGGTCAACCACTACGCGCTCGGTTCGTTCTGCGTCGCGATGTCCTTCTACTTCTACCTTCGGTTCGAGAAGGAGCCGGCGTTCTGGAGCGGGCTCGGCTGGGCACTGTCGGCGACGGCCGGCGTTTACGCACACTACTACGCGGGCATCGTCGTCCTCTTCCAATGGCTCGGGCTGCTGCTCACGGCGCACGCACGCGCGACGCCCCTCACGCGGGTCGTGTGGCCGCCCGCACTCATGGCGGCTCTGGTGCTGCCCTACCTGCCGACGCTCCGCGGCCAGATGGCGGAGATGACGTCCACCGCGCAGATCGGGGCATTCCACGCGGGCGACTACTTCTTCGAGCGCCTGCGTGCGATCGTCGCGATGCCCTATGTCGGCGAGCTGGCCGACTACTCGACGTGGGCCGAGGCGCTTCCGGTGATGGCGCTGTCCGTCACGCTGTGCACGGTCGCGCTCGCTCGCGTCGACGCCGTCGATCGCAGGCTCCTGCTCGTCAATCTGGTCGGGCCTCTCGTGTTCGTCGTGGCGGCCTTCTTTCTCCGCAAGGCAAATTCGATCCTGTGGCCGCGCTACCAGCTCTTCTTCAGCTTCGCGCTGTTCACCTGCGTGGGCATCGGGCTGGCGGCGCTACGCCGCACCGCGGTCGTCGCGGGAATAGCCCTCCTCGGCCTCGCCCTCCTCGGCGACACCCGGCAGCAGCGCATCGTCCGCGAGGACTGGCGCACCGTCGCGAGCACGATAGACCGCACAGCGCCCGGCGACCCCGTCCTCGTCTATCGGCAGAACCTCGTGTACTCGGTCGCGCGCTACCTGCACGGCGACGGCCACCTGTTCGGCATCGGTCCGACGCCGGAGCTCGAGCGGACGCTCGACGTCATCGTGGGCTCGGAGGCGAAGGCCGGTATCTGGTACGCGTCGGCCTGGCCGGAGTCGAGCGAGATGGACGATCGCGTGCGCGCGTTCCTCGTGAACCACTACTCGCGGTGCGACGCGGAGAACGTCGACCCCGGCGTCGTGTCGTTGCACCTGACGCGCTGCTCGGGCCTCCGTACCGAAGCGGGCGACTCGCCGCGGTGGTGGCTCGCACGCCCCGGTCCCCGCCTCGAAGGGGGGTGGGTGGAGACCCGAGAGGACGTCGGCGTCCGCGGATGGACGTTTTCGTCTGCGGGCATGCGCGCGGTGCGCGTGGTGCTCGATGGGAAGACGGTCGCGGAGGTGCCGCACCCGGGGCTTGGACGCCCCGACGTGAGCGGCGCCTTCCCGAGCTATCCGAAGGACCTGACGGAACCGTCGGGGTTCTTCGTCCCCGTTCACGTCGGAGGCGCGATCCGGAGAGCCCGGATCCTCGGCGTACGTGCCGACGGGACGACCCTCGAGCTGCCGGGCAATCCCGGACGGTGAGTCACTACGCCGCAGGAGCGCGGGCTGCATTCCAGGGGCGCGTCGTCATTGCGACTTGTCAGACGCGACATTACGCTCCTCGTCCCCATGAGCAGCGAGAACCTTCACGAGCCTGCCGACGAGCTTTCGGACGAAACGAAGAACTTTCATCGCGCCATCGTCTCCCTGATGGAAGAGCTGGAGGCCGTGGACTGGTACAACCAGCGCGCCGAGGCCTGCACGGACGACGAACTCCGGTCGGTGCTGACCCACAACAAGAACGAAGAGATCGAGCACGCCATGATGGTGCTCGAGTGGATCCGCCGGAACAACCCCGTGTTCGAGAAGAACATCAAGACGTACATCGGCTCGGTCGGCGCCATCACGGAGGTCGAAGCACAGGCGGTTGCGGGCGGGGCCGGCGCTGCATCGCCGGGCTCGTCCTCCTCGTCGCTCGGCATCGGCAGCCTGAGGGGGGCAAAATGACGGACCTGCTGAAGCGACAGCACGCGCCCATCACCACGGAAGCCTGGGAGCAGATCGACGAGGAGGCGCGCCGTGTGCTCAAGCTGCACCTCGCCGGCAGAAAGCTCGTCGATTTCGTGGGCCCCCTCGGCTGGCAGTGCGGAGGCGTGAACACCGGCCGCCTGAACCACATCAAGGCCGCTCCTGTCGAGCACGTGGGTCACGCCATCCGTGACGTGCGTCCCCTGGTCGAGCTGCGCTCTCCCATCGAGCTCGACATCCTGGAGCTCGACTACGCCGCACGCGGCGCGGACGATCTCGACCTCGATCCGGTCATTCGCACCGCGGAGCGCGTCGCCCGCGCGGAGGACTCTGCCATCTTCAACGGCTTCGAGGCGGGGCACATCACGGGTATCATCCAGGCGAGCCCCCACAAGCCGATCGACGTCCCGAGCGGGCTCGCGTGGCCGCGCGCCGTCAGCGCCGCGAAGGAAGCCTTGCGGCTCGCCGGCGTGAACGGCCCATACGCGCTCGCGCTCGGGGCGGAGGCTTACACGGAGGTCACGGCCGACAGCGACGACGGCTATCCGCTCCGCGATCGTATCGAGGAGAGCCTCTCCGACGGCTCGCTCGTGTGGGCACCGGCCGTGAAGGGCGGCGCCGTGCTGCTGTCCACCCGCGGCGGCGACTACGAGCTCACCGTCGGGCAGGATCTCTCCATCGGCTACAGCACCCACGACCGCGACAAGGTGACGCTCTTTCTGACCGAGTCGTTCACCTTCCGCGTGCTCGAGGACAAGGCCGCCATCTTCCTCCGCCGCGGGCCGGAGGCGAAGTAGGAGGGCGGGGGCCCTGGCCGGCTAGAAGTCGAACTTGCCGAACGCGCCGAGGTCCTTGAACGCCTCGACGAGGCGCGCGGCCATGCCCTTCTCCGCGAGGTGCAGCCAGCCACGGGGGTCGATGTACTTCTTGTTCGGCTTGTCGGGCCCCTCGGGGTTCCCCAGCTGAGACTTCAGGTACGCGCTCTTCTCGTCCATGAACTTCTTCACGGGCTGCGTGAACGCCCACTGAGTGTCGGTGTCGATGTTCATCTTCACGACGCCGTAGGAGACGGCCTCGAGGATCTCCTCCGGTGTCGACCCGGAGCCGCCGTGGAACACGAAGTCGAGCGGCTTCGCGGCGGTCTTGCGCTCGCGCTGCACGAATTCCTGTGAATCTCTCAGGATGGGAGGCTTGAGCTTCACGTTGCCCGGCGCATAAACCCCGTGCGTATTGCCGAAGGACGCGGCGACCGTGAAGCTACCGACCGGCTTCAAGACGTCGTAGGCGCGGAGAACGTCGGAGGGGCTCGTGTAGAGCTTGGAGTGCTCGACGTTCGAGTTGTCGACGCCGTCCTCTTCTCCGCCGGTGACCCCGAGCTCGATCTCGAGCGTCATCTTCATGCGGGCCATGCGCACCAGGTACTTGCGACAGACCTCGAGGTTGTGCTCGAGCGGCTCCTCCGACAGATCGAGCATGTGCGAGCTGAAGAGCGGTTCACCGTTCTTCGCGAAGTAGGCCTCCCCGGCCGTGAGCACGCCGTCGACCCAGGGCAGTAGCTTGGCCGCGCAATGATCGGTGTGCAGCACCACCGGCACTCCGTAAGCCGCGGCCACGGCTCGCACGTGGAGCGCGCCGGCGACCGACCCCGCGATGGACGCCTGCTGCGCGGAATTGTCGAGGAACTTGCCGGCGTAGAACTGCGAACCGGTGTTCGATAGCTGGATGATGATGGGCGCCTTGGCTTCTCGCGCGGCCTCGAGGGCCGCGTTCGCGCCGTGCGAGCCGATGACGTTGACGGCGGGCAACGCGCACTTCACCTCCTTGCAGTAGGCGAAGAGCTCCGACAGAGCGTCTCCAGTGATGACCCCGGGCTCGAGTTTGAGTGCTGCCATGGTGTTCCTGGCGGTACCACAGCCGGGCGAGGCGCGGGAGGCACGGGGAAGCTGCTACGACAACCCGGTCCGATCCGCTGCTTTACCGAAACACGTGCGCCACGTTCCTGACGCACGCTGCTTCCGAGCCGAAACTTCCATCCTCGGGATCAGGTCGAGTAGTGTGGCGAGAGATGCGCTCGCTCGTTCCCAAGGGAGTCGGCCCGCGGTACCCGCACGTCGTCGTCCTCGTCGGTGCGACCGGCGACCTCTCGCGTCGCAAGCTCTTGCCCGGCTTGTTCCACCTCACGAACGTGGGGTTCATCCCCGATTGCCGGATCATCGGCGTCTCTCTGGACGAGCTCGACGTAGACGGATTCCGCAAGGTCGCGCGCTCGGCGCTCGACGAGTTCCACCATCATGACGTGACGGAGGCCGACTGGAACGGCTTCGCCGAGCGGCTCGACTACGTATCGCTCAACGCCGGCGCGGCCACGCTGAAGGCCGCCGTGGAGAGAGCCGAGGCGACCTTCTCCGGCGAGAGCCGGCGCATGCACTATCTGAGCGTGCCGCCGAACGCGGCGCTGCCCTCCGTCCGGCTCCTCGGAGAGGCGAACCTCGTGGAGCGCTCCCGCATCATCATGGAGAAGCCGTTCGGGGTCGACCTGCCGAGCGCGGTGTCGCTGAACGCGAGCCTGCACGAGGTGTTCAACGAAGATCAGATCTTCCGCATCGATCACTTCCTCGGGAAGGAGCCCGCGCAGAACATCCTGGCCTTCCGGTTCGCCAACGGGCTCTTCGAGCCGATCTGGAACCGCAATTTCATCGACCACGTCCAGATCGACGTCCCCGAGACGCTCGGGCTCGGCACGCGTGCCGGCTTCTACGAGAAGGTCGGAGCCTTCCGCGACATGGTCGTCACGCACCTCTTCCAGATCCTCGCGTTCATGGCGATGGAACCGCCGACGTCGCTCGAGCCGAACCCCATCAGCGAGGAGAAGAACAAGGTATTCCGCAGCATGCTGCCCATCCAGCCGGATCACGTCGTGCGGGGGCAGTACATCGGTTACCGCGCCGAGGAGGGCATCAACCCCGAATCCGACACCGAGACGTTCATCGCGCTGAAATGCTTCATCGACAACTGGCGATGGGCCGGCGTGCCCTTCTACCTGCGCACGGGCAAGCGCATGGCGGAGGGCCAGCGCATCATCTCCATCGCCTTCCGCGAGCCGCCGAAGAGCATGTTCCCCGCCGGCTCGGGCGTCGGCGCTCAGGGCCCGGACCATTTGACCTTCGATCTGGCGGACGCCTCGAAGATGTCTCTCTCGTTCTACGGGAAGCGCCCGGGGCCCGGCATGCGTCTCGACAAGCTCAGCTTGCAGTTCGCGATGCACGACACCGGCTTCATCGGCGACGTCCTCGAGGCCTACGA
>CAYUAW010000454.1:0-5929 GCA_964442485.1 uncultured Polyangiaceae bacterium
ACGGCGACGATCTCGGTGCGTAGAAGCCGCCGGACGAGGCTGACGTCGTGGGGAGCGAGCGACCACCAGGGTCCCTCGTCGTTCGAGCTGCCCTTCGGACCCAGACGAAGCGCGATGATGTGCTGGACGACTCCGAATGTTCCCGCCGCGATGAGCCTCTCCAGCTCGACGACCGCTGGATGATAGCAGAGCAGGTGCCCCACCATGAGTCGACGTCCGGTGCGGAGCGCCGCTTCCCGCACTCGTCGAGCGTCGTGCAACGACAGAGCCATCGGTTTCTCGACGAAGACGTGCTTGCCGGCTTCGAGCGCGCGGATTGCGTGGGTTGCGTGGGTCGCGGCTGGCGTCGCTATGACGACGGCATCGACGCCGGGATCGCTCAGCACGTCCCTCAGGTCCTTGCAGCGCCGGGCTCGGCTCTGCAACGTGGGATCGTCGAGCCTTCCGACGTCGATGTCACAGATCGCCACGACCTCCGAGCGGTCGATGCCGTCGAAGGCGCGGATGAGATTTTTGCCCCATCGGCCGACACCCACGACGCCAACGCCTGCTCGCTTGGAGACCACTTCGGTAACCCCGGCCGTCTTAGCATGAATTCCGGTGGTTTAGCGTGTGCCCGGAGCCTTCCTGGGGTGGCGCGCGCCCCGCCGCGGGACCCGAGCGACCGGGGGTTGAATGTGGGCACGGCTTGATGCATCAATATGCGCTCGAGAGCCCCCCTTTTTCGAGAGAGGGCCCTGTTTCGCGGTCGCGCGGTGACAAGCGGCTCGCTCGTGACGGCATCAGTGACCACGTCGAACTCCGAACTACCCGCCCCGACACGTCCGGCCCCGGAACCCGTCGAGGAGCAGAGCGAGTTTTCGCCGCTCGCGCTGTGGGCGGCAATTCGGAAGAGCTGGGTCATGGTGCTCGCGATCACCGCCACGGTGAGCATCGGCGTCGCGTTCTACACGCTCGGCCAGACGAAGATCTACGAGGCCAACGCCACCGTGATGTTCGATCCCCAGCAGCCACGCCCGCTCGGCGGCGCCGTACAGACGGTCGTCGAGTCCGGCGAGGCGTTCTGGAGCAACAAGGAGTACTACAAGACTCAGTTCTGGGTCATCCAGTCGCTGAGAATTGCGTCCGAGGTCGTCCGCTCGCTCGGCTTGAATCGGGACGCCGCATTTCTCTCGAACGTGCCTGCCGGCACCACCCTGGCGTCCGCGCAGGCCTCGATCGAGGACGCTGCGAAGGTCTTGCAGTCGCGCATGACCGTGGAGCCGATCAAGGAGAGCCGGCTGGCGGTGGTGAAGTACCAGGACGCCGACCCGCAGCGGGCGAGGCGAGTGCTCTCCGCGCTGGTCGAGATCTACGTGCAGAGAAATCTGGACGATATGAACGAATCGAGCACCACCTCCGCCGACTGGTTGCGCGGACAGATCGGCTCCCTGAAGGACGACCTCGAGAGCAGTGAGCTTCGCCTTCACGAATACAAGAAGGACAAGAACATCCTCTCGATGTCGATGAACGAGCAGTCCAACATGCTGCGCGGGGAGATGACGGCGCTGAGCAGCGCTCTGACGGCGATAAAGATTCGCAGCGAAGAGGTTCGAGCGCGTCGGACCGAGCTCAACAAGGTCACGCCCGAGGACCCCATGAACGTGCCGGCGACGGAGCTCATGCAGAGCGGGCTGCTCCAGTCCCTCCGCAGCTCCTATGTCAACACGCAGCAGCAGATCGCGGGCATGGAGGGCCTCGGCAGGGGTGAAGGGCACCCCGAGGTGAAGGCCATGTTGAGCCGGCTCGAGTCGACGCGCCAAGCGTTCTTCGATGAGGTCAAGAACGTTCGTGGCGCGATGGATCGCGACCTGGCCGAGCTCAACGACCAGGCCGGGGGGCTCAAGAAGCTGTTCGACGATGCCGAGTCCCGTGCGTTCGACGTGAACCTCCTCGAGATCGAGTACAACCGGCTCGCTCGCGCGCGCGACAACAACGAGAAGCTCTATTCACTCGTCATGGAGAAGAGCAAAGAGAGCGATCTGACGCGCACGCTCGTCTTCAACAACATCCGGATCATGGAGCGGCCGCTGCCGCCCCGGTCCCCTGTGTCGCCGAACGTCCCCATGAACATCGGCGGGGGCATCCTCGCAGGTCTGGTTCTCGGTCTCGCCGCGGCCCTGGGGCGCGAGCAGCTCGATCGAAGTATCAAGACCCCGTCGCAGCTCGAACAGGTGCTGGGCTTCCCGTTCCTCGGGCTACTTCCGTCCTTCGGTGAGGGCTCGGCGCCGAACACGGACGGGAAGAAGGGGAAGCCCGTGGATCCGGACGCCAGCATCGACACTCCGGAGCTCGTGGTCCACGACTATCCGACGAGCGGCATCGCGGAGGCCGCTCGCGCGATCCGCACGAACGTCCTGTTCATGTCGCCCGATCGCCCGTATCGCACGCTCCTGGTGACGAGCGCCGGCCCCGCAGAGGGCAAGACGACGGTTGCCTGCTGCATCGCGATCGCCATGGCCCAGGCGGGGCGTCGCGTCGTGCTCCTGGATTGTGACATGCGTCGACCGCGGCTTCACAAGGTGTTCGGGCATCAGCGCGATCTGGGGCTGACGAATGCGCTCATCGAGAACCCGAAGATCGAGGACCTTGCGATCGCGACGAACGTTCCGAATCTCAGCGTGATCACGACGGGTCCGCTACCGCCCAACCCCGCGGAGATCCTTCACAGTGAAGTCTTCGCGAAGCTACTGCAGAAGCTTCGCGACAAGTACGAGTGCGTGGTGATCGATAGCCCCCCCGTCGTTCCCGTCACGGACGCTGCCATCCTTTCGAACGCTGTCGACGGCACGATTCTCGTCGTGCGTGCGTTCCAGACGTCTAAGGACCTGGCGCGGCGCGCTGCACGCGCGCTACGCGACGTGGACGGGCACGTCATCGGGACGGTTCTGAACGCCGTCGACCTGAACCGCCACGAGTACGGCTACAAGTACTACTACTACTACAAGCGCGAAGGCTACGCGGCCGAGCAAACCGGGTGACGGCCGCCCACGTGCCGGCAGTGAGTCGCCGCGACGTGCACCTTCACCCGACCGCCGTGGTCGATGCTCCCGAGACGATCGGAGCCGGCACGCACGTGTGGCACTTCTCGCACGTGATGTCGGGCGCCGTCGTCGGCAAGAACTGCATCATCGGTCAGGGGTGTTTCGTCGGTTCGGGCGCGGTGATCGGCGACGGCGTGAAGCTGCAGAACAACGTGAGCGTCTTCGACGGCGTGGAGCTCGAGGACGACGTGTTCTGCGGTCCGAGTGCAGTCTTCACCAACGTGATCAATCCCCGCGCGGCAGTGTCTCGCAAGCACGAGTATCGACGCACCGTCGTGAAGCACGGCGCGACCATCGGCGCCAACGCGACCATCGTCGCGGGGGTCACGATCGGACCGTATGCGTTCGTCGGGGCCGGCGCGACCGTGGTGGGCGACGTACGAGCATTCGCGCTCGTGGTGGGTGTTCCCGCTCGTCAGATCGGCTGGGTGAGCATGTTCGGCGACCGGCTCGAGTTCGACGCTCAGGGCCTCGCGCGCTGTGTCGCGACAGGAGCCGAGTACAGGCTCGTCGACGGTGAGGTGGTCGCGGCCTCGACCGGAACGCGCCCTCCGGCGAGGTGACGCAACACCGCAGCGTCAGCGCGGCTTGCGCGCGACGAAGGAGAAGAGATACCCGCTGTTCGGCCGCAGCCGGGACGAGACGGTCTCTATCGCCCTGCGCCACGCCACGGATGACGGCTCGAGCTTCCCGAGATGGTTATAGGTCTCGAGGAGCTCGAGGTTCCAGCCGCGGAGCGGCCCTTGGAGCCACGCCGGCGGGTCGAAGCCGATCGCCTCGTATCTGCCTCGCGCAGTGGGCGAATGCACATCGACGAGGGCCTGGATCTCCCGCGACGCGAGCGGCTCGGAGATGAGCCGCAGCGTCTGCAGCCTCTGGTTCACGTGTGCGAAGACGGGCGTGTAGTCGGCATGTGCGGGCGCCGACGTCCGATCTATCCGGGACGCGACCACGGACGTCACGCGGGCGAGCTGGCGGGAAAACCAGGAGCGCGTGAACCGGATGTTGGGCTCGTGCATGACGGCGAAGATGCCGCCGGGCTTGACCACCCGCGCGGCCTCCCGGAGGCTGCCTTCGACGTCCGGGAAATGGTGGAGCGCGCTGTTGATGAACGCGACGTCGAACGAAGCGTCCTCGAAGGGAAGGGCGTCGGCGCGGGCGATGAGGGCCTCGAGCTGCGCCGGGAACGAGGTGAGCTTGCGGCTCAGGACGGCCAGCATTTCCGGGGACAGGTCCGTCGCGACGTATCGGTCGGCCCTTCCGAGGAATGGCCCGAGAACGCCCGCGATGAAGCCCGTCCCCGCGCCGATGTCGAGCAGCTGGTACGGCGGGCGACCGGACGACAGAAAGCGCCTGCCGAAAGCCTCCCAGTGTGCGCGCTCGCACCAGAGGATCTCCGGGTGCGAGACGTCGTATAGCTCTGCTTCGGCCTCGTGATACGCGACGTTGGCTGCTTCGATGAGCGCGCGATCCCTGGTGCGAGGCCCCTTCAAGCGGTTGCCCGGAAAGGCTCGTTGAACGGTCTGAGCAAGCGACATGACGACTCAGCCTAGGCTCTTCCCGGAGGCTCTGCAAACGGTGCCGCCGTCGCGTGGAGCGATTGAACTCATCGGGTGGTCGCGGTACCCAGGGGCTCGTCTTTTCATGCGTCCCTGCTCCAGCGCGTCGGCTCCCGTCATCCTGCACGTCATCGATGGCCTCGGCCCGGGTGGGGCGGAGTCGCTCCTGGTCACGAACCTCAAGCGATTCGACAGGAGCCGGCACGAACACCTGGTGTGTACCGTCTTCGAAGGGGAGAGCCTGGTCTACCCGGCGCAACACTTCTGGCGGCCCGCGATCGACTCTCTCGGTATCCCGGTCGTCGAGCTCAGGTGCACGTCGAAGGCGGGCGTGCCGCTGGCGATCGCCCGTCTCCTGCGGCTCATCCGCGCGCACCGCGTGTCGCTCATGCACACGCATCTGATGTACGCAAACTTCGTGGGCCGCGTCGCCGGCAAGATGGCCGGAGTTCCGGTGCTCAGCTCGATGCACAACCTGAGCTACGAACCGCAGATTGTCGCCGGCTACGACAATCCGGGGTCGGTGAAGCACCGTGTCGCCCGCAGCATCGAGAGCCTGGCGGCGCGCCACCTCGGCGACGGGCTGATCGCGGTCAGCCGCTCCGTCGCCGAAAGCGCCGAGCGGCAGCTTCACGTGCCGTCGTCGAGGATCCGCGTCGTCTACAATCCCGTCGACCTTTCCGTGTTCGACCGGCCCTCGGTCTCGACTCGCTCCGAGCTCGTTCGCGAGCTCGGATTGCCGGCGTCCGCTCGATTGCTGGTCAACGTGGGACGGGTGGTGCCGCAGAAGGCACACGTCGACGCGATCTCGGCGATGCCGCGCGTCCTCGAGCGCCATCCCGACGCGCACCTCGTCATCGTCGGCGCGATGAGTCACCCGGGAACGGTGGCTCGCTTGCGGGACGCGATCGCCGCCGGCGGGCTCGGCGGTCGCGTTCATTTGGTCGGGGCGCGGCGCGACGTGCCCGACTGGCTGAGAGCGTCGGACGTGTTCGTCTTTCCGTCTCTCTACGAAGGGCTCCCGGTCGCTCTCGCCGAGGCGACCGCGCTCGGTTGCGCCTGCGTCGTGAGCGACATCGCACCGAGCCTGGAGGTCGTGGAGCACCGGAAGACCGGTCTCGTGTTCAAGCAGGGGGATCCGAACGCGCTCGCGGACGCAATCTGCGAGCTCCTGGAAGACGACGCGCTTCGCGCTCGATTGTCGTCGGAGGCGTCTCGGGTGAGCCGCGAGCGGTTCGATCCGTCGCGGTCGGCCTCGGAGCTCATGGACGCGTACGACTCGCTGCT
>CAYUAW010000455.1:0-5918 GCA_964442485.1 uncultured Polyangiaceae bacterium
GTCCCGTTCGTGCACGTCCGCGTCTCGGTCCCGCATCGCCCGCAAGGCTGGCTGCTCGGCCCCTGACAGGAGAGCGCGACGCCCGATGACGGCTGCGACACGGGAGTCGTGATGCTCGACCAATCGCCGCAATCCGGCTCCGCCTCGGTCTTCGGCAAGCACTGGGTCGAGACGACGAGCTTGCCGGCGCGCGTCGCGTCACCGGAGCACGCGCCGGACGGTAGCGTCACCGTCGCCCCGCTCACCGTCCAGTCGCTGCCGCGATCGAATACCACCCAGCACGACGACGGGCCGCAGACGCCGCCGGTCCCCTCCGGGAGCTCGAGCGCGACGTTGAGTTTCGAGAGATCGACGCCATCGGGCAGGGTGAACGAACAGCTCGCGGGATCGGCGTTCACGGGAGTGCTGGACGCGAAACAATGCTGAACGTCGAAGCACCCGCCCGCCGACGCATCGCTGCTCCCGACGTCGGGGACGAACCGCGGCACGTCCGAAGGCGGCACCTTGGAGGTCACGCACGCGCCCTGAACGCATGTCATGCCGTTTGGACACGTCGACGTCACCGTGCCGTCGGGACCGGCCTTGGCAGTGCCGACGCAGAGATAGTTCAGCGCGAGCCGCAGCTCACCGACGTGATCGACCGGAATGGGCGTGATGGCGTCTCGCTCGACGCGTGGATCGGCGCCCTTGTAAGCGAGAGCCTCGACCTTGACCGGCGAGCTCGCCCCGGTGCCTTTCACCTCGAACGAAGCGGGGATCAGGAGCGCCCCCGGTCCCAGATCCTTCTCCACGTGGAGCAGGGAGTGTTCGCCCTGGGTGACGTCGAGCCGGACGCGATCGATATCCGCGGGGATCGACAGGTCGCTTTCGAGCACGATTTCCAGCTCGCCGCCCGATGGCGCTGGACCTTTCGACGAGTTACCGCAACCCGACGCGGCCGTCAGTGAGAACGTCAGCGCCGCGCCGATCGTCACGATCGCGCGAACCCGCCCGAGACCATGACCCCTCAACTTGTCGCGGAACATCGTGCTCCGGCCCTTATCAACGCGGACGCGCGCACGCCATAGTCACTGTGGCGCACGGCACATCCACGGCGCGCGCATGTGAGGGAACCTTCATTGAATCGGCATCGCCAGTGGATTGACCTGCACCGCATTCGACGGCTGCGCCGTCGCCGCGGGTGGGCCGATCGTCGTTACTTCGTGAAGGCTCGAGTTGCCCGAGCCGCGTTGGTGCGAGTGTTTTCGCTGACCGCGCTCGTGCTCTGGATTCCGTTGCTGCGACGAGGGTATGCCGTTCGGTTCCGGTTGCTGCGACGAGCGAGCTCCGCTCGGTTCCGGCGTGACGCCGTGGTTCGACGCGGGCTGCTGCGGCTCGCCGCCCCGTTCGGTCACGCTCGGCTGCGGGTCGGGGTCGTGAGCGTGCGCGCTGCCAATCGGCTCCAGAGAGCGGCCGGACGGCGGCTCCGCAGGGCGAAAATGCCACCAAACGCCCACAGCAACGCCACACGCGGCGGCGAGCGCCGCTCCGAGCGCGGTCATCGGAAGCCGGCGCTTCGAGCGAGCGCCGTTCGCCGTCACCGAGACCGGGGTCGCCGTTTTTCGCAGGCCCGAAGCGGACGGCAGTCGCTCCGTCATCGTCCCCGAGCCGGGCGCGGGCGGGGGCTTGCTCTGCTCGGTCGGCGCCGTCGATAGGGCACCCGGGGCGGCGAGCGGCGCGAGCTGCTCCTTGGTCGGCACGCCGCCGAACACGTCTCTCGCGACGCGATCGACCTCGGCTCGCATCTCGGGCGCGGTCCGGAACCGCGACGCCTTGTCGAACGCGAGCGCGCGCGCGACCACATTGACGAGGCTCCGCGGCGCGCCGGCCACGACTGTGTCGAGCGACCTTGCCGGACGCGTCGCGGCCTGGACGAGGAGTTGCTGCGCGTTGTCGCCTTCGTGCACGAGGCGGCCGGAGATCAACGTGAACAGCGTCGCGCCCACCGCCCAGATGTCGGACTGGGCGTCGATCTCGGACACGCTCCCGAGCGCTTGTTCGGGGGCCATGAACGCCGGCGTGCCGAGCGTCGTGCCAGTGCCGGTCGCGAGGTGGCTCGTCGTGGCTTCGCGGAGACGGGCGATGCCGAAGTCGAGCACCTTGAGCTGCCCCGTGATGTCGAGGAACAGGTTCGCGGGCTTGATGTCGCGGTGAACGACGCCCTTCGCATGCGCCGCCGCGAGCACGTCGAGGAGCTGATGGACGAGCCCGAGCGCTTCGGGGGCCGACAGACGGCCGCCGCAGCGAGCGGCGAGTGCGTCCAAGCCCGCGCCGTGCAAGAGCTCCATCACCAGGAACGCCGCGCCGTCGTCGGTCACGTCGTCGTCCAGCACCGCGACGGTGCCTGGATGCTCGACGGTGTTCGCGACGTAGCCTTCGCGCTGGAAACGAATCCGGAGCTCCTCGATGCTCGAGAGCTCCGGGTGGAGCATCTTGATCGCGAAGTGGCGCCGGTTGCGGTGCGTGGCCGCATAGACGACGGCCATGCCGCCCACGCCCAGCACGCGGTCGAGCCGGTACTTGTCCTTGAGCGTCGTGCCGAGGCGCCGTTCTGCCCGGAGGAGCTCGACGCTGCCAGTCATCGACCTGGAATGTTGATGTAGCCGGGGCTGATCGTTCCCCGCGTGGGCGCGCCGACGCTCGGCTGCGACGAGTGGAACAGGAAATAGCCGCCGACGCCGAGCCCCGCGGCGGCCAGCACGCCGCCGCCGATCCACCAGAGGAGCGCGCTGCCGCCGGACTCCCGTTCGAGCGCGACGTCGACCGAGCGCGACTCGCCTTCCGCGAGGACGACGTCGGTCGCGCGATCGGCCATGCCGGACGCCGTCACGAGGAGCGTGTGCCGGCCGGCTGTGACGGCGCCCTGCCAGCTGCCGGTGCCGACTACCACGCCGTCGAGATGGATGGCGGCGCTCGAAGGCGACGCGCCGATGGCGAACTGGCTCTTGACCGGCTGCTTCTCGAGCGCGACGGTCACCGGAATCTCGGATGCGCCCGCGACATGCAGGACGAGCTCCTGGTCCTTGTAGCCGGCCTTGCTCACGCGCAGACGTCGCTCGCCGAGATCGAGGAGCAATGGCTCCATCATCGGTGTCGTGCCCTGCTTTTCGCCGTCGACGAACACCGATGCATCCGCGACGTTCACGGTGAGCCGGAGCGTGCTGACGAGCGCGCGGACCGTCCGTGCCACGGTGTTCGCGTCCTCGCGCTGCGCGTCGGTCAGCGTCGAGCCGCCGTCGTGAAGATAGCGATCGATGAGCCGCAGGAGCCGCGAGTAGTGGCGCAGGTTCTTCTCGCAGGCGCCCATGTTCCAGAGGAGCCGCGGGTCCGACGACAGGTCGAAGGCGTGCTGGAACTTCACCAGGGCCCCCGCGTAGTCGCCGTTGTCGAAGAGGATCCGGCCGGAGTCGTATTCGTCCTGCGCCGCGCCGCTCAGCGTGTCGTGGAGCGATGGTGGCGCCGCCGGGGTCGAGCCCTCGGGCGCGGGCGGCGCCGCTGATGCGCCGTTCGAAACGGACGCCGCGAGCAAGCCGGCGGTGACCCAGGTGAACTGCTTGGAGCGACGGAGGTACATACTGGTCACCGGAACGCGGCCGCCTTGAGACGGTACACTTGCCCGCTCTGGTTGAGCCAGAACACGTCCGGCGTGAACGCTGGCGCCTGGATCTCGCGTACGGGCGCGTCGCCACGGAAGCTCGCGGCGATGCGCGGCGTGCTGCCGTCCGGGGGGATCACGATCACGGAGCTTTCGGACGTCGCGGGGCCAGCGTCGGACGCCTGCGTGGTGTCCCGCACGACGAACACCGCCCCGCTCGCGGCGCCGATGAGCCGGAAGCTGGTCGTCTTCGGATCCGCCTGCGCCTCGAAGAGGATGGTCGGATCGGTGGAGGGCGACGCGCCGAGCTTCTCCACCTTGACGTCGACGGTGCCGTCGGAGCCCGTCGCGCCTTCGTAGAGCGCGACGAGCTCCGTCCCGTCGCTCGCCACCCCGACGAAACCCCCGACGGTCTGGTCCCTTATGGTGAGGGTCTGCTGCGCGACGGTGGTCGGTGCGCCGCCGGCCTTCGCCGTCCGCACGACGCGCGAGACCCGCTCGAAGCCCGCGTCGTCGCCGAGCCGTTCGTCGGTGTCGACGGCCACGTATACCGCCTGGCCGTCCTGGGCGAGCTGCGGGAAGAGGCTGGTGCTTCCGGTGTCGAACGCGGTCACGGTGCTGCTCGCCGGGTCGACCCGCATGATCTGCCAGTCCTTGGCGTTGACGGCGACCCCCGCGACCGCGTCGGCGACGGCGTACAGGTTTGCGGCGTCGGCGAGAAGGTCCGCCGAATCATAGACGTCGCCGTCGATGACGGCGACGCCGTCGCGCGACGCTCCGCCCCCGATCGACGCCTGATTCACCGGACACTTCGCGACGCCGCCGGTCGTTTCGCGGTCGACCCAGTACACGCCGCCGCCGGCGAGCACGGTGGAGTAGAGCGCACGCCAAGACTTCGCCTCGAAGCTGCCGACGGGAGCCGTGACACCGGTCGAAGGATCGAGCGAGACGATCCGCGCGACGCCGCCGCCGTCGCACGCGCACGTGTAGAGGGCGTGGTCGTCGGCCATGAGCGGGCAGCAGACCGTATTCGAGCCCCCGTCGGACCCGATGACGTCACCGACGAGTGACGGCACAGTTGGTGCCGACGCGTCCAACGGCGGGGCGGCCGCGGCGTCGAGGGAGAGCTTGACGCTCGACCAAGGGCCGCAGGGCGGCGTCGAAGCGCTCTTGGTCGCGCACACCGTGCTCACGACCACGCCGCCGACGAGACCTTCACGCAGCTTGGAGCAGACGGCGGTGGGCAGGGCGATGCGGCCGTTCTCCACCGTCCAACCCTCGGCGCTCTTGCCGTCGAGGGGCACGAAGCACGTCGTGCCCGTCGCGTCGCAGATCCCGTCGTCGGCGACCCGCAATCCCACGTTGACGTTGGCGCCGCCACTCGCCGGGAGCGGCACCGTGCATTGGTCGTCGGGGACCACGACGGTCCCGGAGAGCAAGCACGCGATGGTGTCGAAGCAGGCCCCCGAGACCTGCCTTCGCGACTGCGGGGCCTCGCTGCCGCCGAAGACGCTCGCGGGCTCGTAGCTCGGTAGCATCGACGAGTCCTCGCCATCGGGGACGCACTTACCGGCCTTGCAGGTAGCGCCTTCGCCGCACTGGGAGTCGTACGTCGGGTTGCCATCGGCGTCGGTCGTGGTCTTCGTCGTGCCGTCGCAGAGCCACTGGACCGGCATGCGCAGCATCGCCGTGCCCTCGCTCGGGACGGTGGTGACGACCTGGCGCAGGGTTCGCGCGACGTTTTTGCGCAACCCGATGACCCGGATGGTGGCAGGCACCGTCGGATCGGGACCCGCCACCAGGGTCAATGTCGCGGGAATGGGCTGCGCGTCGATGCCTTCGCCGGTCGGCATCGGATTGTCGAGCAACGTCTTGCCGTTGACGCTGACGACGATCTCGATGGTGTCGATCTGCTCCGGCAGCGCCATGTCCGTGCTGACGGCCACCACGAGCTGCCCGGGTTGCTTCGTCGCCGGGTGACCGCACGAGCTCACGGCCACGGCGGAAACGAACAGCGCGACTAGCGCTCGCAAACCGACCCGCACAAATCGTGCGTTGCCCATGGAACGAGTGGCAACCTATGTCGTAAGGGACGACGTGGGCAACAGTCATATTTGCCGCCGAGGGTCACCGCCCGGCGTCCCCCTGCGTCGAAGGCATCCGTTGGTGGGGGAGGGTGGGTGTGGATTGACCGTTCCACGACGCCCCTCGTCGGACGGAGGCGCGGTGTGGCTGGCTCGCGGCCAAAATGACCATGGAGTTACGGCGATGCGACGCATCTTCG
>CAYUAW010000456.1:0-5911 GCA_964442485.1 uncultured Polyangiaceae bacterium
CTGCTCCCCCCGCCGCCTTCGGCGCGCTCGCTCCGCTCGCGTGGTCTTTGATGCTCGGGGACTACCGCGGCGTCGATGGACATCTATTTGCTGGCGGCAGGCTCCGGCGTCAGAGTCACGGCCTCGAGGACCTGCGCAGCGTGCCCCTCCGCGACGACGTCCGTGAAGACGCGGAGCACCCGGAGCCCCTTGCCGACCACGAAGGTCACGCGCTTCGTGGCGCCGTTCTCCAGGGGGACGCCGAAGGCCCGCGCGATCGCACCGCCCGTGTCCGCGACGAGAAGAAACGGCAACTGTTCCCCGGTGGCGAAATCCTTGTGGAGGATGCGGTCATCCGGGGAGACGCCGATGACCATCCCCACTCTGTCGCCGAACCTGAGCCACGCGTCGCGAAACTCGCGCGCCTCCGTGATCGACGCCGGATCGCGATCCCCGGGATAGAAGAGGACGACCACAGGGCGCTCGGTGAACAGCGACAGACGGACGCGCATCCCCGTGTGCGCGATGCCCTCGAAGTCCGGCGCGGCGTCGCCGGCGGCGAGGAGCCGCCCCGGGCTCCTTTGCCAGCTAGTGTCGAGAGGCGCTGCAACGGCGGGCGCACCGCTGCCCGCGCTCGCCGTCGTGCCGCCGTCGTGCGACGCACGACAACCGGAGAGCGCGACAGCCGCGAGCACGGCCCCGACCACGAAGCGCGCCCTCACTGGATGCCGTACTCGCGCAGGCGCCGGTAGAACGTGCGCCGGGGAATGCCGCTCAGCTTCGCGGCCTGCACGCGGTTCCAGTTGCACGCCTGCAGGGCCGAGATGATCCGCTCACGCTCGTCGCGCCGGTGACGCGACAGGGTCTCCTTCGGGACCGCGCGCGCCGCCGAGAGGCGCGAATCCGGCGTGACCCGCTCGCGCTGCACCGGCTCGCTGTCCTCCTCGTCCTCATCGTCGTCGTCATCGTCCTCGATGTCGTCGAGCTCCTCGGGAGCGAAAGATCGCCCGTCGGGGATGTCGAAGTCCTCAGGACCGAGCACGGCCTCGTCGGAGAGGACCCAGGCGTTCAGGAGCACGTGCTCGAGCTGCCGTACGTTGCCAGGCCACGCGTACTGCGTGAGCCGCCGGAGCGCGTCGCGCGAGACGCTCCGCTTCTCGCGCTTGTAGCGAGCAGCGAAGATGCCGAGGAAATGATCCACGAGCGGTGCGACGTCCTCCGCGCGTTCCCGCAGCGGCGGCAGGTGCACCTCCACGACGTGGATGCGATAGAAGAGATCCTCCCTGAACCTGCCGTCTTTCACCATCGCGCCCAGGTCCCGGTGCGTCGCGAAGATGAGCCGGACGTCGACCTCCTGCTCGATCGCGCCGCCCACGGGGCGCACCTTGCGGTCCTGCAGAACGCGCAGGAGCCCGGACTGCATCTTCTGCGGCATCTCGCCGATCTCGTCGAGCAGGAGGGTGCCGGTGTCCGCCTCGCGGAAGAGGCCCTTGCGCTCGCGATCGGCGCCGGTGAACGCGCCGCGCACGTGTCCGAAGAGCTCGCTCTCCAGGAGATGCTCGGGAACCGCGGCGCAGTTGAGCCCGTGGAAAGGCCGATCCGCGCGGGCGGAGGCGCGGTGAATGGCGCGCGCCGCGACTTCCTTGCCGGTGCCGCTCTCCCCGGTGATGAGCACGGGGATGTCGGTGGACTTCACGCGATCGATGAGCGCGTACACCTTCCGCATCGCGGCGCTGGTGCCGACGAGCCCCTGGTAACCGAAGTGACCATACAGGGTGTCGCGGGCGTCACGGAGCTTCTGCCGGGTGCGGCGCAGCTGCGCGGTGCGGTCGCCCAGGAGCTCCTTCAGCTCCTCACGCGCGCTCTCCAGCTTCTTGTTGGCTTCCGCGAGCGCGGCCGCGCGCTCCACGTTCTCCCGGATCAAGGCGGCGGTTTCGAGCGCGATGGCCACCTGGTCGGCGAAGGCGCGCAACGTCGGGAGCTCTCGCTCGAAGGACAGGCCCGGACGCAGGCGGGTCTCCACGTAGAGCGCCCCGATGGCATCGCCGGAGCGCGACTGGATCGGCACGCACGCCACGCTCTCGAGGGAGAGCTGGTGCACCGAGGCGATGCTCCGGAGACGCGCGTCGCCCTTTGCGTTCATCGCCACCACCGGCTCGCCGCTCTGCACCACCTGCTCGGCGATCGAGCGAGAGAACTCAGCAGCCGGCGAATCACCTAGACGCCCGCGCGACGTGTGGACGGAGAGCTTCCCGGTTGCGTCCCTGAGGAGGACGAAGCCGCGCTCGGCCTGGAGCATATCGACGGCGTGATCGGTCACCCGCGCCGCCAGGAGCTCGAGGTTCACCTCGCCGAGGAGCTCCGCGTTGATCTCCAGGATGCGCGCGAGCCGCCGCTCGAGCGGCGTGGACGTTATCGCCGCGATGGACGAGCTGGTGCTGCTCTTCACGTCGAGGCGGAACTGGGGCAGGAGGTCGTCGGCATGATGAGTCGGGGCGTTGGCGAGGGTCGGCGCGAGCAGGCCGCGAAGCTTCTTTCTGCGCGGATCGTTCCAGAACACCTCGCGCAGATCGCGGGGCAGCCTGGCCGCGATCTCTTCCAGCACCGCGAGTGCCTCTTCGCGGTCGCGGCGCGCAGAGACGGGCTGCCCCGATTCCTCTTCGATCTCGCTTCTTACCTCGAGAGCGCGCCAGATCCATTCGCGCTGGTTCGATTCGCGAGCGAAGGACAGCGATTGCTCGAGCTCGGCTCGCGCGGCCTTCTCGTCCCCGGCGACCCGCGCGACCACTGCGCGGGCCAGATAGAGGATCGAGCGATGTCCGAGGGTACCGGACAGCTCGGCCTCGGCGACGGCGACGGTGTCGGCGAGCGCGCGTGCGTCCGGACGGTCCTTCCGGGCGGCCACGAGCACGCCCTCGAGGCGGGCCTCGGCGGCGTCCATCGAGAGCCCGAGCCCCTGGAACGCCGAGGCGCACTCGGCATAGGAGCGCGCGGCGGCGTCGTACTGGCCGGTGCGCCCGGCGAGCTCCGCTTCCAGCCCGAACAGCTGCGCCTGCCCGACGCGGGGAAGCTGGTCGCGCTGCGCGCCGAGCGTCTCGATGCTGCTCCGCGCGCGAGAGACACGCCCGAGGTAGAGTTCGGCGTTCGCCAGGTTCAGGAGCGCCTGTCGCACCGTCGATCTCCGGCCCGAGCGGCGCCCCATGTCGACGGCTGCCTCGTAGCGCTCGATGGCACCCGCGATGTCCCCGCTGATCCTGAGGAGCGTCGCGAGGTTCAGCAAGGTCGTCGCGAGCACGCCGGCGTCACCGACGTCCTCCGCAGCGGCGATGGCGCGCTCGTAGGCCTTGCGCGCGCCCTCCGTGTCGTCGCCCCGCTGCACGACGAGGCCGAGGCACGCCGCGGCGATCGCCTCGATGCGGCGCGGCCCCGACGACGCGGCGCGCTCGACCGCCTCCTCCAGCACGCCGCGCGCCGCCTTCTCGTCGCCGGAGTACCCGAGCGCGAGCCCGCGGTACGCAAGCGCCTCTGCGCCCAGGGCACCCGGCTCCGCGGAGAGCGGGTCGAGCAGCGCGAGGGCCGGTGCGTATTCCCCGATGCCGATGCGCGCTCGCGCGACGTAGAGCCGCCACGTCTTCGAGAGCGCGCTACCCGGCTCGGCCTCGGCGAGCGCGCTGGTCGCGAGCAGTCGCTCGAGCGCGCCGCGCGCTTCCCCGATCCCGAGCTCGAGGCGCGCCCAGGCGATCGACCGCGGGAGCTCGCGCCCGGACCCGACCGCGTCGAGCGCCTCTCGCGCCTCGATGTAGCGACCGCGATCGAGCAGAGAGACCGCTCGCTCGAGCGGATCGGTCGGCAGAAGCGAACGCGGACTCTCGATGCCGCCGAGCAGCTCCTCCAGGTCGAGCTCCGAGGCGACGGGTTGCTCGGCCAGGCGCCGGACGAAACGACGAAGCTCCCCGGGCCGGCCGCCGCAGAGCTCGACGACTCGCTTCACCAGCCGATCAGTGAGCGAAGGGACGGCGCGGTGCACGAGCTCCGTCGCGGCGTGATTCCCGAGGGGCGGCACGTCGAACGAGACGCTCCCGGGGATCGCGCCCGCGCCCACCGCGACGAGCCTCGCGCCCTGCCGCGACGCCTCGATGAGCTCCGCCGTGAACGCGGGGTCGATGCGCTGAAAATCGTCCACCAGGATGGTCACATCGCGCAGCGAGCGATGGGCGGAAAGCTCCGCGCGGCCGCCAGCGGGGCTCTCCGCGAGGGATTCGTCGATCCATGCGAGCGGCGTGCCTTCCACGCCGAGCGACCAAGCGAGCCTCCGGAGAAGCACGCTGCGACCGGAGCCGGCCTTGCCGTTGATCACCATGACGCCGCCCGCCGGCAGATCGTGAACGGCCTGGACCAGCCGGCTCGCGGTCGCCTCGATCCCGACGATCGGCCACACCTCGGCCGCGGCGAGCGCGGAGACGACGGGCGTGATCGCCGCCGCGCGACAGAGCGCGCTCGCGAACTCGTCCGCCGAGGGATAGCGATCCCCGGGCTCTTCGCGGGTAGCGCGCGCCGCGACGGCGTCGAGCTCCATGCGTACGTTACGAGGCAGCCGCGCACGCTCCTCCTTCACGATGTCCGCGAGCGCGACGCCCAGCGCGTACACCTCCGCCCGGACGGTGAGGGGCTTGCCGGCGAGCAACTCCGGAGCGGCGTACTTCGGCGTGAGACCCTGGGCCGCCGTTCCGCCGTCACGCCACGGCGCCGAGAGCCCGAGGTCGACGAGCGTCGCGCGCCCGCCTGGTTCCACGATGACGTTGGCCGGCTTGATGTCGCCGTGCAGGAGCCCGGCGCGATGAAGGAGCGTCACCTGCTCCGCAGCAGAGGCGAGCGCCGCGAGACATTTCGCGGCGTCTTCGCCCTCGTCGATGAGCTCTTGCAGGCTCCGCCCCTCGACGAGCTCTCGCACCATGAACGGCCGTCCGTCGCCGGGGAGCCGCCCGAAGCGCAGCACGCGCGGCGCGCCGAGCCCCTCCAGCCCCGAGAGCGTCACTGCCTCGCGCACCAGCGCGGACATCTCGCTCTCGGTCGCGTCTGCCGCGAGCATCTTCAGCGCCGCGCGCTCGCCGGTGTGCCGATCGCGCACCGCCCAGACCTCGCCTCCTCCGCCCTTCCCCAGACGCTGCTCTGCCTCGTATCGTGATGGTAGCTCGAACGTCACGTCACTCCTCACCGATGAAACCCTGACACCACCCGGCTGGTCGCGCGTCGCTCACAGACCGTAATCTCCAGCCAGTCCGAAGAAGAAGCCGCTCGTACCGAACCCCACGTCGAGTCGCGCTGCGAAGGTCCTGGTGGGCTTGAAGCGCACGCCCGTCTGCAGGGTGAACCACGGGAAGATGTTCGGCTTGGAACCGCCGTTCGCCCAGCTGCTCTCGCTGTGGTTGTTGTAGTGGTCGTTGCTGTTGTCGCAGTAGGTCGCCGTCGCGGGTGCGGCCGCGGGTTGGCCGATGCCTTCGCACTTGGAGTACTGGTTCGGGTTCTGACCGGGCAGAGTCGGGTACGACTGCACGCGGTGCAGCGTTCCGAGCACGAACGCGAACCCGACACCGAGCCCGTAGTTCAAGGACCACTCCGGCGTGAACGAGTGGCTCCAGAGAAAATCCGACGTGAGATAGAGCAGCGTGAGGTTCGCGTTGATGAGCTCCCACGCCGTGTCAGGGTCGCTCTTCCCTTTGAACGCCGTGTCGCCCATGCTGTAGAAGGCGAGCCACGGGCTCAGGTTGTATTCGAAGCCGTCCCTGCGGATCGCGAACTCGGGGCCGACGCCGTTGACGTAGATCGTGCGCCCACCGGACGCGAACGCGCTCTCCATGAATGTGGGGAGCACGATGCCGCGGTAGCGCGCACCGACGAAGTGGTACGTCTTCCCCGCTTCCTCGACGGGTGA
>CAYUAW010000457.1:0-3939 GCA_964442485.1 uncultured Polyangiaceae bacterium
CCGAGGTCCACTTCCCGACTACAGTCGGGGAGGCAATCCTTGCAGATCATGTTCGGTGTATGAAACTCGAGATCGGTACACACGCCGTCGCCGCAGGTACCGCATACCCCGTCCCGGCAGTGAATCCCGGAGCTGCCGCAGTTGGCGTCGGTGACACACTCGACGCATCGATCCAGCGCCGCGCTGCAATACGGCAGTAGAGTGGAACAATCGGCGTTGGTCACACAGGAGGTGCAGACGCCTTTGGCCTGGTCGCAGGCGTTGCTGATGCCGGAACAGTTCAAGTCGCCGATGCACTGGACGCACACGCCCCGCGTCGGATGACAGTAGGGCGCTGGAGGGGCGCAATCGTCGGACGTACTGCAGACGGCGGAGCCCGCATCCTCGGGCGCTCCGGCATCCACACCCGCCCCCGCGGATACCGCAACGAGAAAGCCGACGCATCCGACTCGCGCGGCGATGGAGCCGCTTCGCGACGGGCGCGGGATCATGGAGGGCTCGCGCCGCCGTCGGAACCGCAAGGAAAGCGGGTCAGCGGGAATATCGGTGCAGGAACGCCGGGGCTCCAGACCCCTTGGCCGCTGGTCCCGCCGAACCCGCTGATCCCTGGCGCGCAACGCAACAGACCACGTCCGCCTTGCGTGCATTGCGTCCAGCACGGGAAATCGTCGATGAAGCACGGGAAGTTTATCATGGGAATACCGGGACAGCAGTCGTGCAACCCGGTACCGTCGTTGCACGCAACCTGTCCGGCAGGCGCACCGCACGAGGTCGGGCAACATTCGCCCGGATGCGTGATCGGCACCTCACCGAGGGGGCAGGACGGCGTTTGCGGGCACTCCACCGCATCGCACGTCTCGCAGACAGGGCAGCACTGGCCGGGAACCGAGACGAGATGACCGGAGGGGCACTGCGTGTCGTTGCACACCGTCGCGGCGCACGATCCCCCCGTGCCGGCTCCGCTTCTCCCACTGGCTTCCGGAGGTGCACCGCCCGACTCTGCTGGTGCGACCGAAGTACCGCCCGCGCCTGCATTTGCGGTCGCGCTGGCGTCACTCGACGGTACGCCTCCGGTGCTCGTTTCCCCACCTGTACCGTTCGAATTGGTGTTGGGGGCAGCGGCGCTGCCGAGCGGCGCGTCCGTGCTGCAGCCCGCCATCAGCATGACGATCGCGGCCAAGTACCGAGCAGGTCGAAGTCTCATTGCGTGTCTCCCTCACGCGAAGAATGAGGCGAGCACCCGGTTGCGATCACTGAATTCGTCCTTGCGCGATCAACGCGTGAAGTCGGGCTTCGTGCGGGCTCCCGGGGTGTGACGCGAGGAACCGCTCGGCGGCCTCGACGGCGCGGGAGCGCTCGCCGCTGTCGAACAGCGCCTCGATACGCAAGACGCTCGCCTCGGGGCCGAGCGCTCCCGAGGGAAATCGTTGGTCGTACTCCGCAAGAAGACCGAGCGCCGAGACCACGTCATGCCGTCCGAGGGCCGCACGCACCCGTACGAGCGCGGCGAGCTCGGAAGCGAGCGACGACGTTTCCGTGGTCGACTCGACAGAACGCGGATCGTCAGCACTTCGCGGTCCCCCGGAGCCCTTCGCGACCACCGATGACGCAGGTGCTTCCATCGAGTCGGCCCCCGTCTGGCCGCCATGGCTCACGAGCCCCCTTCGCGAATGCGTCGTGCTCGGACCGTCGGATCCTGGTCCTTGCTCCCTTGATGGCAACGTTTCGACCGCCGACGGCTCGGCTCCTCTCCGGACCCGCCCTGGCGCCGCCTGGGCCTCATGCACGCCTGGGTGTCCCACGAGGTGCGAGTCGGCTCCCGACGGCCTTGTCTGACCCGACCACAGGACGGCTTCCGCTCCGGTGGTCACGACGGTGCCTGCAAGACCGCCCAGCGCAAGCGCGGTCAGTACCTTCCCCGTCGCAAATGCGCCGCCCGATGCCCCACCGACTTTTGCGCCTTGAACCCGAGCCGCCGCGGACGTGCCAGCGACCGTTGCCGCGGCACCCTTCGTAGCCACGGCTCCCATCGCGACGAGCGTGCGCTGCAGCGATTCGCTCGACGCCAGATCGCCCGCCGCAGCGCGCAGTATGCGTCGTTCGAAGTCGTCTTCGGTGGTGTGAAGGAGACGTTCCGGATCGATCATGGGCCGTGTCTCCGAACGCGATCGCGAAGGCGCGCGGCGTTCTTGTGGAATTCCTTTCTTGCTCGCCGAAGGCGCGACGCTACGGTCCCGACGGGAAGAGCCAGCAGCAACGCGATCTCGAGCGACGACATTTCCTCGAGCTCGAACAGAACGAACACGGGCCTGAGCTTCTCTGGAAGCGCTTCGAGAACGCGATCGAGGAACTGACGCTCCTGGTGCTGCCGCGCGAGCTCATCGGGCGGAAGCGCCGAATCCACGAGTTCGTCGACGGCGCGGGAGTCCGCGGTGCTCCTGGCGCGGTAGTGCGCGCGTCGAGCCTCGGAAGCCACGCGAACGGCGGTCATGAACAGAAAGGCGCGCTCCCGACCGGATTCGATGTCCTCGACTCGACGGGAAGCGATCATGAAGACCTGCTGAGCAGCGTCATCGACCTGCTCCGTAGGAACGCCCAGCCGACGGAGTGACCGCCAGATGAACTGGAAATTTTCGACGGCGAGCCGGCGCAAACGCGTCTCGCGGCTCGGCATTTCGCCGGCACTCCTTGCGCCCAGGACCACGGCGCCGCTCGTCATCGTGCGCACGAACAATGGCGCGAGGGTCGAGTCCGGATCACCTAATTCGCACGCCGACGCCGGCATCGGCAAAAAAGGACACCGCCGGGACTTGATAGACCTCGTTGGCTGTGCTGGTTCCGGGGACGAAATAGAAGTGATCTCGAATAATTGGCGCGCTCGCTCCGGCTTCAACCTCGAGGACGAGGGGGCCTGCGATCTCGAGCGACAATCGCCCGAGGGCGCCCGGCGCGAACCAGCCGCGGTCCCGGGGGGTTTCGGCGCTCGTGTTGGTCGCCGTCCCGGAAATCACTCCCGCCTCCAGGAACGGGCAGAGCTCGAACCCCGTCATCGCGTTCGTCGTCATTGCCCAACGGAGGACGCAAGCGTCGAGCCGTCCTGTCGTCCAGGTCAGGTGAGCCACCCCGGCAGGGGTTGTCTTGTCACGCGTCACGCCGCGAGCGACCGACAGCGAAATCGAAGCTGTCCAGATCGAGCCAGGAACGACTCGCGACACTTCGGCGGCCAGACGGGCGAACGCCGTGACTCCCGGCGACGCACCGGTGACCCCACCGGCACGGATCGCGGCGAAGACACGCGTTTCGGCATTCGAGGGAGACGGCGGCCGGGGGAGGTCGGACGGCGATGCTGCCATCGGTCCTGCCGTGGATGCAGGGGACGTCGGGGAGACGGGCGCAGCGGGCTCGAGCCCGCTCGGCGATGCCCCAAGCCGCGCGGGCACGGCGTTCGAATCGATCGCAAGCGCCGCGATGAATGCGACGGCCGCAACGACCTCTCTGCAGGTGTCGCCACGCACTTCACGCACCGCGACATGACTCTCGACGTCGCGAATCGTCAGCCGTCCGACGTACCCTCGTTCGGCTGGGACGCCGGTCGTATCTGCAGCCGCGGCGCCGGCGTGGATCGCTTCGATGCTGAATGACCGCGCGGGCTCCTGCTCGGCTGCCAGGCGGAAACGAGCCGTGCTCTCCCGAAGCGTCGCCATCAATTCTTGCGCCGAAGGACAGCCAGCTGCGGCGGCGTAGGCGACGTGAATCGGTTCGTCGGACGCGGGGAGGTTATCGGGGGAGCCGGCCGCCCCTGCAGACCCGCCGAGAAACGCATAGACCGCGACCGCACGCGCGTATCTAGAGAGCGTCATCTCCGGACTACGCCTACACGTGGCGGCGGTATCTGGCCAGCACGGCCTGACACGATCCGAATCCTCAGCGCGCGCGCCA
>CAYUAW010000457.1:4039-5893 GCA_964442485.1 uncultured Polyangiaceae bacterium
GGTCCGAACCAGGTAGTCAGGGCGTCGCGAAGACCGTGGTCCGTGCCGTCCCCGGTCCACGCGACGTGCCCGTCGGGGCGAATCAGCACGGCAGTGGGAGCAGCGACCGCGCCGAGCACCGGGAGCTCCCACACACCTGCGTATCGAGCGTCGATCCGTTGAACCCGATCGGCCCATGGAGCAACGTCGAGGGCGCCGGGCTCGCCGAGATTGAGCAGTACCGGTCGGGCATCGTGAAGCAGGGTGAACACCCGCCGTGGGCCGCTCTCGGTGACGAGATCGAGATCGGGCATGCGGCGCCCGAGCAGCGGGTGTCCCGTGCCGAGGTCGTAGTGAATGTCGAGGCCCGACATCATTCCGGCGTATCGCTTGCGAGGCTCGTCCATCTTCAGCAGATCGGACATGGACTCGCGCAGGGCGTTCGTCCGTTCATCGCCGCGAGCCAGCGCCGTTTGCGCCATGGTGCTCCTGAGCACGCGCGCACCGACCGGGTGCCGCTCGGTCTGGTACGTATCGAGCAGGCTCTCGGGCGATGTGCCCCTCACCACCTGGGCCAGCTTCCATCCCAGGTTCGCGGCGTCCTGGACGCCGATGTTGAGTCCCTGTCCGCCTGCCGGAAAATGCACGTGCGCTGCGTCGCCGGCCAGGACCACCCGTCTCTCTCGGTAGGACGCCGCCTGCCGGGCCATATCGGTGAACCTCGAGAGCCACGTGACGTTGTAGACACCGTAATCCGTCCCCCAGGCGGCAATGAGCGCCTGACGAAGGTCGTCCAGGGTCGGCTCGTCGCCTTGCCTGACGTGCGGCTCGACCGACACTACCCGCACACGCTTCCCGTCTTCGAGTTTGGCGAGTCCGTGGAGGCCCCTGTCATCACGGCGGATGCCCCACTCTGGCTCGCTGGTCGTCTCGGCCTCGGCAATCAGGTAGCTGGTGGACGCATCCCACCCCGGGAAGTCGATACCGGCTTTCTTGCGGACCAGGCTGCGACCGCCGTCGCATCCGACGAGGTACGTGGCCCGCAGCGAACGACCGTCGTCGAGCGCGACGTCGACGCCGGTGTCGTCCTGGGCAAAGCCCGTCACCTCACGTCCGCGATAGCTCGGTACCGACAGCTCGTCGACCCAGGCGGCGAGTATCCGCTCGATGCGGTCCTGGAACAGCGCGAGCCCGTGGTTGTGGCGAGTCGGAAAGTCGCTGATGTCGAGGGGGATCATCGCGAAGCCCCCGACCTGCATGGCCTTACCTTGCGAGAGGAAGCGTTCCGCGACTCCACGCTGATCGAGCACCTCGATCGTGCGCGAATGCAGACCGCCTGCGCGCGAGCCGGGGAGATCCTGGTTCGCGCGCCGCTCGACGATGGCTACGTCGACCCGCGCCAGCGCGAGCTCGGCCGCCAACATCATCCCCGTCGGACCGCCTCCAGCGATCACCACTGAGTGCTTGGTCATGGCTGATCTGTGCGGCACGACCCGGGGCTTGCCGCAAGCCCCCGTGTCTGGCATATGTTCGAAGTGGAGAGGGACGGGGATAGCGATCCTCGGATCGTTCCGTGCGCGCTCCTCGCGCGCGGCGGCGCGGAAAAATTCGGTGATGAGTCAGCGAGAAGGCGGGCTTTTCGTTTGGCTAGGTGTTCGAACGGCCGACTGGCTCATCCGGATGTACCCGCTGCAAGGGCAGTGTCGAAGTACCGAGCGAACGCTTTCAACACGGGCGCGCCGTCGCCGATGAACGAGGGACCGTGCATGAGGGCCAGGATCCGAGGCTCGAGCGTCGCCAGGCGTCGTAGCGTCGGGCCCGTGAGCGGCGTCACGGCATTCCCGTGCATCTTTTGATCGTGGGCGATCGCCGCTT
>CAYUAW010000458.1:0-5867 GCA_964442485.1 uncultured Polyangiaceae bacterium
CTGGTCAGAAAGTGTCGTGGCAGGACGCCCATCAGCGCCGTGCCGGCGCGCATGAAGACGCCCGGGGCGTGCAGATAGCGCCGGCGCTCGAAGCAATCGACCGCTTCGCGCGCGCACTTGTCGGCCGGCATGAGCCAGCCGCCGAGCGCCTCGAAGCGCTCGCCGGACGTCATCTCCGTCTTGATGCCGCCCGGGACGAAGGTGGTGACGGAGACGCCGCGCGCGCGTGTCTCGTGGTAGAGGCCGCACCCGAAGTTGACGAGGAACGCCTTCGTCGCGGAGTAGGCCGTCTGGTACGGCACTGGCGTCAACCCTGCCATGCTCGACACGAGCATCATGCCGCCTCCCTCCGCGCGCGCCTCCAGGTACGGCACGAGCTTCGTCGTCAGGCGCACGACGCTGGTGACGTTGGTCGCGAGCATCGTCTCGAAGTCGGCCCACGAGAGCTCGTGATAGTCGCCGAAGTGCGAGATGCCGGCGTTCAGGATCGCGCCATAGAGGGGCCCCACGCGGGTTGCCTCCTCGAAGAGCCGGTCCACCTCCTCGAGCTTCGAGAGATCCGCAGCGATGGGATGGACGCTGGCGCGAGTGGTGGACTCCACTTCACGCTTCAGCTCCTCGAGCTTCGACAGGCGGCGCGCCACGGGGATGACGTTCGCGCCGTACTCCTTCGCGAGCACCTTCGTCATCTCCCAGCCGAGGCCCGACGAAGCGCCCGTCACCAGGACCCATCGGCCTTCGAAGTTCATTCGCTTCATGGGGCGCCTTCTTACTTCGAAACGGGGCGCTTCGCGAGCCGGGACGGCCCAGCGCCCTACGCCGAAGCGCCGTCGGGAAGGGATGCGACGACGTCGGCGATGCGCTCGGCGACCATGCCGCGCCAGCCCTTGCTCATGGCCTCGTGGGCGCGAGCGTTGTGCTCGGTGAAGCCCGAGTGGACCAGCCGGAGCCGCGTCCCACCGCTTTCGGTGCGGGCCAGCGTCCAGGTGACCACGGAGTCCAATCGCGCAGCGGGCAATTCGTCGGAGCCGCCTCGCCACGAGTAGACGAGCCGCTCGTGGGGCCGGACCTCGAGCACCTCGCAGTGTACGACGCCGTCCCAGCCCGGCATCGGTTGCGAGCGAAACTGGAACCTGTGCCCGACGACCGGAACCAGGTCGTTCTGCATCAACCACGATGCAACGAGCTTCGACTCCGTCAGTGCTCGCCACACCTTCGCGGGCGCATGCGGCAGATCGTACTCCGCCGTGATCGAGCGCATGTCCGTTTCAATCGTGTCATTCTTCATTCGTCCATCTCCTCCAGCACGGTCTTCAAGGCTTCGAGGCGATCGCGCCAGAAGCCCTGGTAGTGTTCGATCCAGTCGACGAGCGGCCGGAGCCCGGAAGGCTTCACGCGGTAGTAGGCGTGCCGCCCCTCGCGCCGCTCCGTCACGAGGCCGGCCCCTCGCAACGCCGCGAGGTGCTGCGAGATCGCCGGCTGCGACACGTCGAAGCGGGCGGTGAGCTCCTTCACCGCGGCCTCTCCCAGCGTGAGGCGCTCGAAGACTGCACGCCGCGTCGGATCGGCGAGTGCACGAAAGATGGCGTCCTGGCGGGTCGTCACGAGCGAAACATAAGTCGATGCTTATTGGTCGGCAAGAGGCTTTCGTGCGTTCCGGCGCTGGCGCGACGCGCCGTTGCTCGGGTCGACGCCCGGCAGCGTCCGCAGGCGCTTCCAGGGGGCGCCGGCGCGGCAGCGAGGCGCGATGAGCGATGCAGGGTGGCGCAGAGCCGGTGCCGGTCTTGCGCCGCGCCCCGTTCCCGCGGGGCGCCCATCCAGCCCTGACGAGAACTCAGCGCCGCGCTTCCGTCGTGGCGCCGTACATGATCGCGCGTCTCATCGCCGCGAGCGGGGCGTCGTCGTGCAGGCGCACGGCGTGATCACGGCGCTCGATGCCGAGCTCGGTGAGGACGCGATCCAGCGGAACGGGGCTGCCGTGATCGGCATACGAGGCGGCGAGCCCGGCGAGGATCGGGCTTCCCAGCTCGTCGTCCACCAGGCGGATTGCGTCGCGAAGAGGGACGACTCTCCGCGCGTCCCAGCCCCGTGCCAGCATGGCGCGAAGCGCCTGCTCGAGCCCGCGCTCGCCGTTCGTCAGCCGCCGAGCTTCGACGTCGGCGAGGAGCGCCACCACGGCTCCGCCCCAGTACACGGAGCGAATGTCGTCGAAGTGTTCGAGGCCGGCCGTCTCGCACAGGCGAACGCCGCGCGGCATGTCGCGCACGACCTCCGCCCAACCCTGCTCCTCGGTGAGCATGCCTGCACGCGCGCGGATCAGCGGCTCCGCGTACGTCGCGAGCCCCTCGTCGAGCCACAGGCCCGCGCCGCGCGACAGGGTGGGAAAGCCGATGTGGAACATCTCGTGGACGAGGACCCAGTCCGAATCGAGCGCGGCGCGCTTCGTGTCCTCGCCGACGAGCATCACCACGGTGCTGCCCCCTGTCGACAGCACCTTGCCGAAGACGACGCGATCCCGCCCCGGCACCGGCGTGAGCACCACTCCGACGTGCTCGGCGGGAAAGCCGCCGTAGAAGCGAGTGACGGCCGCGGCGTCGCGAGCGATCCACCGCCGCCGCTCGTCGCGGGACAGAGCGAACCCGCCGTCGAGGGAGACGACGTCGAGCTGCGCGGCGCCGTGTACGCCGGGGAGCCTCTCCACGTCGTGCTCGAAGCGGCCGAAGACGCCGTACGTCGCGTTCGGGATGTCGCCGAGGGCGATGGTGAAGTCGTCGCCGCGGAGCGGCAGCACGGTCACGAACTCCGTGCCGGGGAGCGGCTCGACGTGCAAGAGCGCGGTGCCGGCCCGCGGCGGATCGGGGACGAGCGCGTAGCTCGAGAGCGGCGCCACGAGCGAGCCGCCGACCGACATGGCCGTGTCCACGTCGCCCTCTTCGCGAGCGGCGCCGTCGAGGTCGACGCGGTAGTGGATCTCCACGTCGTTGCTCGCGGAAACGGCCCAGCGATTGCCGTCGCGCGTGAGCGGCGTTCCGCGCGCGTCGCGCACGTCCGCGGTGAACGCCGCCACGTGGGGATCGGCGCGGAACCCAGACGTCACCGCGCCGGTGCAGCGCACGGTGACGTCCAGGCCCGCGGTCGCGCGAACGGCCTTCACGTCGTAGCGGCACGTCGCGGGATCCAGCGACGTCGCAGCGACGCGCGGCGCGGGCTCCGTCGCGACCGCCGGGCGCGCCGCCGGGTGGCCCGGGCCGCACCCGGTGGCGAACCACGACAGTGCAGAGAGTCCCACGAGCACAGGGACGAGGCGCACGCGTCGCGCTGCCCGGCGCTCGCCGGGCCAGGTCATGCAGACGCCGGCGCGGTGCCGTCCTTCGCTTCCGCGGCCTTCGCGAAGCTCCGGAGCATCGCCTTCGCTGCGACGGGCGCTCCGACGCCCGGGAGCCCCGCTTTCGGCGCGAGCTGGCCGACCAGACCGAAGAGCAACACGAGCGTCCGCTCGATGTAGAAGTAGCCCTCCGGGTACTCCACGTGACGCATGATCTCGCGCAGGCGACCGCGCACCTGTGCGAGCCCCGACATCTTCTCGACGGCGTCGCGATCGATGTTCGAGAAATCGTCGATGCGCACGTTCGCGAGCACCTTCAGGTAGTCGCGCCCGACCTTCTCGAGGAGCGCGCGGTCCCCGCCCTTGGCAACGAAGCCCATGCGCTCGAGCCCCTGCAGGATCTGGTCGGCGTTACGGCTGATGCCGCCGAGGACGATCATCTGCATGCCCTCGGCGAGCTCGGGCGTCACCTCCTCGACGGCGCCGAAATCCAGGATGACGAGCTTCGGGCCGGGGCGCACCAGGAAGTTACCGGGGTGCGGGTCGGCGTGGAAGACGCGATGCTCGAGGAGCATCTCGTAGTAGCACTCGACGAGCAGCCGCGCGATCGCCTCGCGATCGATGCCGGCGCGATCGATGGCGGGAAAATCCGTGATCTTCAGGCCGTCCTCGAAGGTCATCGTGAGCACGCTGCGGGCCGTGAGCTCCTCGATGACGAAGGGCACGACGACGTCGGGCTGGTCGGACAGCGTCTGCCGGATGCGCTCGATGTTGCGGCGCTCCTGCGCGTAGTCCGTCTCGCGCGCGAGCATGGCGGAGAGCTGATCCAGGATTCGCCCGAGCCGCGTGATGGGAAGCAGCAGCTGTGCCATCGGGAGGATGAAGCGCAGCACCGCCAGATCGCGACGGATGAGGGTCTCGATGCCGGGGTAGAGCACCTTCACGGCCACGTGCCGGCCGTCGAGAGTCGTGCCGCTATGGACCTGCGCGAGCGATGCAGCGGCGATCGCCTCGCGGTCGAGGCTCCGGAAGCGGGCGAGCGCGTCGGGACCGAGGGCCTCCCGCAGGCGTCCCTCTATCTCGTGAAACGGACGGGGCGGGACGCGATCCTGGAGCCGCTCGAGCGCGGTGCCGTACGCGCGCGGCAGGAAGCTCCCGAGGACGCTCAGCACCTGGCCGAGCTTGATGAACACGCCGCGAAGCCGTGTGCAGGCTTCCGCCAGGCGCACCGCGTTTCGCTGGTGCACCATTTCGAGCCGCTTCTCGGTGCGCTTTCGCCCGAGGACCATCCTGAGCGCGTAGAATGCTCCGTACGACCCGAGGATCGTGAAGAACACCAGGAGCGCGCGGAGGGATCGGACCACGCTTCCAGCCTAGCGCCGATCCCGCGCCGGAACTATAAGCGAGCCACTGATGGCCGGAGCGCCGCCCTCCGAACGCGGGCCGAATAGCGGCGAAGAAGCGCCCCCGGCCGAGACCAGCCCGGTTCCGCAGGCATCGGTGCTCGATAGCCTGGTCGGTTACGTGCCGCACAACCGCGCGCTCGGCATGAAGTACGTCACTCACGACGACGTGCGCATCACCATCGCGCTCCCCTACGACGAGAAGCTCGTCGGCAATCCGCTGACGCGCGTCCTGCACGGCGGTGCCATCACGGCCCTGATGGACGCGACGTGCGGGCTCTCCGTTTACCTGAAGCTTCGCGAGCCTATCCCCGTCGCGACGCTCGATCTGCGCATCGACTATCTCCGGCCTGCCACGCCGGACCAGCCGGTACACGCCCGCGCGGAGTGCTTCAAGGTGACGCGCAACGTCGCGTTCGTGAAGTGCGAGGCGTTCCACCCCGGGGCGGAGGCCGACCTGGTCGCCGTGGCCAATGGCACGTTCATCGTCTCGAGAGGCCGTTCGGCCGACAGCCAGAGGCCACGATGACCGATCTCGTCGACGTGGTGCGCGCCGTGAAGGAGAGCGGCAATCTCGCGGTCCTCGTCGAGACCATCCCTTACCTGAAGTTCATCGGCTTCGGTCTCGAATCGAGCCACGGCGAGCTCCTCGGAAGGATGACGTACGAGGATTCCCTGATCGGCAATCCGTCCATTCCCGCGCTGCACGGTGGGACGATCGGCGCGATGCTCGAGTCGACCGCGATCTTCGCGGCGCTCCTGGAGACGGAGGCGCTCGTGCTGCCGAAGATCGTGACCATCACCATCGACTACCTCCGCTCCGGGCGCCCCACCGACACCTTCGCGAAGGCGTCCATCACCCGACAGGGCCGCCGCGTCGTGAACGTCACCGCCGAGGCATGGCAGGAGGACCGTGCACGGCCCATCGCACGCGCGAATGCGATCTTCCTGATCAAGGCGCTGTAGCGGTCGCTCAGGGCCTTTCCGCTTCCGCTCGTTCGTCATGAACGGCCCGAAGCTCCCGGCTTGATTTTTTCGTTCGTCATGAACGGCCCGAAGCTCCCGGCTTGATTTTTTCGTTCGTCACAAACGATCGGAAAGCTCCCGGGAGCGTCTCGCCGTTCACCTCGAACCACCCG
>CAYUAW010000459.1:0-5865 GCA_964442485.1 uncultured Polyangiaceae bacterium
TAGTCGAACGTCGTCTGGAAGGCGGCGCTCCAGCCGTCCGGATCGTTGTGGCGCAGAATGAGGTCGTTGCCGATGATCTGGACCCACACGACGATGGGTCCTGGACCGCCCGCGACCTGCGCGGCCTGGCCGGGCAGGTCGGCGACCAGCGCGCCACTGACGGCGTGCGATTCGACCACGAGCTCCGGAGCGATGGCCTCCTGCAGGTGCTTGCCGATGAGGAGTGGGCCGCAGTCGTCCTGGGTCACGGCAGCGCAAGCGGCAATGCTGTCGCCCAGGATGACGAAGCGCGATGGAATCGGACGACAGCCGTCGTAGCCGTAGAACACGTTCGTGTCGGGTCGCGGGCTCGTCACCGCGGACGGATCGCAGGGAGGCGGCTTCCCGTCGCGGTAAAAGACGCGCGCGAAGCGCGGACATCCGGTGACGACGCTGCGGCATGCGTCCGGGGTCGCCAGGTAATAACCAACGTTGTCGCACGTGTTCTCGGCGTCCCACGCGTCCACGCAGGCGAGGTAGTCGTCCACGGTGACGTTGCAGTCGGCGCCGAGATCATAGCGACGGCAGTCGAACTCGGCCGGCGCTTCGCCGACGGTGCCGTGACAGGCGTCGATGGCGGACATGCACTCCGCCGCCGTTTGCTTCAGCACACCCTGCTGGATGCACGGGTCGTATCGCCGGGCGTCCTCCTTGCAGAGAGCCTCGGCTTGCGCTTCGTTCAGCGAATCGAGACGCTTGCTGCCGATGGAGTGCACGTCGACAGGCGAAAGCCCAGCGTCGGCGCGCACGTCGACGGGCATTACCCCTGCGTCGGCGCTCGACGCCGCTTTCCCGTCGGAGCAGCCCACGACGCCGAGCGACACGACGAACAGCGCCGAAGCGCGTATCACGGCAAGCCCCCCAAACCAACGACACCCACTATTCCGGCACCGGCGAAGTAGACCTCGTCGTTCTTCGGAACGGTCAAGACCGGGGAGATGCAATCCAGCTGGGCATCCGCGCGGGCGCACGTTTCGGTGCCGATCGTCCATGACGAGCATCGGTTGCCGTCACCCGAAGCCGCGTGCAATTCCGCCTGATCTGACCAAGCAAAGCTCCACGTGCGACCGTCTGCATCGATTCCGATGAACTCGTCTTCGGGAAACGACAGCGCCGCTCGATCGAAATGCGACGCAGCGACGGCGTCGACTCCGAAGGTCGTGACGAAGTCCGGCGAGCCTGCGGGCGACATCGGCCGGTAGACGGCAGCAAACGACGTCGGTCCGGTCGGTATGGACAGCAGGACCGTTGCCTCCTGTTGTTCGGCGACCTCTGAGATATTGCCCAGGTCGTCCAGCACGGCGGCGGCCACTTTCTGAGGGGTGGCGCCCGCGGGAACGAAGTCGACGATCGCGGTCGCCCTGGCGCCGAAGATGGCATACGCGTTGGACCCGCCCCGGTTCCCCGGCCAGAGCAACCTGGAGACCATCTGGTTCCACAGCGGAATGCCGTTGGCGTCGAACCGCGCGACGCCGTCTGCCTGGAGGGAGTCGAGCGGATCCGCGGTTCCCGCGTCGCCGCCAGGTTCGTATGAATAGACGAGTGAAAGCGCTCCGTCCGCGTCGATGGATGCGGTGCCGGCGCGGGCGAGGTCCACGAGCGGCCTCGTCCCCACGAGTCGCGCGTCGTGATCGTAGTCGCGGAGCTCGAGCCCGGGTCGTCCAGGCATCGGTGCCAGCAGAAGCAGGTGACCCCGTGAATCCACCCGCATGCCGTGCGTCAGCGGAGCATCGCCCGCGAGGAACGTGCGGAAGTCCACGACGGTGGAAACCGCGACCTTGCCGTCTCCGTCGATGCGACTCAGCCCGAGCCCGTGAGGATCGTCGTCCGTGATGACCGCTTGCGATGGAAGCAAGAGCTTCGACTCGACCCACACTCCGCCGTCAGGATCCATGGCCACGTCCACGGCTTCGGCGACACACTTACCCACCGGGCAAGTGATCTCGCCGAGTGACGTTTTCCAGACGATGCTCGCGGCGGAGCGGTGATCCACCGGCTGGCATGCGACGAGCGGCTCGGTGGCGAACGTCGTCGTGGCGGGGGGCATGTCGCATCGCGTGTGTGCGCCCAGACAGACACCGGGGTCGACTGCACGCCCCCCCGAGATGCCGTCATCCGCGACCGGGGCCGTCCCGCCGTGCGCGTCGCAGCCCACGACAACCAGGATTCCGACCGCGATGGCTCGCATGCCCGTCGCGGGCGTAGTGCGCGCGCAGCGACGGAATGGCTCAGGCGCGAAGCGCGATTTCAGCGCCGAGGCGGCGGGAAGCCGCAGCGCCGCCGTGCGTCAGCCACGCTCCCGGCGGCCTCTCCCGCGGCCTGCGCCGCTCCCGGTGGGGGGAAGGCGGAAAAAAGGTGGTGCCACAATCGGCATCACGTGACGGAGGCGCGCGGCGCTATTGAGGGTGGCAGGCAGGTGAATCCAACTCTCCTCATCCACGCCATCGTTCGTCAGACGATGGTGCTCATTGCGGTCCTGGCGACAGCTGACGGACGGCGCACGCCGCTCGCGAGCATCGCGGATCAGGTGTTCGCGACGCTGGTCGACGAACTCGGTGAACAAGGCGTCAGCAACAAGGTGATCGCGGACATGCTCGGGATGGCGCTGCGCACCTATCATCGGCGGACCGCGAGGCTCACCGAGAGCGACACCGAGAAAGGGCGCAGCCTCTGGGAGGCCGTGCTGACCTACATGCGCCAGCACCGAAGCGTGCTGCGCACCGAGGTTTTGCTCAGGTTTCCACTCGACAACGAGGCGGTCGTCCGGGGCGTGCTGCGAGATCTCGTCGATACGGGGCTGGTCTATCAAACCGGACGAGGAGACTCGACGGCCTACCGCGCAGCGGAAACGGCGGGACTGCCCACGGGCGAGGGGAGCGAGGCTTCAGAGCATCTGATGCTCGTCGCGATCCACCAGCACGGTCCGATCACGGCGGCCGAGCTCCGGGCGTTGATTCCGCTCGAGGAAGACCTCATCGCCGGCGCTCTCGCTCGAATGGTCGCCGAACGGCGGGTCGCCTGCGAGCGAGTCGGGGAGAACGAGCTCTACCGATGCGAGCAGGTAGTCATCCCGCTCGGCGCCGCCGCCGGCTGGGAGGCAGCGGTGTTCGATCACTATCAAGCCATGGTTACGGCCCTCGTGAGAAAGCTTCGGGTGGGCGTGCCCCGCTCCGACCTCTCGGACAGGACGGGAGGCAGCACGTTCACCTTCGACGTCTGGTCGAGCCATCCGCTCTCCGAGAGGGTGCTCGGCTATCTGCAATCCGTGCGACAGCAGGGGCTCGCGCTTCGCGCCGAGCTCGACAAGGTGGCGACGAGCGTTCCGAAGCCGGCGGACGAGCCATGGGTGCGCGTCACGGCGTACGTCGGACAGGTAGTGAAGGAAGACGAGGATGAGGATGAGGATGATGCTGGGGAATAGCTTGCGGGCAATCATCGCCTCGGTGGCGGCGCTCGGGTGGGTGATCGCCTGCGACGACTCGAGCAGCAGCGAAGGCGGCGACACGCACTGGCTCGGCGCCTGCGAACGCGACGATCAATGTCGGACGGGCGCGTGCTGGTGCGGGCTCTGCACGAGGCGCTGTTCGGGGGACGATGCTTGCACCGAATCCAGAACGGCCTGCTTCGAGAGCCGCTCTCCCGGGCTCACCGAACGATGCGACGAGGGATCGCTGCCCGAGGGCAGCGGGATCTGCCTCGGGCTTTGCTCGGCGAACACGGATTGCTCGTCGGGGTCCGAATGTCTTCTCGGCGCGTGCGTGCCGCGCTCGTCAGACTCACCCGACGGAGGCAGCGCCGGCGGCTCGAGCGGCGGCTCGAAGGGCGGCGCGGGCGGCGCGAACAGCGGCGCCGGCGGCCGTCGATCCGTGACGGACGCAGGCGTGCCCAGAGCGACGGACTACGCGGACGTCATGGTGCCCGTCGACTTCACGAACCCCGTCGTGGTGCCTCCACCAGAGACCGCCATCACGGGCGACGCTTCCAGGTTCGCCGGCAAATGGGTCAACCTGAGCCTCAACCCGAACTTGCACGGCGCGCGGTGCAGCGCCGCGGCCAAGCCCTCGGAGCCTTGCTACCATCTGGAGATTGCGGGCGGACCGAACGGCGGCCTCATCGGCACGGTCCGCGTCGACCCGAGATCCACGGATGTGTCGCACGGCCCCTACCCTGCGCCGACGGACCCCGGCGTCGGCTATCCCCCGGATGTCCCACCCTCGGACTACTTTGCTCTCCGCAGTAACTACAACGCCGCCACTTACACGTTGTTCGACGGCATCGTGCAAGGTGGCGAGCTCGAGTTCTGGACGTCGCAGTCCGAAATCTGGACCGGGTGGTGCGCGCTGCAGCAACCGATTCACTGGGACCTCGACGGCAAGAACGCCTACCGTTGCGTGCCTCAGACGGCGACCACGTCGAACACCGACCTCGGAAAGCTGGTCCTGTGCAGCACTGCCTGGGACGGACCGCACTGCGAGTCCGCGAGCGGCACGGAGTTTCCCTGCAGCTGCCTGGACGATCAGATGAACGAGATGGGGACTCCGGAGTGCGTGTTCTATTCGCCGATCTGCGAATGCTCCACGAGCGAGTGCCATGCCGCGGTGCGCACCACGCAGGACTGGAGCCGTCTCAGGGTCGTCGGAGAGACGCTCGTCGGGCCGCTGCTCACGAATCCATTCGGGCCCCTGGAGCTCACGCTCGTGAAGGAGACGCCGTGAACATGTCGCGGACATTGATCGCCGGGCTCGTTCTCTTCTTTGCCGGATGCACCGTCGGTTGCGGCGGGACCGTGCTCGGAAAGACGAAGAAGGACGGGCCGCCGGCCACGCCGGACGCCGGTGCCGGCGGCGGCTCGGGCGTCGAAGGCGCCGGTGGTCGCGGAACGGATGCTGGACCGGCCCTGTCGCACGGCAGCGGCGGCGCGGCGATCGGCATGACCGACGCTTCCGCCGGGCCGCCGCCCGACCTGAAGCGACGGGCGACGACGTGGATCGGACAGACGGAGACGCCCGTCACCTATCCGCTCTCCGACGGCCTGAAGGGTCCGCAGAAGGTGGTGCTGATCCTCGGAGCCGTCGCGGACGCGGACGCCGTCGGGGGCTCCGTGACGTTCGGAAACGCACCGCCGCCACCGAAGCCGACCGACCCCGCGAAGCCGTACCCGCCCAATGGTGGCTCGTTTCCAGAGTCCTTGCTCCTCACGCCCTACGCCGGGTTCTCCTACACGCTGCTCTTCTCGGATCTCAAGCAGAACCACCTGATGCTCACCTACAACCCATCGGAGCTCTTCAAGGACTGGTGCGCCATCCAGAAGGCACGTCCCGGGGGCTACGGAATCGACGGGACGCGCGCCTGCGAGTGCACCGACACCGAGTGTCATCATCTCCCGGGCCCGACGCGAAAGCTCGACCTCGTCATCGCTGGCGACGCGATGCAGGGCGAGCAGGCGAACATCTCGAGCGACAGCACCCTCCCGATTCAGATCCGCCTGCGACGCGTCGACTAGTGAGTCCCGTCTCGGAATTCGCAATCCGAACGAACGGCGTCGATACCTTCGTACAATGGAGCCCCTGGGCTCACGTCACCATGGTGTCGGTCCTGTCGAGCGCATCCGGCCCGCTTCGGGCTGGCGCCGCGGGTATTCGAGAAAGGATTCCGACGTGACCCATTTCGGAAAAATGACGTTCACGGCTGCCGTCGGGGGGCTGTTCGCCCTCGTCGTGCTCGCAGCAAGCGCTCAGGCCGCGCCGCAAGCGGCGCCGGCCGACAAGTCCATCCGGCCGTTCCAGTTTCACGCCACCGACGAGGCTCTCGCGGACCTGCGTCGGC
>CAYUAW010000460.1:0-5850 GCA_964442485.1 uncultured Polyangiaceae bacterium
AGAGCGTCGATGAATCCGGGCTGACGATGATCGACGCGGGCAGGACGTCGAACGGCATGGTTCGAGCGACGGTGTCGCTCTTCGTGTCGATCACGGCGATCTCGTTGGAGCCGAGACCGGCATAGAGGGACTTTCCGTCGGGGCTCATCGCGATGACCCAGGGTCGACCATGTAGCGCGATCGACGTCACCTCCGCGCTCGCGACGTCGATGGAGGACAGGGTGTCGTCGCCCCAGTTGGCGCTGTAGAGCTTGGAACGATCCGGAGTGCCGAGCAGGATAGCCGGGTTCAGGCCCACGGCGATGTGCCGCGTGACGGCGTGGGTTTCGGCATCGACCACGGCCACCTCGTCGTCGCCCATCATGGTCACGTAGATGTGCCCGCCTCCGCTCTCGCCCGCGTCCCGACCGGCGTCTTTCCCGGCCGTGGGAGCACGTGTCTTGTCCGTGTCGGACGAGCAGCCCTGCAGGGGCACGAGAGCCAGCACGAGGCAGGCCCATTTTTTCGAATTCGAACAGCGAAGAGGTGATTTCATGGTGCGACGTGAGGGCTGTGCGATGCGCCCCCTTGGAGCTGCGTATCGCGGTGGCGTGCGCAGGTCGAACGCTCCACAGCGGAAAAGATGTCCTTTTCCGCTCCGCGTGCGAGCGCGTCGGCGACTCACCCGAGCCGGCACGGCAAGCTTCCGTGTTACCCGTGGTAGAGACACGCGAGCCGAGCGATGAGCGATCCGCACGCCGAGCAGAAGCCGACGACCAGCGCGCCTGTCCACATCGTTCGGTACGACGCGGCATGGCCGGAAATGTTCGAGGGTGAGCGTGCCGCCCTCGAGACGCTGCTCGGCCCATGGCTCGTGGGTCCAATCGAGCACATCGGGAGCACCGCGGTCCCCGGTCTCGCGGCGAAGCCCGTGATCGACATCATGGCGGCTGTCCGGGCTCTCGAGACGTCGCGCGCCGCGATCGCCGAGCTCGCGCGATACGGGTACTGCTACTCAGCGTATCGCGAAGACGTCATGCACTGGCTCTGCAAGCCGTCCGACTCTTTTCGCACGCACCACCTGCACCTCGTGCCGTTTCGCAGTAAGCTCTGGTTCGAGCGCCTGGCGTTTCGGGATCATCTGCGCACGCACCCGGGTATCGCCGAGGAATACGCGGCCCTGAAGCGAGAGCTCGCGAGAAGGCACGAAGTCGACCGCGAGCGCTACACCGAAGAGAAGCTGCCGTTCGTCGAGCGGGTCCTCTCGCTCGCGCAGCAAGACGAGAAATGAACGAGCCGGCGTCGGGTTGCGCGTGACGATCCGCCTGCGTAGGATTCTCTTCAGCGGTTGAATTTTCTGTGCTCGATGGGTCCGGGTGGGCATCGTGGAGCGCCTTCGAGGAGGCAATATGCGACGATTCTCGGCTCTTTTTCTGGTGTGCCACTGCCTGCTGTCGTGCGGCGGTGATTCGGGACCGGCTGCCGCGGATCGCACCGCGTGGAACAAGTGGGCGACGGACTTCGTGTATTCAGTCTGTGCGCACGACGACGCATGCGGGACTCCAACCGGCGCATCGTGCATCGAGACAGGCAGTGCTGCTGCGGAGAAGGCGTCGTGCGACGCGGCGGTGTCGTTTTACGTGTCGAACAAGGCAGCCCTGGAGGCCTGCACGAATCCGTATCCGTCCACGTGCTCCGTCAACGCCGATCAGGCGTGTCCTCTGATGAAGGATCATCCCTTCGAGTCGCTCTGCCCCTGACGCGCGCGGCATCCCCGCCGTCTCAGAACGACTCGCCGAGCGCGAAGCTCACGGCGATGGGCGCGCCGAAAACCGTGGTCTGCGTGCCCTCCGACGAGAGGAGAGTCTTCACGCCCAGCTGCTGCAGGTATGGCACGCGATAGCCGACGTCGAGACGGATGGGGCCGACCGGGGTGGCGTAGCGGAGCCCGATGCCGGGCGACAGGTGCGGGTAGGTGAAGCGGATCTGACCAACGGCGCGCGTGACGTCACTCGCGTCGACGAACAGGGCAGCGCGGAGCGGGCCGACGATGGGGAAGCGGACCTCTGCCGAGGCTTCCCAGAGCGTGAGACCCCCGAGCGGACGGAAGCACGCCTCGGTCGGCATCGCGAACTGACACCCTGCAGTACTGGGAAGGAGGTAGCCGAGGACGCCCTGCGGACCGACCCCGCGAAACGGATAACCGCGGTTCGAGTTGGGGCCGCCCGAGTAGAAGGCGCGAAAGAGGAGGATCTGCTGATCCCGCTGCCAGGCGGGGCTGGCGGGGTCTGGCGGTGTCGCACTGTTCGGGCTGAGAGTGCCGCCGTAGTTGGTCGGAAAGAGAAACCCGATGGTGGCGCGCGTGGCGAAGGTGACGCTCTTCGAGATGGGGACGTATGTGCGGAGCTCCGGCTGTACCTTCACGTCGGAGGCATCGCCGCCGAAGAGGTAGCCGGCGACCTGCACCGTATTGCTCAGGAAGAAGCCGCGGTGAGGCTCGATGGGATCGTCACGAAAGTCGAGGATCGCGTCGAGCTCCGGATACGAGACGTGCACGGTGCGGAGAGAGGTCTCCCCCAGGTACACGAAGGGGAAGTTCGCTTGCCACGAATAGGACGGCGTCAGGTAAAGGTGATGCCCGAAGAACGCACGGCTCGCGCCGACCTGGGTCTTCACCTCGACGTAGCCGATGACGTTCTCGGGCTTGGTCGGGTCCGTCCCGAGCTCGGGGTACAGCAGGGGATAGACGTCGAACTCGCCCGAGACGAAGCCGCGCGTCCGTCCCTCGAGGAACGCGGGCTGCTCGAGCTGCGCACGCAGTCGTCCCTCCGGGAGCACGTTGCGCGGGGCCTCGAAGTTGTCCATGCGCGTCGGATAGAAGACGAGACCCGGCTTCAGCTCGAGCTTCAGGCGCCGCAGGCCGCCCAGAAAATTCTGATGCTCCCAGCCGATGGTGAGGTGGGTCGACGCTTCTAGGACGTCGAAGTTGATGCCTGCGCCCAGCCGGAACGTGCGCAGCGGCGCTTCCTCGACCGTGACGGTGACCGGCACCACGGCCTTCTCGGGATGTGAGAGATCTTGCCGGACGTCGACGGTCGCGAACACACCGAGGTTCACGAGCGCCGTGCGCGAGTCCTCGAGCTCCGCGCGCGAGTAGTCCTTGCCCTCGCGCAGGTCGAGGTTCCGGCGGATGGGGCCTTCGGGGATCTCCTTCAGCCCGACGATGCGCACCGGACCGAAGACGGCGTGCGGCCCCGGCGTGACGTCGATGCGCACCGTGGCCTCGTGCCGCGCGATGTCGACCTGGACTCGGCCCTCGACCTTCGCGAATGCATATCCGTCGTCGGCGAGCGCGCGGACGATGTCCGCCTTGGAGCGCTCGTAGACGGCCTCGTCGAAGCGATCGCCGGGGTGCAGCGTCACGGCGCGGTTCGCAGCCACGGCGGCCGCGAACGGCAGCCGCTCGAGCCCCGGCGTCGTGACGTCGCCGGCGATGAGCACCGGCGTGCCCTCCACCACGCGGAGCTCGACGCGGACGTGGTGCGAGTCGGTCGTCACGACACGCGCCGCCGTCACCTGCGCCTCGTAGTAGCCGCGCGCGCGGTAGTAGCGCTCTATCCGCTCGAGGTCGTGCTCGAGCAAGGTCTGGTCGAAGACCTCGTAGTCGAAGACGACGCCGTCCCAGATCCCTAGAAACCGCGGCGAGGACGCGGTGGCGAGCCGACCGAGCACGTCGTTCGGATCGACCGCGTCGGCGCCCTCCAGCTCGACGGCGGACACCACGGGGGCTTCCCCCGGGTAGTCTTTCTTGACGCAACCTACCGGAATGACCCCGAGAATCAGGGCCAGGAGGCCGATGAGGCGATGGGCCAACTCCGGCCGGAGCCTACCGCCTCTCGCCTGGCGCGGCGCACGCTAAAAGCGTTCGCCGGTGCCCGCGTACTCGCTTCGCCCCGGCTACTTCTTTCGCTTCATCCCGGGAAGTGTTGCTTCTTCCGGAGCCGGTTCTAGCACCTCGATCTCCGAGTACGTGAGAACACCCATGATGGGGTCGGCGACGGTGCCGGAGGTGGCCTTCGTGAACGTCGTGGCGTAGCCGCCCTTCACGTTGACCTTCGCCCCCTTCGACGGCAGCGGGTCGGGGACCTTCACGCCCCAGAAGTTGTCAGTGAAGGCTTCCTTGTCCTTCCCCGTCTTCGCCTTTTCCTTGTCGTACTGCTCGATGGCGTCGTGGAGCTGGGCGAAGTTCGACGCCCAGCCCATGACCCGGATGCAGTCGGGGTCGGCCGCGTCCTTCGTGTCGCAGAGCCAGAACGTGGGGATCGGGGGCCGGCAGCCCTCCGGATCTTCCTTGCCGGTCTTGTGGATGGCGCAGGCCGGGGCATCCGCGAGGTTCGTCTTCGAGATGTAACCCGTGATCTTCAGGTCCTTGTCAGCAACGTCCTTGTGGTGGACGCGGCTTCGGAGCTGATAGCTGGCCCCCCAGACCGTGTAGGCGTCACCCGCCTTTATCGGCTTCTGCGGCACGTTCGGTACCGGCGGAAGGCTCACCGTCACCCCGCTTGGGGCGGCGTGGGGCGTGTATTTCGGCTTTTCGCCGCCACAACCGGCGAGAACGAGGACAGAGAGCGTCGCAGCAGCAGCGGACCGAGCAGTCGGCATGTATAGCCTCCCAGGAATTTCGACCAGCACGGGTATCACGCGACACCCTGCCGAAGCAAGCGCCGTTTCCAGTCGGGGCGGACGGGGGAGGGGGGTACACGGTCCAGGTAACGACCGGGATTGAAAGGAAGATCTCCGGTCCGCTCCCCGGGCCCGTGTGGACCTCTGAGCTTTCGCTATACCTTCCCCGTTCGGCATGGCCCGGAGCATCTTCATCGGAGACGTGCACGGCTGCGCACCGGAGCTCGAGGACCTCCTCGCGAAGGTCGGACCGGCGGCCGGGGATGCGGTGTACTTCGTTGGAGATCTGGTCGCCCGGGGGCCCGATACGGCGGGCGTCCTGCGTCTCTTTCGCGAGGTGCACGCCAGGGGTGTGCTCGGCAATCACGAAGCCCGGTTGCTGGACGTGCGTCGCGCACGACTCTCCGGCGAGTCGACGACGAAGATGGGACCGACGCACGAAGCCTTGCTCGCGGCGTTGCCTGCCGAGGAATGGGCGCTCCTCGAGGGCCTCCCGCTGTTTCTGGAGGTGCCCGAGCACGGCGCGCTCGTCGTTCACGCCGGGCTCGCCCCCGGCATACCCGTCCGTGAACAGGCTCCGTGGACGCTTCTGCACATTCGTTCGCTCGAGGGAGGCGTCCCGAGCGCCTCCGCCGGTGACGCGAGCTGGAGCGAGCACTATCGCGGCGCGCCCCACATCGTCTTCGGCCACGATGCTCGCCGCGGCCTGCAGCTGCGAAGCGACGCGACGGGTCTCGACTCCGCTTGCGTATACGGGGGTTCGCTCACCGCGCTCGTCCTGCCGAGGAATGCACCGCTGCCGCCCCCGGCGGAGCGCGCCGCTCTGCTCGTCTCCGTGCGTGCGCGAGCGGCGTACTACACGAACCACACGACGTGACGCGTTCCCGGAGTCAGCGCGTGCTCGACGGCGCGGGAGACAGCGCGGGATCCTGGATGCCTTTCTCCTTCAGCTTCTGCTGATAGGAGATCTCCAGGTACACCCCCACGGCGGCGGCGAGCACCGCGGCCGCGACGAGAGTCTTGCCACGTTCCGACATCGCGACTGGCTCCATAGATCGACGCGAGACGCGGCGCAAACCGCGGTTTCTTGGCAGATTCCATCGACGCCGACGTCCTCCCCGAGGCATCAAAGGTGCGGAACTACGCGAGCGGAGCGAGCGCGCCGAAGGCGGCGGGGGGAGCAGTTCG
>CAYUAW010000461.1:0-2587 GCA_964442485.1 uncultured Polyangiaceae bacterium
CGAAGACCAGATCGCGCCTGTACTCCCAGGAGCTCAGCTACGGAACAGATCTGCTCAAGAACGGGATCCCTCACTTCCCTTCATCGGGGACGTACATCTACGACGACTTCGACTCGCTCATGGAAAGAGCTGGCGAGGCCGCCGAAGGCTTGAAGGTAGGGCTCCCACCGATCGCCGCGCGCATCGGCGCCGACCTGCGGTGAGTCGCGCCGCGCAAGACATCGTCGTCAGATCCATAGCAAACCTGACGCCGGGGAGCGTTGATCGTGCAAGTCGGAGGCCAGACCGTTTGTCAGTTCGAGCGATCATCTGGGCTCCCGGAGAACGGGCACCATATCGACGAGCAAGTGACCTCGACGCGGAAGCGGACGGGCCACGCGACGGCGATCGCTGCCGGAGCCTCGTCCGGCAAGACGGCCCGAGGCGAGCGCTCGGCGCTTCCGCTCGGTGACCACGCTGGCCCCGGTCCGCGACGGCGCTAAGCATGCATCGTGGACGACCGATGCCACTGCGGCGCGGCGCTCGTGTGTGAGATTTGCGAGGCGGGCGCGTGCGGCGCTAGGCGTCTGGCGAGCGAAGGATTTCTTCAACCCAAGCAGCAAGGCGGAGAACGCGTGGCTTTGGCGGAGGACACATTTCGGCGATCGCGCGGAAGCCCCCGTCCTCAACGATGAGATCATCGGCGTACATCGCCGCGACGTAGTGGCGCCAGTCGGCGTAGTCGTTCTCTTTGGCTGGGCTGTCGTTTTGATGACTCCGAGAGATGTGCGCGCACCAGTACGCCCTATCGCCCCAAATCGTCGCGAGCATCTCCGGCGCCGGCCAAGTCTGCTCGTCGGCGGGAAGTCGCAGGTCTTTCCGATGACGGCGCATGTAATCGATCGCCCAGTCGCGAACTACCGGAACGGGGTCTCGAAACCACTCCCTACCGAGCTTGTTGCGTTCGCTGCGACTCGAGAACCGCTGCGTCGAGGAGCGAAACGCGTTGCGCATGGCGTCTCCGAATATCTGCTTTTCGGAGTCCAACTGGGCGGCTTCGGCGCGCAACAGATTGGCGTCTGAGGCCCCTTGCATGAGAATGATCTGCGCCTCCTCTTCCGGCAAATAGACGTCCGCAACGTCGTGATCGAGCGCCGCCGCGACTTCTAGCTGCATCCGCTCGGCGTCTGCGCGCAGGTAGAGAATGTCAGGGACGGACCGAAGGAAGCGAATTTCGTCCGCGAACTGTTGGCGGCCGTGGAGCGGCGCGAGCTCGGTCAGGATCTTCGGCCCCAGAAGGATCCGCGATCGCCTGTGGAAGTACGGCGAGACCAGCCGGCGTCGAACGCGCCGAAGGGATGGCTCGGCGATCGTCTTGTTTCGCCAGAGTTCGCTGAGCGCTCCTTGTCGAAATACACGACTCGTCGATGGCCGACAGCTTCCCGCACGAATCGAGGTACCCGCTGAGGTACCCGCATCAGTTCTCCCCTAGGCCTCGTCGATCGATTCAGCGTCTTTTCAGCGGGGCGGACGGGACTCGAACCCGCGGCCTCCGGCGTGACAGGCCGGCGTTATAACCAACTTAACTACCGCCCCGAGCGGTAAGTGGCGGGGTTCATAGCAATCTCGGGGGGGCGGTTCAAGAGAATCGGCGGGTTCGGGGGCGTTTCGGCGGGGGAGGGTGCCACCGCGGGGAAGCGCCCTGAGACGTGGGTCGGGAAACCGACGGAGCACGGGCATACTCGGGGCATGGATGCGCGGACGGCGCTGGTGACGGGTGCGAACCGGGGGCTCGGGCTCGAGGTGTGTCGGCAGCTCGGACAGGCCGGGATGCTGGTGATCGCTTCGAGCCGGCGCGAGGCGGAGGGTCGCGACGCGGTGGCGGCGCTGCGGCGCGAGCGGCTCGACGTGGTGCACGAGATCTGCGACGTGGCCGACGACACGAGCGTCTCGGCGCTCGCGGAGCGGCTCTCTGCGCGGGGGCAGACCCTCGACGTGCTGGTGAACAATGCCGGCATCTCGATGCACGGCTTCGACGCCGAGGTGGCGGAGAAGACGGTGAACGTGAACTTCACGGGCGCGCTGCGGGTGACGGACATGCTCGGGCCGGCGCTCCGCGACGACGGGCGGATCGTCATGGTGTCGAGCGCCATGGGGAAGCTCTCTGCGCTGTCACCGGAGCTCCGCAGGCGGTTCCTGGCGAACGGTCTGACGCGCGCGACGCTGGTGGGGCTCGTGCAGGAGTTCGTGCGCGATGTTGCGCTCGGTCGCCACTCGGAGCGCGGATGGCCGAGCTCCGCCTATCGCGTGTCGAAGGTCGGCCTGAACGCGCTGGCACGGGTCTTCGCGAGGGAGCTCGCGCCGCGTCGGATCAAGGTGAACGCGGTGTGCCCGGGCTGGGTGCAGACGGACATGGGCGGCAGCGCCGCGCCGCGGACGCTCGTGCAGGGAGCAGCGAGCATCGCGTGGGCCGCGCTCGTTCCGGAGAGCGGACCGACGGGCGGCTTTTTTCGCGACGGCACCGCGATCCCCTGGTGAGACCGCACGGCCATCACGGGGACGAACCGTGACGCGGACGAAATGCCGGAATGCCGGACGTCGCAGGGGC
>CAYUAW010000461.1:2687-5827 GCA_964442485.1 uncultured Polyangiaceae bacterium
CCGGCGCGCTCGGCGGAAATGGGTTCGGCCGCGTCGGTGAGAGCTCGTGCGCCGCAGAGGATATGGCTGCAGAGCCTGGCGCCGTCGGAGCACCACCGCTTGCCGCGGACGACGTGGCTTCCGACGCGGGCGCCGCTTCGGGCTTGCTCCTTGGCGCCGGCAGATCGATCCGCGTGCTCATCTCGCGGGCGAGACGGATGCGCGTCGCATGAGGTGGCGGCTTTCGCTCCATCACCGCGCGAACGTCGGTCTGCATGGTCCGCGCGTCGGGGTAGCGGGAGTCCTTCGAGAACGCGAGCGCGACATCGACGATCGCAGCGAGCCCCGCCGGCGCGCTCGGAGCAACGGACAGGAGCGGGGGCGCGGGCTTCGTGGCCATCGCGACCAGCGTGTCGGCGTCGGTCGGCTCTTGATGGACGTTTCGCCCCGCGAGAAGGCGGAACGTCATCGCGCCGAGCGAGAAGAGATCCGAGCGGCCGTCGACCTGGTCGCGCTTGCCGAGTGCCTGCTCGGGCGACATGAAGGGGACGGTGCCGAGTGCGATCCCGGCGCGCGTCATGTGGCCGCTGGTGTTGCCGTCGAGGATGCGCGCGATGCCGAAGTCGAGGACCTTGATGCGGCCGTCCTTTGTCACGAAGAGGTTGTCGGGCTTCAGATCGCGGTGGACGATGCCCTTTGCGTGCGCTTCGGCGAGCACGTCCAGCACCTGATCGAGCACCTCGAGCAATCGTGGCAGGGTGAGCGTCTCGCCGCGGCGCAGCGCACGGCCGAGCGGCTCGCCGTCCAGAAGCTCGAGCACGAGGTAGCAGGTGCCGTCCGCTCCCTCGCCGCTACCGAGGACCTCGACGACGCCCGGATGGCCCACGCGGCTCGCAGCGGCGCCTTCCTGCGCGAAGCGGTGACGCACGTCGCTGCTCGTGACGAGCTCCGAGTGCAGCACCTTGACGGCCGCGCGCGCTCCCGCCGGCGATCGCGCGGAGTACACGGTGGCCATGCCGCCCGCGCCGAGCAGCGCCTCGAGCTGCCACTCCCCGAGCGACGTTCCGAGCCTCTCGGAGGCCGCCTTGCTGCCCGCGTTCGTGTCGCCCATCCTCGAATCAGCGATCAGGCACGCAAGGAGAGCTCCTCGTCAAGCGAGCTTCAGTTCGACCCCTTCGCGAGCACCGAAAACGACCAGCCTGGAACCGAGAACCGCGACCCGTTTCCGGCAACCGTCGACGATATCATCCAGAGATTCATCGGTGTGCATCGGGTCGTGGTGAAAGAGGGCGAGCTGCTTGACACCGGCCTGGATCGCCAGGTCGACGGCCGTCGTGGCGCGTGCATGACCCCACCCCTTCTTCTTCGGGTATTCCTCGTCGGTATACTGTCCGTCGGCGACGAGCAGATCGGACTCTGCCGCGAAGCGCACGATGGGGTCCGGGAGCTTGCGCAGCGCGAAGGGGTCCTTCTCGGACTCCACCGGGTTCGTGATGACGAGATCGAGCTCGCTGTCGGTCGCGTAGACGATCTTGCAGCCACCCTTCGTGAACGAGTACGCGAAGCTCCGGCCCGGGTGAGTCTGCTCGATGTGGTTGACGAGTGTTCCGTCGATCGTCTTCTCGCCGGTGTCGAGGTCGGCGAAATTGATCTGCGCGCCCAGATCCCCGAAGCTGACGGGGAAGTACTCCGATTGCATCTGGCCGAGCAGCAGCCTCTGCACGCGCTGATCGTTCTTCTTGACGTCGTAGACGTGGAGCTCCGCAGTCGGCGAGTACGCGGGCAGGAAGAAGGGAAAGCCCTGGATGTGATCCCAGTGCGTGTGGCTGAAGAAGAGGTGCGCGGTCACCCGGTCGGTCCGGTTCTGGAGGTCGACGCCGAGCTCGCGAAGCCCGGTGCCGCCGTCGCAGACGAAGAGGGTGTCGTCGATGCGCACCTCGACGCACGAGGTGTTGCCGCCGTAACGTCGTGTCTTGTGACCGGGAGTTGGAATCGAACCGCGGGTACCCCAGAACTTCACGAACGACGGCATCAGCTGCCCTCGTGGAACACGAAAATCACGTCTCCGAGCTGGAGCATGTCGCCCTCGCGCAGCACGGCGGAGTGCGTCTTGATGCCGTTCAGGTAGACGCCGTTCGCGCTGTTGAGGTCCGTGAAGGTGTACTCCGGGCCCGTCCGGCGGATGGCAGCGTGGTTCCGCGAGATCCCGTTGCCGTCGACGAAGATGTTCGCCTGCAGCGAGCGCCCCACGATGATCTCGTCCGACTCGAGCAGGTGCTCACGGGGCGCCCCGGGGCCGGCGACCTGCTCGAGCGCGAACGGCTTCTTGACCCGAACGCGCACCGACGCCGGGACGGGCACGTCTTGCACCGTCGTCGGCTGGTCTTCCCACGGTTCGTCGTTACGGCCCACGAGGAATCGGACTTTAGCATTTCCGTTCGACTTTCGAGCCCCTGCGGACGCCTATGGGGGCGGCCCTCAGGGTTCGCCGGCCGCGGCGCGCTTCCCCCACCAGGGAAGGGCCGGTGCCACGAGGTGCAGCAATAGCCCGGCGACGATCGCCGAAATCCAGGGGGAAACGTCCCTGGGTCCCCGTTCCAGCGCGAGCATCGCGACGACGACGCCACCCATCGTCGCGACTCCGAGGCCCACCGCCCGGATCATCGCCGTACGCCGCCCTTTCAGCGAGATGAACGCGAGAACCATGACGGTGGTCACCGGCACGATATGCGCGGCCAGGGCGAGCAGCACCGTGAGCGCCGCCGTCGGCGTGTCGCTCGAGCGAGTGATGGCTCCCATCGAGAGACCGTCGCCGAACCGGTGGACGACGAGCCCGGCGTAGCTGAGCTCCAACGTCGCGAGCGGCGTCGATGCGGCACCCGGCTTGCCTTCACGCCCGATGAGCCCGCCGAGGAGATCCATCAGCCATGGGAAGGCCATGCCCGCCGCGAACGCGAGGAGCGCCCACGGCCCGAGGTCGTGGAGCGCCTCGGGCAGCAGGTGGGTGGCGATCACCGCGACGGCCGCGATCAGGGCGACGATGCGGATGGGCTTCATGATGCGAGCCCCCTCGCGAGGAACGAGCGCCAGCGCCGTTCCGAACGCGACCGAAAGGAACGCGATGACGAGGGGGAGCAACATCGATGAAGGGGACGGAGCGG
>CAYUAW010000462.1:0-2697 GCA_964442485.1 uncultured Polyangiaceae bacterium
TTCCTGCGTCCGCCCTCAATTTCGATTGACAGTGTACAGGTCGTGCCGTAACCCCCGTCCGTTCAAAAACTGGCCACAGGAGAACGGAAAATGACCATCGATTTCAAGGGTAGAGTCGCAATCGTTACGGGCGCCGGCGCGGGCCTCGGCAGGATCCACGCAATCGAGCTGGCCAAGCGCGGCGCGAAGGTCGTCGTCAACGATCTCGGTGCCTCGGTCGATGGCTCCGGTGGTTCCAGCGCAGCGGCGCAGGCGGTGGTCGAGGAGATCAAGAAGGCGGGCGGAGAAGCCATCGCCAACGGCGCGTCCGTCTCGGACAAGAAGGGCGCCGAGAGCATCGTCGCCGATGCCGTGAAGGCGTTCGGCACGGTCGACATCCTGATCAACAACGCGGGCATCCTCCGCGACAAGTCCTTCATGAAGGGCTCAATCGAGGACTTCGAGCTCATCGTGAGCGTCCACCTGCTCGGCTCGATGTACGTGACCAAGGCCGCGTGGCCCGTCATGAACGAGAAGGGCTACGGCCGGATCGTCATGACGACGTCCTCTTCCGGTCTGTACGGCAACTTCGGTCAGTCGAACTACGGCGCGGCGAAGCTCGGCCTCATCGGCCTGATGAACACCCTGAAGATCGAGGGCGAGAAGAAGAACGTGAAGGTGAACGCGATCGCGCCGATCGCGGCGACGCGCATGACCGAGGGCCTCGGCATCCCCGAGGAGTTCTTCAAGAAGCTCAAGCCAGAGCTCGTGACGCCGGCGGTGCTCTACCTCTGCAGCGAGCAGGCGCCGACCGGCCTCATCATCGAGGCGGGCGCGGGCCACTACAGCAAGGTCGCCATCGTGGAAGCCAAGGGCGCGAAGCTCGGCGACAGCGTCACGCCCGAGGACATCGCCGCCAATATCGGAAAGATCACCGACATGGCCAACGCGGACGAGTTCGCGATGGGCGGCGCCGCGTCCATGAAGATCTTCCAGGGCTGAGGCACGCGTCCCGGACATTCTTGCCCGGGCCGTGAGTGGGCCGAGCGACACCCGGAAGCGGGTATGAGCGCTCGGCCCATTCTCATTTCTCCCGAACGGCCCGGCGCCCGGGCCGCGCCGCCTCGGCGTCGACCGGCCGGCCCTCCATGAAGGTTGCGGGAAATCTTCGAAAAAGTAGCGCAAAGCGGTCGCGTAGGCCCTCAACTCGCGGGCTATTCCGGTCGTTCCTGAAAGCGTGAACCCGAGCGCCCTGACCGAAGCGACGGAGGACGCCGAGTTCGTGGCGGAGGCCGCCGGTTACGTCGACGCGCTCGATCGCGAGGTGGCCGATTGGGCCGACCATTGCACGCGGGCTTCGGTCCAGCGCGCGTTTCGCGCGATGCACACGCTCAAGGGCGCCGCCGGGTTCATCGGGGAAGATCATGTCGAGATGCTCGCGCACGCCGTCGAGGAGGTGATCTCCACGTGCATCGAGGGGGCGCTGCAGTCGGTCGACGGGCCCACTCTGCGTCGCATCCGGACGCTCACGAAGGCGCTCCGGCGCGAGCTCGGTTTGCACGTCGTGACGGGGAGCGAGATACCGGAATCCCGCCCGCGCGAGCTCGCCGGCGAGGCGTTCGTGAGTCTGCTCCGGCAGGCGCGAAGGCTCGCGGGCGAGCACGGCAAGCACGTGCAGGTGTGCCTGAGTGGTACGAAGGTACGGGTCCCCATCCACCTCGTGGAGTGCTTGCGTGGGCCCCTCTCGCACGTCCTGCGCAACGCGGTGGCCCACGCCGTGGAGCCGCCGCGGGTTCGAGCGTCGTTCGGCAAGCCCTACTTCGCCACGCTGCTCATCGAGGTCGAAGAGGGTCCGCACGAGCTCTTCATCCGGATCCGCGACGACGGCTGCGGCTTCGATCTCGGCGCGTTGAAGGAGCGTGTCGTGAAGCGCGGGCTCGCCACCGAGCAGGCCACCGTCGGCATGACCACGACGGAGCTCATCGAGCTGGCGTTCCTTCCCGGCGTCTCGACGGCGCACCAGGTGAGCGCCCTGGCCGGCCGCGGAATGGGGCTCGAGGCCGCGCGCGCCGCGATAGAGGCCATCGGTGGCACGCTCGTGCTGACCACCGAGCGGCACGTCGGGACGACCGTCGTCATCCGGGTGCCGCGGACCGAGAGGCAAGCAAATGTCGGGTGACCTGGTCCGGGTCCTCGTCGTGGAAGACTCCGCGAGCGTCCGCTCCATGCTCGTCAAGATCCTGGAAGCAGAACCGACCATCAGAGTGGTCGGGGCTGCCGCGAGCGGCTTCACCGCGCTGGAAATGGTCCGGAGCGTCACGGTGGACGTCATCGTGCTGGACGTGGAGATGCCGGGGATGGACGGCATCGAGTTCCTGAAGCGCGTCCGCGTCACCCACCCGCGGGTGCCGATCATCATGTTCAGCCATCTCACGCAGCGCGGGGCCGTCACCACCGTGGAGGCCATGTTCCATGGCGCGACCGACTACGTCGGCAAGCCGAGCAACACCGGGGGGCGGGAGGCCGCCCGTGAACACGTGCGCACGCGACTCATCCCGAAGATCCTCGCGCTGAAGGCGCGGCCGAGCGAGGCGCCGAAGGCCTCGAGCCCCCATCCCCGTCTCGCCGTCCCTGCGCCGAAGCCCGAACCGACGAGGCAAGAGCCGACGAGGCAAGAGCCGACGAGGCAAGAGCCGACGAGGCAAGAGCCGACGAGGC
>CAYUAW010000462.1:2797-5826 GCA_964442485.1 uncultured Polyangiaceae bacterium
CCGACGAGGCAAGAGCCGACGAGGCAAGAGCCGACGAGGCAAGAGCCGACGAGGCAAGAGCCGACGACCATCATCGCGATCGGCTCCTCGACGGGCGGACCCGTGGCGCTCGACGAGATCGTCTGCTCGCTCCCGAAGGACTTCGGCGTCCCGGTGGTCGTGGTGCAGCACATGCCGGCGATGTTCACGAAGCTGCTTGCCGATCGCATGAGCGGGCGCGCCAGGCTTCCGGTCGTCGAGGCGCATGGCGGCGAACCCCTCGTCGCGGGCAAGGTGTTCATCGCCCCGGGTGACCGACACCTGGTGCTGCGGCGAGAGGGCGCTCTGCTCGTGACCGATCTGCTCGACGACCCACCGACGCACGGCAATCGGCCGGCCGTCGACGTGCTCTTCAGATCGGTGGCGAAGCTCGCGGGAAGCGGTGCGCTCGGCGTCGTGCTCACGGGGATGGGACAGGACGGCCTCGAAGGCAGCCGTGCCATCGTCGAGGCCGGCGGCCGCATCGTCGTGCAGGACGAGCTGTCCTCGGTCGTCTGGGGGATGCCCGGACACGTGGCGAAGGCGGGGCTCGCTCACGCCGTGCTCTCCATCCGCGACATCACCTCCGAGATAGTCCAGCGCGGACGCGCGCCGGCACGCTGATCGCCGGAGCTCAGCTCCGGTCGCGACCGTGCGCGAAGAGCTCGCGGAGCTCGGCCTGGCTGTGCACGCCGAAGCGCCGCCCGATTCGCTTCAGATGGTTGCGCACCGTCTGAGGGCTGATGAAGAGCCTTCGTCCGATGGTGTCGACCTGCAGACCACGCAGAAAGTCGTCCAGGACCTCCCGCTCCCGTGGGGAGAGCATGTCGCGCCGCATGGCGGCCACACCGCTCTGCTCGGCCGCACCCTGTCCACGCTCGGGCCCGACGGCGTTGGCCTGCGCTGCGGCGTTCGAGAAGGTCGCGCCGGAAGCAGGATCCCGGAGCGCGATCGGAACGGGCAAGGCGTCGGCGAGCTTCTCGAACAGGGCCGCGAGCCAGCTGGCGCGCGCCCGGCTCACGCGCTGTGACAGCGCGAGCTGCAGGGTCGCGCGAAGCTGCTCCATCTCCACTGGCTTGAGCAGGAACGCCGCGGCGTCGCACTCCGCGGCGCGCTCGAGCGCATCCACGTCGCCACGACCGCTGACGAGTACGATGGGGACGTGAGTGTGCCGCCGGATCTCCCGCGCGGCGGTGATCCCATCCATGCCGCCGCCGAGCCCCACGTCCATGAGCACCAGATCGGGCGACTCGGTCGCGACGGCGGAGAGGGCTTCCTTCGCCGTCGCGACGGGACCCATCACGCGATGCCCGATCGCAGAGAGGAGGCGCGAGTGCGCCTTGGCGAGAAGCTCGTCGTCCTCGACGACCAGCACCCTGGACGCCCCGGCGTCGGCCAATCTTCCTGGAGGCTCCTGACCGGCAGACGACCGACGGCCCGAGCCCTTGTCCCCCCTCGTCGGCACTAGCTGCGCGCCTCGGCCTTCACGGTTCCCCCGAACGCCACATCGAGCCGTCTAGGATGCCATCCCTCCGAGACGCTTAGCAATCATCCGGCAGCCTCGGTCGCCGGGGCACGACGTCCGCCGGCTTTCGCACCGGCGCCGACACCTCGCACCCTTTCCAGATTCTCGCCGTGAAGGCGAGACTCGCGGTAAGGGGGACCATGCGCCGGTTGTTCGCTCTGGTCGCCCTTCTTGCCGCAGGCGTGGTCTCCGCGGCGCCGCGACAGGGCCCCGCTCCCGCGCTCTCGGCGCCCGAGCCTTCCGCGAGCTCGCGCCCACCTGCCGCACCGAAGGCCGCCCCTGCGGCAACGTCGAAGGCCGCTTCCACGGAGAGCACCTGCCCCGAGGGCATGAAGCTCGTTGACGGCGATTACTGCACGGACGTCGAGCAACAGTGCCTCCGGAGCTGGTACGACGAATCGAACAAGAAGGTCGTCTGCGAGGACTTCAAGCCGCCGTCGAAATGCGTGGGCGAGCACGTCCACAAGCGGTTCTGCATCGACGAGTACGCCTGGCCCAACGTGAAGGGCGAGCGCCCCGAGGTGATGAACAACTTCTACCAGGCCGAGGTGAAGTGCGGGGCGGTGGGCAAGCGGATGTGCACGGAGAGCGAGTGGACGCTCGCCTGCGAGGGCCCCGAGATGAAGCCCTTCCCCTACGGCTTCAAGCGCGACCCCGGCAAGTGCAACGGCGACCGCCCCTGGGACGGCCCCAACATGGTGAAGGTCGCGCAGCGCGACCCCGAAGAGCTCGCTCGCCTGTGGCAGGGAGTGCGCAACGGCGCTCAGCCCGACTGCATCAGCGACTTCGGCATCGCAGATCTCGCGGGCAACACCGACGACGTCGTCGCGAGCGAGACGTACTCGAGCGACTTCCGCGGCAAGTTCGACAGCGTCCATACCGGCGGCCCCTGGTACAAGGGCGTTCGCAACCAGTGCCGACCGAAGATCTACACGCACGACGAGGGCTTCTACTACTACTTCCTCGGCTTCCGTTGCTGCAGCGGCCCGGACGGCGAGCCCAACGATCCGCGCACGCCGAAGCAGATCAAGGCGAAGACGCCGATGAGCCGCATCGAGGGCTACGCGCGCTTCACGATCCAGCAGATGAAGGAAAAGCTTCTCGCGAAGAAGCGGGGCGCGTGCACGTGCAAGCCGAAGGACATCCTCTGCAAGACCATGTGCGGGACGCTGCTCGGGCCGAGCGCGAAGGACGTCGCGCTCACGCCGCAAGGCGGCGGGCACTAGTCTCGACCAAGAGGTCCTCCTGGTTCCGCGTCGTGCCCCGCTTGCCGCAGGTACTCTACGACGCGAGGGGAAATATCGACGTCCACAAAGATCTTCACGCGGCCGGTGGCAGTTAGAGGGTGCGTCCTGTCGCGAGCCAGGCAGCATACTGCAGGCAAGCTCGGACATCCTCGGGCTCGAGCTCGGGCCAAGCCGCGAAGATCTGCTCGGCCGTTTCACCCGCCGCCAGGTGACGGAGCACGACGGCAACGGGTATGCGC
>CAYUAW010000463.1:0-1463 GCA_964442485.1 uncultured Polyangiaceae bacterium
CGGCGAACTGCTCCCCCCGCCGCCTTCGGCGCGCTCGCTCCGCTCGCGTAGTTCTTTGATACCTCGGGGACGGCGTCGCGTGCGGCCAATGATTGGCTTCGGGTGCCATCCACGAGTGCCGAGACCGGCGTGCCAGCCTGCTCCAGCGGACCCGTGTATCGGGCTGCCGCATCAGGTCGAGCAGGGCGTTATTAGCCGCGCGCGACGCCGTCCCCGTCCGCTGGCGCGGCGCAGCTACTGGTCGACACCGAGAGACCGGGATAGTGTCTTGGGGCTTCGCGAAAGGCGGCGATCACATGAAGACGGCGGACCATTCACAGGCAGAGCTCTCGGTGACCGAGGGCGTTCTGTGGAACAGAAGTGCCTGCTGGGTGATCGCGCTCACGTGCGCCTCGGTCGTCGGCTGCGGGAGCGATGCCTCGACTGGAGCGCCCGCGAAGAAGGTCTCGAAGGGCACCGTCGCGCCTGCGACGGACGCGGGCCCGGCTCCGCAGGGGTCCACCACGACGGGGGGCGATGCCGGCGGCGTGCTGAGTGACTTCAGCACGCTCATCACCGGGGACTGGACGATGGACCCGGGCCAGGAGGGCTACGTCTGCGTCCGCAAGACGATCGCGGAAGACATGTACGTGAACACCTTCTCCGCGATCATCCCGAAAGGGACGCACCACACCCTCCTCACCATGGGGCCGCCGGACAAGCCGGACGGCGTCATCCCCTGCACCGTCGCCGAGAACAAGACGCTCGACGTGTTCAGCTCGGGCGTGGGAACCGACACCTTCGAGCTCCCCTCCGGCATCGCCGTCAAGATCCCGAAGGGCACGCAGCTCCTCCTGAACCTTCACCTGTTCAACACGAGCGCCGATCCCATCACCGGCACCTCGGGCACGCGTGGGCGCAGCATGCCCGCCGCCGACGTCCAGCAGACCGCGGAAGGCTTTCTCGCGGGCACCGTCTCCATCAACCTGCCCCCGATGCAGAAGACGACGACCGTGGGCGGCTGTCTGATGTCCGACGACACGACCCTCATCGCCGTCGCGCCGCACATGCACGTGCTCGGGACGTACATGAAGGTGACGGCAGAGAGCTCCATCGAAGGCGACGTCGTGATCCACGATGCCCCCTACGACTTCAACGAGCAGTCGTTCGCGCAGATAAAGCCCCTCCGCATGGCGATGGGCGACAACGTCAAGGTCGAGTGCACGCACACCAACACCACCGACAAGACGGTCACCTTCGGCGAGAGCACCCACTCGGAGATGTGCTTCGCGGGCCTCTACCGCTACCCCGCGACGTCGGATTACTTCATCTGCACGAACGGGCCTAGCGAAGCGTCGCACTGAGCGCGTGACAGGGGGCGCACGGCGCGGTGTCGCGCCGGGCGAGACGGGCCTTGCTGCGCTCTCGCCGTGCGCGAATGCAGCCGCGCCCCGTTCCCGCGCCGGCGTGCAGAACAACGTCGA
>CAYUAW010000463.1:1563-5816 GCA_964442485.1 uncultured Polyangiaceae bacterium
ATCGGATCATGCCGGGGAAGAGCACGAGGTACACGTAGTCCTCGAGCGACGGCTGCAAGCTGCCGTCGAACGTCTCCTGTATGACGTGGTTGCCGAAGCCGGCGTCGAGACCCTGGAGCACGGCCGCGTCGCCTTCCCCGACGATGTCGACGAAGCCGCCAGCCGAGAGCGGTACTCGTGCGAGCTCGTCGAGGGTGACGGCGCCGTCGTCGTTGCCCGTGACGGTGTCGGCGTCGGCGAAGACCTGGAACCTCGCCTGCGCGACGGTGATGTTCGTCTGATCGCCGAAGAGGACACCCGGTCGCACCTCCAGCGTGACGGCCTGTGCGACGTTGCCCTGGAAGTCGAGGCCCGGCGGGGCAGTGCTCGCGCTCGTCGAACAGCGATCGTAGCGCGCGCGAAAACGAAATGGCCACTCGAACGTCTTCGTGACGCCGTCGCGAACTGCGTGACCGCGGACATAGATGCTCGTCCCGGAGGCGTCGGTGAAGGCGTCGGACGCCGGCGTGCGCATCATCGTCTTGTCCGCCTCCGTGGCACCGACGCCGACGAGCGTGTCGACGTTCGGGCTCGATAGACGGAACCCGAAGTCGCAATGACCGAGCGCGTACACGATGCTCACCTTCTGCTTGCCGTTCGTCCCCATGTCGAAGACCCGGTTGTACGCGGAGTCCGAGTAGACGTCGCAGGAGTCGCCATCGAGCGACACGTTGCCGAGAGAGACGAGCACGCGGTCGAACGCAATGCTCCAGCCGTCCGAGGTCGCGCTCGACGGAATGCCCGCCGTGGCGACACCGTCGCTCTCCACCTGGACGAGTACGTTTCCCGGGGGCTTGCGCGTGTCGTTCGGCAAGCAGGCGACGGCAACGCCGGAGCTCGCGACGACCAGCGCCCGCACCCAGCGAGCGAGCACTGGCGCAGGAAGACGCCCCGTCGGGGTCAAAACCCGCCCTCCAGCCCGATGCTCGGTATCGTCACGGGGCCGATGGTCTGCGACGCGATGGTCTCCTTGCTGAGCGTGGAGTTCAGCACCTCGAACACCAGGCTCAGGTATCCGCGCGAACCGATGAGCCAGCGCTTCTCGAGCCGGAGGTCGAGGCGAAAGAAAGCCGGATCCCGCTCCGGGTGCAGAGCGGGCGGTGGCACGATGAGGCCGCGCGGCGCCTGGGTCTTCGGCACGCCGGTGTAGAATACGAGCCGGGCGCCGGCGCGCCACCTCTTGCCGAGATCGTACGCCAGCGCCGCGCTCGCCACGTGCGTGCGGTCGAAGGCGCTCGGGAAGGTCGCGTTCGACAGGCTCCGGAGCGAGCGCGAGAGGGTGTAGGAGAGAAAGCCGCCGAGCTTCGCGCTGAGCGGACGCTTCGCGAACAGCTCGAGCCCGATGGCCTGCCCCGTCGCGCGTTGCTCGAGCCCCCTGAGGAGTCCGCCCTGGACGGCAGACAGGTTCGAGAGCGCATCCGTCATGTTGTAGAACGCATTGTGGAAGACGGACGCCGACACCGTCGTCTCGTCGGGTAGATCGACCTCCGTGCCGGCGCTCGCCTGGACGGCTCGCTGCAGCCCCTGGTCGAGCCCAGCGGGCGTGAGCCCGGGAACCGGCACGACGAACGAGGGCGGCTGGTGCACGAGGCCGTACGCCTGGATCAGGCGCACGTGGCGGCTCACCTTGAAGCGCGTGGAGATGCGCGGGTCGATGGAGGAGGCGGACCTTCCGCCCGAGGTGAAGCCGTCGAAACGGACGCCGGGGCTCACCTCTATGCGGGGGTGCACGTCGAGCACTGCCTCGATGTACGTGCCGAACGCGACGTCGTCGCGCGGCGCGAAGAGCCGGTTATAGCGCTGGGAGTTCGGGTCGTCCGGGTCGTAGTAGTACTGCTGGCTCGTCCCGAAGGCGTCGACCATCACGTCGGCGCCGGCGCGCAGCGTGACGGCGGTGGTGAGGGGGTGATAGAGCTCGAGGCGCGCCCCCGTGAGGCGATCGGTCGCGTTGCGCTGGTCGGCGACGCGCGTCTGATCGAAGCCGAGGGTCGTCGCGATCCGGAGCAGGCCCCCGTGCCCGAAGGAGTGATCGTAGCGGATGTCGGCGCGATGAAACTCCGAGCCGAACAGAATGTTGAGGCCGCCGGTCTGACGCTGGCCGAGGAGATCGTAGGACCCGAAGCCGAAGATGCCGATGCGATCGGACGGCGTCACGTCGTACGTCGCACGCACCTGGTAGTCGCGATAGTCGAGCGCGACGTCCTTCGCGACCAGCGACAGGATCGCCGCTGTGTACGAGTAGCGACCGCCGAGCAAGATCGTGCCGCGACCGCCGGCAAAGCCCGTCTCCGCGAGCGCGCCCGCGTCCAGGATGCGGATGTTCGCCTCACCGTGTAGATCGTCGCGCGGCTCAGTCGTCTCGCCGGAGACGATGCCCCCCGCGAAGCGTCCGAATCGCGCCGGATAGCCGCCGGGGTACAGATCCACGCGGTCCACCATGCCGGGGTGAACGACGGAGGGGCCGAGCCCGACGTGATAGAGGTACGGCACGCGGACGCCGTCCAGGAAGTAGCCGACGTTGCCGGGCGGCGCGCCGCGCACGTAGAAGTACGGCAAGCCGGAGACGATGGGCGTCACGCCGGGCAGGATCTCGATGGCGCGGAACGGGTCGCCGAATGCGCCAGGGAGCTGCCGGACCTCCGCGCGCGTCATCGACGAGGCCATCGGAGGGGCGCGACGTCCGCGAACGAGGACCTCCACGGATTCCGGGGACGGCGGCGGCGTGCCTTCCGGAGCCTTCGGGGGCGACGTCGGCTGCGTGGCGCTCCCTGGCGGTGCAGGGCCCGGCCGGGTTGGCGCGCTTTCCGCCGCGGGCGCGCGGAACGTGACCTCGAAGCGGATCGTCGCCGACAGGGTTCGGCCGCCGCGCGTCGCGGGTTCGAAGCGAAAAGCGGGCGCCGCCTGCACCGCGGCTCCGAGGAACGGCTCCTCGCCTTCGATCGCGCGCACGGCGCGCACCGCGCCCGCGGCGCTCACGGTTATCGCGAGCACGACGGTCGCGTCGCCCGTTCCGCCCCTCGGATAGGGGATCGCGGGCGCGAAGACGAGCTTCGGGGGCACGATCGGGCGCGCGTTCGGTGCCTGCTGGGAGAGGTCCGTTGCCGGCTCTGACGGAGGCTCCGCGCCAGCTCGTGCCGCACCGAGCAGCAGCGCGAGGCACAGTCCGCAGCGAGCCCGCGACGCGGCGTCGCGGCCGCCGCGTTCGTTCATCGCCGCCCGATTGCCTTGAGCAGCTGCGCGCGCGCGAGCGACAGGTTGTAGTCCGCCTGCACCACCTGCCCGGACGCCGTCGTCGCCGCGACCTGAGCGTCCTGGAGCTCGATGATGGAGCCCGCGCCGGCCTGGTAGCGCGCCTCGGCGAGCCGTAGACGCTCTCGCGCGTTCGACTCGATTTCCTTCGCCGTCGTGAGCCCCGCCTTGCCCGCGCGCACGGCAAGCCGCGCCTGGATCACGTCGAAGCGCACCTGCTGGCGCTCGAGCACGGTCTGGCTGTGCGTCACGGCCTGGTTGGCCGTCGCCTCGCGCACACGCGCGTTCGTGAGCCCGCCCTGGAAGAGGGGCCAGAGCAGCTGCGCCTGTGCGTTCCAGTTCCAGGTCATGCCGGTGAGGTCGGGGCCGGCCTCCGTGAAGCCGGTCGACACACCGAGGCTCGGTCCGTACGCGCCCTTCGCCGCGCTGAGCTGCCGCTCGTCGGCCTCTGCCTGCTTCGCGAGCGTCTTCATCTCCGGGCGCTGGGCGGCGCCGAGCGCCGCGACGCGCTCGTCCTCCAGCTGCTCCTCCGGGAGCTCGCCGATGCGCTCGGTGGCGACGTCGTAGGCCGTCGTGCCGTCGACCCCCATGGCCTGATTCAGGGTTGCCTTCGCCGTCTCGTAAGCGTTCTGCGCGTTGATGAGCGACAGCTGGGCGCTCGCGCGATCGGCGCGCACCTGCGCGAGGTCGATCTCCGGCCGCGTGCCCACCGTCACCTGCCCCTGGACTTGCTGCAAGTGGCGATCCTGGTTCGTCAGGTTGTCTTTCTGGACGTCGACGAGGGCACGGCTCGACCAGGCGAGGACATAGGCAGCGCGCACGCCGTAAAGCACGCCCTGGCGAACGCTCTCCTCCGACAGCCTCTGCGCCTCAGCGCTTGCCCGCGCGGCCTTGAACGACCCGATGGTCTGACCGAAGTCGTACACCGTCTGGTTCGCCGTGATCGCGAAATTGAAGTTGCTGTG
>CAYUAW010000464.1:0-1149 GCA_964442485.1 uncultured Polyangiaceae bacterium
TGAACGCCACGTGCGGGTCCACCGGCTTCGAAAGGGCAGCGGCGCTCGAGACGGCTGCCGCGAGCACGGCAGCGCATACGAGCGCACTCCCGAATCGCCGGTTTACCAAGTCGTACCTCGTCTCCATGATGTCGTTCGACGGATAGCCCTGGTACTCATTCGAGACAAGGGCGACTCCGATGACGTTTTCGTGACGGTTCGAAGGAGCGAAGCCCGCTTTGGCTCCCGGCGAGCGCAGGCCGAAGCGGGCTCACTCCTCACGTGTCTCAGTGGTGATGGCCGCGTCGCCGCGGTTTCGCCGCTATCACCTTGTAGTCCGGACCGTCGTCGTTCGTACCGCCCGGCCCCTGCTGAACGCTCGTGAGTCGGAGCCGCTCCACGGGAGTGTCGAGCAGAAGGCCCGCGGCCCCGAGCTCTGGCGGCGTGCCGGTCGGGGTAGTCGGGCTCGAAAAGGCGCCGTTCCAGGTCGTGATCGCGATGCCGCTGTCGACGTACTCGCTGCGCAGGAGCTTGTAGGACGCGATGACGTGGCCGCGCGCGTCCAGCGCTTCGACGAGTACGTCACTGTTCGCTCCGGTCGGGCTGGTCTTCGAGCCGCGCTCCCAGAAGAAGAACGTCGTCGCCGGCTCGTCGAACCGCACCTCGACGCTCGCGGTCCCAACGTTCTCACGGGTCACGACGATGCTCGTGAGGTTGAAATTGCCGAGCGACTGGGCGATATCGTGACTGGTCGGCGTCACCGTCGCGGGACCTTGCGGGGCCCAGCGATCGGGCACGCTCTCGATGCCCTGACCGGAGGCGAGATTGTGTCCGCCGTTGGTCGCATCGACACCGTCGTCCACCAGGATGGTCGCGCGTCGAACGGTCTGCAGATCGTCCCGATCCCAGGTTTCCCCATCACCTGTGATCGATTCGAGGCGTACGTCGCCGTCCGTGTACTGGCCGCCGGTGGACGTCTGCGACGTGAAGGCGAACACGGTAAACTTCGGGGAGCCGCCGTCGCGGCGACCTCCGTGGAGCGCGCTCTCCACTTGCTGGATGTCTTCAGCGTCCGTCGTGGTCGCGCCGCCGCCGCAAGCCGTGAGCCCGAACATCAGTGTCGTCGCGAGAATCGATGCGGTTCGCAGTTGCTTCATTCCAGGGGTCTCC
>CAYUAW010000464.1:1249-4217 GCA_964442485.1 uncultured Polyangiaceae bacterium
GAGACGCTGTTCGAGCAGGGCACGGCCCTGATGCGGGAAGGTGACTACGCGAACGCATGTCAAAAGTTCCAGGGCAGCCTCGAGCTCGACGCTGCGCTCGGAACGATGTTGCGCCTGGCCGATTGCTACGATCGCGCCGGCAAGACTGCGAGCGCTTGGTCGACGTTCCGCGATGCCGCGGCTCTCGCTCGCAGCAACGGAGAGGTCGAGCGGGAGCAGATCGCAGAGCAGCGGGCAGCGGACGCGGAGACGCGCCTTCCGAAGCTGAAGCTCGTGTTCGGCGATCCGGTCATCCCGAAGGATCTGACGATCCGGCTGAACGGCGAGCCTCTGCCCCGCGCCGCCTGGGAGGTCCCGCTTCCCGTGGATCCAGGACTCCAGAAGCTCGACGCCTCGGCCGAAGCTCGACGATCCTGGTCGACGTCGATCGACGTGCCCCGCGGGGCGACCACTCGCGAGGTCGTCGTCCCGGCGCTCCCTCCCCTGCCGAAGGAGCCGCCGCTCACGCCGACCGTCGCACCTGCCGCCGAGGCCGCTCGCGCGCCGACCTCCGCCGGGCCGTTCTACCAGGACCTGCTGGGAGACACCTTGCTCGCCGCGGGCGTCGCTGCCGGGGCAGTGGGTGGCTACTTCCTCGTGAAGGGCAACGACGGGATGCGGTCCGCAGACCACGCGACGAGGTACGGGGAGTACGATTCTCTCGCGACCCGCGCGGAGCACGAGCAGCTCGCAGGGGTGATCACACTGGGAGGCGGCGGCCTCCTGCTCGCGTGCTCCCTGGTCCGGTACTTCACGCGCGGCGCGCCTTCGCGTGACGAACGCTCCACGCTGCTGCTCGGGCCAGCGGGCGCCGCGTACCGAGGACGGTTCTGAAGAGAATGGCCAAGCCGTCTCGCAGTCGGCCGAGCGTCTTCGGGTTGACGTTCGTAACCATGTTCGCGCTCGCCGCAGGATGTGTGCCTCGGCCGTCGTTCCGGTGCACCCGCAACGACGCTTGCATCGCTTCCGATGGCTCGCGTGGCGTCTGCGTTGCCGGCGGATGTAGGTTCCAGAACGGCTCCAGCGACGTGCCACCGCCGGAAGCCGACGACGCGGGATGCAGCGCCAGCGGGGCGAATCCCTGCTTCTCCTGCGCTCCGAGGACGTCGGTGCAGCTCATGAACGCCTGCACGTCGTCGACGTGCGTGCCCTTCGACGACCGGGCTCGACTGACCCGCCTCTTGCCCGATGGTGGGCTGCCCGCGCTGCCAGCGACCACGACGACGGTGCGATGATGAAGCGAACGACGCCCTGGTTGTGGAAGCTCGTTTCGGGGCTCGCTCTCGTGGCATCGCGCGCGACCGCCGTCACCTGCGACGCCATCCCGAGCGCCGTTGCAGGTGGCGCGCCGGCGCCCCTCGTGTACATCGAGGGCGCGAACGCCGTGGGGCCGTTCCTTGCTCCGTTGCAGCAGGCGCTCTCCGTAGCCGAGAACCCGATCAACCTGGTCTACATCGGCGACGGCGGATGCCTCGGCGCCAACGACTTCTTCGGCAACGTCGCGATCCCGTCGAAGCCGAAGCCCATCTACTACGCGGGCCAGGTGCAAGGGACCTGCGACCTGCCGACGACGGCCGGACCGAACGGCGGCACCCCCGTCGCAGACATTGCTGCGTCCGACGTCTACGCACCCTCTTGCGGAACCATTCCCGGCGGACAGCTGCCCCCCTACATCGGCGACTTCCTCGGTCCGGTGCAGATCTTCGACTTCGTCGTACCCAAGGCGTCCGGTCAGAGATCCATCAGCGCGGCCGCTGCTTATTTCGTCTTCGGCTTCGGGGCAAGCTCCGGAGTTTCGCCGTGGACCGTGAACGAGTCCATCTACAGGCGCAACGCGACGTCGGCCGCACAAGCGCTGCTCGCCGTCGCGATCAGCGTCCCGATCTCTCGATGGGCAGGCGTCGACGCCGCCGCGCTTCCCGACAGCGTCAGCGCAGGGCTCACCGGGGCCGCAGCGGTCATCAACGCACTCGAGACGGACCCGAAACCTGAACAGGCCATCGGCATCCTGGCTGCGACGAACATAGACGCGACGACTGCGAGTCACATCGATGTGCTCGCCTACAAGGACACGGCTCAGAGCTGCAGCTATTACCCCGATTCGACCCCCACCGCTCATGACAAGGCGAACGTTCGAGATGGACACTACGCGCTCTGGGCGCCGATCCATTTCTTCACGTACGTCGACGACCACGGAGCACCCAGAGATCCGCTCGTCGCGCGCATCATCTCGTACGTGACCCAGACAGCGGTGCCGCCCGGCGGGCTGGATCTGATCCAGATCGAGGCGCAGCAGAACCTCGTCCCGGGCTGCGCCATGCGCGTGACACGTTCGGTGGAGATGGGGCCGCTCAGCTCGTTCGCGCCCGAGGGATCGTGCAGCTGCTACTACGACTACGTGGCGACAGGATCGTCGTCGTGTACGCCCTGCACGAAGCGGAGCGACTGCCCGGATTCGGCGCCGATCTGCAATCTCTCGCAACCGGTCGGCTTCTGCGAGACGCGGTAGGCCCCGCGCACTCGCGCCGGCACCCGCTTCGTGAAGAGATCGTGACGTAGTGCGACGAGGAGCGCTCGCGGCTTGCGGATTCGGACCGCGGGGCTAGTCTCCCTCGCATCATGAGCGAACGCTGTAGTCACGGTCGGGATCCACTCGAGCCGCGCTGAACGGCGCCTCGACGGGATCGCGACCGTCCCATCCCATCGAGGTTCTCATGAAAATTCGATCACGGTCGTTCCATCACGGTCTTTCTGCGATCGCGGCCATCATCGCGACATTCCTGACGGCGCAGCGCGCCTCAGCGGACGCGGTGACGGACTGGAACGAGGCGACCGTCGCCGCGACGAAGGGGTTCAACGGGAGCACGGGTACCGGAGTCACGCTCGACTCGAACCTCGGCTCTCGCATCGAGGCCATCGAGGCCCGCGC
>CAYUAW010000464.1:4317-5803 GCA_964442485.1 uncultured Polyangiaceae bacterium
GGCATCGGGCTGTGGCGCCAGAGCAACGCCGCAGCCGTCTTCGTGAACCCCGCGACGGGCGCCCCGACGGGCTTCGACGCGACGGGGACGGTCATCCAGGGACGTCCCGGAGTGGACCTCGACTGGCGCGACGTCACGCCGTTCAGCCTGACCAATCCGCAGAAGGTCTTCCTGGTCGGCACCGTTCCGCTGTCACCTCAGGTCGGCAGCCAGGAGTATCGCGCGGAGCTCGACTTCGTGCGCGCGCACGGCCAGGACTCGGCACCGATCAGCGTTCGCTCGGCCGACCAGGTCGCCCAGGCTCTCTTCTACAAGCAGGACGCCGAGATCTTCGTCAATGAAGCCGCCCGCCTCGCCTCGGACGCGCGCGGCCTCTCGCTCGACGAAAACGCCGCCCTGTTCGCCTTGCTGGACAATACCGTGGCCGACGCACGCATCGCGGCGTTCTCCTCCAAGTACGACCAGAAGTTCTGGCGGCCCATCACCGCGCTCAACGCAGGCGCCGATGGAAGCGTGACGAACGGCTACTCCGCCTGGCACCCGCTCGCCGCCACTCCGTCGCATCCGTCAAACACCGCCGGCCACAGCGCGACCGGCGCCGCCGGCTTCGAGGTTCTGCGAGCATACTTCGGTACCGACAAGGTCCGTCCTGACGGTTCGGCCGTCACGCTCGGGTCGCTCACCTGGCTGGCCGGGACCAACTCCGGAACCGGAAACGCAGCGACGCGATCGGCGACGACGTTCAGCCAGTTCCAGCTGGAGAACGGAGCAAGCCGTATCTATCTGGGCGTTCACTACGGTTTCGACAACCTCCAGGGTCAGCTCCTTGGACTCTCGGTAGCCGATACCATCATCGCGCGCTCCAAAGATCCCGCGGCGGACGGTCTGAGCGTGAAGGACTCGCCCGCGTCTCTTCTGCGACTGACGCAGACCTTGCTGTCACACACCGCTCTTTACGGATACTTCGGTCGCGACACGTCGCGCTGATCGGAACTTAGAGCAGTAGTCCGGGCCCGGCGTGCCTCGAAGGAGCGTCCGGGCTCGAAACTTCACGGGATCGTCACTACTCGGAAGCGGATCCGCGCCGCTAGGCTTCGGCGCACCCAATGTCGGACAACCTCGAGGATCTTTCGCACCACGTGCTCGACGACGACGACGAGCGCGCGGGCGCGTCGGATCCCGAAGACGAGAGCACTCATCTGTTCACTCGCGCGATACCTTCCGTTGCAGGGTTCTCGACTCCGCAAACGGCGTTGGCACTGCTGCCGACGGGCATCCCCGAGCGCATCGCGGGTGACTCGTCGAGCCAATCCGAGCTTGCGGGCTGGAGGGCACTCCTCGAAGGAGACGTGATTGCCCGGCGCTACCGCGTTGGCGAGCGCTCCCAGCGGACGGGTCGCATCATCAGCGTCTCGGCGCGACACCTCGAGCTCGATCAGGCCGTGACGCTCACCTACCTCGCCGAAGAAGCGCTCTCCGACGCGGC
>CAYUAW010000465.1:0-5755 GCA_964442485.1 uncultured Polyangiaceae bacterium
GTCTCCGCCCCCACATTGATCCCGTGCCACCCTTCCGGCACCTGCGGCTCCGTCCACATGAACGCGAGACGCGCGTCGATCGGGCTCAGATTGATGCAGCCGTGGCTCCGGGGGATACCGAAGACGTCGTGCCAGTACGCGCCGTGGATGGCGTAGCCGGACGCGAAGTACTGGATCCACGGAACGTCCCTGAGCTCGAAGTTCTGTGAGCCGCGGCGCATCGTGATGCCGTACTCGGGATGGCGGCCCTTCTTGATGTTCTCGAGGCGCCGCCGGTCGTCCTCGTCCAGGCGTTCACCGGATTGCTCCGCCTTCTGCAGCCGCGCGATGGTTGCGCTGGCGTCGCCGCCTAGCTTCGGACCGCTCGACTCGCGCGCGCCGCCGAGCACTGCCGAGTTCTCCTCGGAGTCCATCGCGGCGGCGATGTGCTTGCTGCGGATGCGGAACTCGCCACGCGGCGTGGCCTTGCTGGTCTTCGGGTCGCCAAGGCGATCTTGCCCCGACGACACCAGGGTCGCGTAGACCGCGCGCTTGCCCTCGTAGAGTACGAGCGTCTGCTGAACGAGCGAGACGTCGATCCATTTTTGCCCTTTCTCCGCCGCCTCCGGCCAGGTCGGCGGCGGCGAGACGATGCCGAGGTCGTCGGCGCGGAGCCAGCGCGTCGGGTCGGCGCGCGTCTGATAGAAGCGCTTGCCTTGCTTGATGCGCGCCCTGCCGGATAGTGGAACGAGCGCCCGGAGGGGGATGGGATCGGTCGGTTTGGCGACGTCCTCGCTCTTGATGAGCTTCCACGCGCTCGCACCCCGCTGATTGACGAAGGCGAAGGGCATGGGCAGCCGGTCGCTGACCTCGGTTCCGTGGAACATCGACGCCGTGTCCGGCTTGATCTTCGTGGCCGGCACGAGCCGCATGTCGACGGTGACGGCAAAGCGGCGCTCGAAGTCGCCATCCTTCGCGACGAACGCGTCGACGAGGGAGAGCCCCGTCTTGCGCCGTACGCGGTCGGCGAACACCGCGTACTCAGGGACGTCGAAGTTCGATACGTTCGGGATCTTGCGGCCGCCGTCGAGCCACCAGGGGATGGCCTCGTCGGCCTTGCCGCCGAGCAGCTCGTTCATGCCGAGCTGCGACGCGATCTTCTGCCCTGGCGGCAGCGAGCCGCCGATGGACGGGAAGCCGCGCGCGTCGAGCGGGACGTCGTTCGCGCCGAGCTCCACGCGCTGCACGTCGAACTTGTTCTCGTCGTACCAGCGCAGGTGCTCCTCGAGCTGGAGCTCGCTCTTCATCTGCTCGTCGCGCGTGGGGACGCGCAGGTACTGCGGCGCCGTCGCACGCACGAAGCCGTAGTGATACGGCATGGGCTTCGACAGATCCGGCCCGTTGCCGGCGGCGCGTACGAGCGGATCGTTCATGTCGATCGTCGCGTCGTCGGTGCAGACGTAGCCCATCGGCTCGACGCGGTAGAAGTCGCCCTTGCACCCCTTGCCGTCGACGCGCTCCGCGTCGCGCCGCACGTGCCGGCCGAGGCGGATGTAGCCGAGCTTGCGCGACCCAACCTCGGGCAGCTTGTAGACGGTCGCGGCGATCACCCTGGCCGCGATGAACGGCACCTCGCCGGGCGACGGCGCCGAGGACGCGCTCGGTGCGGCTTGTGTCGCCTCGCCCGCACTCGGCTCCTGTAGGGCCGCGGGCTCCGAGTGCACGTCCGCCGTCGGCGGCGGAGCACGGTGGCACGCGGTCAGGAACCCGAGCAGAGCCCCGAAGACCGCGACGGCGCGAGCGCTCACCCGCCTCCGACGAAATGGACGATCTCGATGACGTCGCCGGCTTTCAGCGGCGTCGACGCGTGGGACGCGCGCGGGACGACCTCGCGGTTCTGCTCGACGGCAACGGGGCCGTCGGTGAGGCCCAGATGCTCGATGAGGCCCCGGACGGTGAGGCCGTCGGGGACGCTCTTCGGTTCTCCGTTGACGGTGAGCTCCATCACGCGCGGGTACGCTACAACGGATTGGCCGCGAACGTGTCGCACTGCTCCATGCTGCCGGTGTCGTAACCCCGGTGGAGCCAGCGTCCGCGCTGTTCGGAGGTGCCGTGCGTGAAGGTTTCGGGGCTCACCGTTCCGTTGCTCTGCCTCTGGAGGCGGTCGTCGCCGATGGCCGCTGCGGCGTTGAGCGCCTCGTCGAGGTCGCCCTTCTCCAGCAGGTTCCGCGCCGCCGCCGAGTGAGCCCAGATGCCGGCGTAGCAGTCCGCCTGCAGCTCGAGTCGCACCGAGGCACCGTTCGCGCCCTCGGCGGGGCCGCGCAGCCCGGACACCTTGGCGTTCGTCCCGAGGAGCTTCTGGATGTGGTGGCCCATCTCGTGAGCGATGACATACGCCTGCGCGAAGTCGCCACCGGCCCCGAGCCTGTCCGAAAGCTCACGGTAGAAGCCGAGGTCGATGTACACGCGCTCGTCCTCCGGACAGTAGAATGGGCCGGTAGCGGCGTTCCCGTAGCCGCAGCCCGTCTGCGTCGCGTCGGTGAAGAGGACGAGCTTCGCGTGCCGGTAGGGCTTCTGCCGCGCCTGCATCTCGTGCTCCCAGGTCGCCTGCGTGTCGTCGAGGACGAACGAGACGAAGTGCTTGAGCTCGCTGTCGGGCTTGGCGGCGCCGTGAGCGCCCTGAGCCGCGTCCTGCTTGCCGCCGAACCCGATGCCCTTCACGGCGGAGTAGACGACGAAGCCGACGATGATGACCCAGCCGAACCGCGACCGCAGGAGCAGCGGCAGGAACGGCGCGATCCCGGCGAGGGCTGGCCCGCCCCCACCCCCGCCCTCTCCGCGGCGGTCGATGAGGTCGGGGCTCTCGTGGCCCTCGTCGAATTTCATGGCCGTAGCCTAGCGACGGCACGGGCCGCTGCAAACCCGGAGAGCCGGCCGCTCAGGTTTTCGTCGCGCGATGCTCCTGCGCGAGCCCGACGTAGTATTCCGCGCTTAGACGGCCCTGCGGCCATTCCGTTTCGGTGAGCGCTCGCGCCACGCGGCCCGGTTGCCCGCGCACGAGCGACCGCGGCGGCACGACGGTCCGAGGAGTCACGACGGCACCCGCCGCGATCAGGGATTCCTCACCGATCTCGGCGTTGTCGAGCACCACGGAACCCATGCCGACGAGGCATCCGCTCCCGATCTTCGCGCCGTGCAGGATTGCGCCGTGCCCGACGGTCACGGACTCCCCGAGCTCGAGCTCGGAGACCCCGTGCGTCGAGTGCAGGCATGCGAGATCCTGGATGTTCGTGCCGGCGCCGATGCGAATCGGGCCGACGTCACCCCGGACGACGGCGCCGTACCATACGCTCGCGTGCGGCCCGACGACGACGTCGCCGATGATGGTCGCGTTCTCCGCGATGAAGGCGTCGGCGGCGATCTCGGGCCACTTTCCGAGGTACGGCTTGATGATCGCCATCTACAGGACCGGCAGGGTGCGTCGGCGTTCGCCTTCGAGGTGAGCCGGCTCGGGATGGGGCCGCCGCGGGGCCGGTGCGGCGCCGTCGAGCGCGCCCTCGAGCGAGTTCTTGAAGGCGCGGACGATCGTGACATCGACCACTGCGCCGGTCGGATCCCCGTCGGCCTGGAAATGGACGATCTCGTTGCGCTCGGTCCGGCCTGTGAAGGCGAGGTTCTTTCCGCGCCCCTCGACGAGAACCCGTGCACGGGTTCCGACGAGCCCATCCAGATGCCGCTTGCGCTGCGCTTCGGCGAGCGCGAAGAGCGCCGCCAGCCGCGCGGCCTTCTCGCCCTCCGGTACGTCGTCCGGAAGGCGCAGCGCCGGCGTGTAAGGGCGCACCGAGTACTTGAAGCCGAACACGCCGTTGTAGTCGACGCGCTGCACGAGCCCGAGCGTCGACTCGAAGTCTTCCAGCGTTTCGCCCGGGAAGCCGACGATGACGTCCGTCGAGAGAGTCAGGCCCGGCACGCGGGTGCGGAGCGCCTCGACGCGCTCGACGTACTCCGCCGCGGAATACCGGCGGATCATGCGCTTGAGGACGCGGTCGCTGCCGGACTGCACCGGCATGTGGACGTGTCGCGCGAGCACGGGGAGCTCGGCGTGGGCGTCCACGAGCGACGGAGTCAGGTGCCGCGGATGCGGGCTCGTGTAGCGGAGACGCGTGAGGCGTGGCACCGCCCGCGCGATGGCCCGGAGCAGCGCGGGGAACTCCGTCTCGTCCGGCGTGGGGCTCGCGGCGCGCGAAGCTCCGTGCGCGGCGTCCGCGGCGAGCGCCCGCTCGGGGTCGATGTAGCTGTTCACCGTCTGCCCGAGGAGGGTCACCTCGCGCACGCCGGCGTCCACGAGACGGCCGATCTCGTCGAGGATCTCGCTCGAGGGCCGGTAGCGTTCGGGCCCGCGCGTGGTCGGCACGATGCAGAACGAGCAGCGCTCGTTGCAGCCCTTCATCACGGTGACGTACGCCGTCGGGGACACCTTGCCGGGGAGGGGGTCGGCCGTCAGAAACGCCGGAGCGTCGACGTCGAACGCGGCGCGCACGCGAGCCGGCGCGCCGGGCTCGTGCGCGGCGAGCAGCGCCGGCAGCTCGCCGATGTTGTCCGGTCCGACGACCAGGTCGAGCGCCGGCATGCCCTTCAGGAGCCGTTCGCCCTCCTGCTGCGCGACGCATCCGGCGATCCCGAGCACGAGCTCCGGTCGTTCCCGCTTCAGGAGCGCGAGCCGGCCGACCTCGCTGCGAACCTTCTGCTCGGCCTTTTCCCGCACACTGCACGTATTGAGCAGGATGACCGTGGCGTCGGAGATGCTCTCCGCCTCCGCATAGCCCGCCCGGCGCAGGACCTCGGCCATGCGCTCGGAGTCGTGCTGGTTCATCTGACAGCCGACCGTGAGAACGTGAAAACCCGGCATCGCGGACGCCGGCCCCTCTTAGCACGGCCACAGGGCTTTGCGGCTTCCCCGCGGTTGACCATCCCCCTTGCCGTCCCGTACGTTCCTGCCCTCCTCTGACTTCCCCCTCCCCCCGGTTCCCCGCCCCATCCCAGATGACCGAGCCCTTTGCGACCCTGTGGGATCTCTTCGAGAAGAGCACGAGTGCCTTCGGGCAAAAGCCGCTCTTCGGGACGAAGCTCGGGGGTGCCTGGCGCTGGATCACCTACGACGAGTTCCGGAAGGACGTGGACCGGTTCCGGGGGGCGCTCGCCCGCCTCGGGGTGACGCGGGGAGATCGTGTCGCGCTCGTCGGTCCGAACGGCGTGGAGTGGGCCATCGCGGCCTACGCCACCTACGGACGTGGCGCGTCGTTCGTGCCCATGTACGAGCAGCAGCACCCGGAGGAGTGGGAGTTCATCCTGGCCGACTCCGGCGCGAAGGTCGTGATCGCCGGCGCTCGCGCGGTCCACGACCAGCTGACGGGGCTCAAGGCGAAGATCCCGACGCTCGAGCACGTGCTCGGCATCACGCTCTCGGACACGGACCCGGGCTCGTTCCGGTTTCACCTCGTGCGCGGCGGGACGACGCCGGTGGATCCGATGCCGCCCGACCCGTCGGAGGTCGCCGGCTACCTGTACACGTCCGGCACCACAGGGAAGCCGAAGGGCGTCCTCCTCACGCACAAGAACATCTGCTCGAACATCAACGCGCTCGAAGATCTCTTCCTGTTCGAGCCGGAGGAGCGCTCGCTCGCGTTCCTGCCGTGGGCACACGCCTTCGGGCAGACCTGCGAGCTGCACCTGCTGCTGAGCAAGGGAGCGTCCCTCGCGATCAACGACGACGTGA
>CAYUAW010000466.1:0-2957 GCA_964442485.1 uncultured Polyangiaceae bacterium
GATCGCCACGGGATGCAGAGGGCCGCGGGCTTCGTCGTGATCGCCGCCGCGGGCTCCGTGAGCCTCGCGTGCGTCGCTCCTCAGCATCCCAGCAATCCCGCGGCAATCGACCAGATCTGCGAGCCGCTGTGCGCGCGCCGACACGGGTGCGACGAGGCCGACGACTATGGCTCTTGCGTCAACCATTGCAGAAATTTCGGGTCACCGCGGCGCGTCTATCTTCGCCCGGACGTCATCGACTCCATTCGCGCCTGCGTGACGCGCACCGCCTGTGGCCCCGAGCTCCCGCGCCGGCTGACGGCGGCGTGCTTTCGCGACGTGTTCGCCGCCGTCCCTCCCACGCCGCTCGCCGAGTCCTACTGCGAGCATCGCACGCGAAAGGATCTCGTCTGCGGCGTCACCAGCACGAGCGTCGCGAAATGTCTGGAAGGCAACAAGACGTACACGGACGCGATCCTCCAGCAGCTGGACGACTGTCTGGGAGACGCTTCGTGCCGGACCTACGGGCGCTGCATCCTCGGCGTGGTGGGCCCGGACGAGTACTGGGACAGGGATCGCGAACAGCAATGGCGCGAGCGCCCCGTCACGAGCGCTCCGCCGACGACGATACGATTCTCCGGGACCGTGCTGGTCGACGGCACGATCCCGAGCGCCGGCGCGCCCATCTGCGTCGACGGGCGACCCGACATTGCCTGCGCGGTGACGGACGCGGCGGGACTATTCGAAGTGGCGCTCCCGACGAACCAGGAGCTCGCCATCACGGTGAACGCGCCGGGCTCCGTCCCTCAGCTCATCCCCATCCGGACCGGCGCGCGAGACATGCGCCGCTGGACCCTGTCCACGCAGCGAGTCGAGACACTCAAGCAGCGCTTCGCGGCAATCGATGTCGGCGACCCCGGTCCACAGACCACCAGTGTGGCCGTCTTTGCGCGCACGCCGGACGGAAAGGCCGGTTTCGAGCGAATCGAGCTCACCCTCGCGCCTCCGACGGGCGCGGGCCCGTTCTACTTCGAGTCGAACGGCGCTCCCAGCCGAAGCCGTCGCTTCACTTCAGCCGGCGGCGCCGCGCTCTTCGCGAACGTCGCTCCAGGAACCGTCCAGCTGGACATCGCACCGGCAGGCGTCACGTGCGTGCCCGCCAGCGCCGGCTGGGCGGCGCCGAAGGTGAACCAGGTACGCGCCCCGGTACGCGCCGGCTACGAGACCCGCGTGACGCTCAGCTGTCACTGGTGAACGGGAGCGAAATTGCGAGCGCATCGAGCTCGATCAGCGCCGGCCCGCTCGGGTCCCGCTGACGCCCGCCTGACGCCGCATGCTAGGCTCCGGTCGTGGAGTACGACGAGCCGACGGTTCTCGCCACCGACGGTGCACGGCGGCCGAAACAGGCGACGGGCTTTCTCTTGCGCGTGGTGGAGGGGCCCGACGCCGGCAAATGCCTGTCGCTCGATACGAGTCGCCCGGCGCGCGCGCTCATAGGAAAGAGCAAGGCGTGCGATCTGGTGCTCGCGGATCCGCTCGTGTCGCGGCGGCACTGCGCCGTGGAGGCGACGGCGCGCGGGTTGCACGTGGTCGACCTCGGAAGCTCCAACGGCACCCGGCTCGGCCAGAAGACGTCGCTCGTCGATGCCTATGTTTCGCCCGGCGAACGGCTGACTCTCGGCAATACGAGCCTGGTCGTAGAGGAGGCCGCGCCGGAGACGGTTCAGCCCGCCGAGGTGACGCAGAGCGCGGCTTTCGGGCGCATCATCGGCGGGAGCCTCGCCATGCGCAAGCTCTACGGGCTCTGTGCGCGCCTCGCGACGAGCAACGTCCCCGTCGTCATCGAGGGCGAAACAGGAACGGGCAAGGAGCTTCTCGCCGAAGCGTTGCACGAGGAAGGACCACGCGCCGCGGGCCCGTTCGTCGTCTTCGATTGCACGGCGGTACCCCCGACGCTCGCCGAGTCGACGCTCTTCGGGCACGAGCGCGGCGCATTCACGAGCGCCGTCACGTCGCGCAAGGGCGTCTTCGAGCAGGCACACGGGGGCACGCTGCTCATCGACGAGATCGGCGATCTCGACGCCTCGCTTCAGCCGAAGCTCCTCAGGGCACTCGAGCGCGGTGAGGTCCAGCGCGTCGGCGGGCAGGGCTGGCTGCGGTCCGACGCGCGCGTGCTCGCAGCGACGCGGCGAGATCTGGAGGCGGAAGTACAAGCCGGACGGTTTCGCGAGGATCTCTACTACCGGCTCGCGGTCGCTCGCCTGGAGCTTCCCCCTCTGCGCGAACGGGACGGCGACGTCGCGCTGCTCTTCGGACACTTCTGGCGAGATCTGGACACGGAAGGCAGACCGCCTCCCGCGGATCTGGTGGCGCGCCTCCAGGCGTATCACTGGCCGGGCAACGTGCGCGAGCTCCGCAATGCGATTGCTCATCGCATCGCACTCGGGGATCTCGCAGTGCTTCCAAGGTCCGACGCGCCGTCCGGTCGTCCGCCGCAGCCTGCCGCATCGAGCGGCGATTTCGTGAAATCCGTGCTCTCCGAAGATCTGCCGCTCGCACGCGCCAGGGAGCAGATCGTGGCGGAGTTCGAGCGCCTTTACGTCGAGCGGGTGCTCGCTCGTTTCAACGGCAACATCACTCGCGCGGCCGAGGCCTCGGGGGTCGCCCGGCGACATTTCTATTCGATCAAGAATCGTTCGCGCCAGTGAAGATCAATCGGTCCGCGTTCTGATAAGCTGCGGGCGCGGTGGCGACTGACGGCGCACCAGGTGGTTCATCGACGAAGCGGCTCGTTGCGGCTTCGTCCGTCGCGCTGGTGTCCGCCGTTGCGTTGGGCGGCTGCGGCGAGCTCATCGGGGTGGGCTCGTTGAGCGGCGGAGGACCGGACGCAAGCGCCGTGGCCGATGCGACGGCTGGCGGCGGCGCGCGAGGTCGGCCCTTGGGTGCAGGCGGTACGCGAGTCGATTCCGGCATGCGTG
>CAYUAW010000466.1:3057-4450 GCA_964442485.1 uncultured Polyangiaceae bacterium
CCGGACGGCACCACCGAGCTTCAGGCGGCAAACTTCGACGTCCTGGCCAATCCGCTGGGCTGCTTCAATTTTCCGACATACTCCGGAAGCCTGCCTGCGAGCGCATCGACGGCCGGCAACCTCGGGAAGGTGCCGCTCTATGTCTGCTTCGCGGCGCCCGAAGACGTGACGGTGGCCGGCTATCTGGAGGACGTCCCGAACGCGACCTGCCGCGTACCGTACCGGACGAGCGCGTTCGACGTCGCGACCGGCATCTGGCTTCTCACCATCGGCTGAGTGGTTTCCCTCGCCTCAGAACGAAGCGGCAGAGGCGAATCCGCCCCCGTGCGCGAAGACGACGGGCGTGAGGCTCAAGTGCGACTGCTCCGAGGGCGGTGACGGCGACAGAAACCACAGGACGAGACCCGCGACCGCCACGACTCCGCCCGCGGCGAAGGAGACGTCGGCGATCGTCGCCTGGTGCCGTGCTCGCTCCTGCGACGCGAGGGCCTCTGGCGAACAGTGAACATGACCAGGACACTGGTCGCGCGCGGCACTCATCGACGATAGCGCGAGCCCGCCGGTGACGCCGCCGACGATGAGGCCCGCAGCCCCGACGGCGCCCAGGGAAATCGCGGTCGTTCGCTGCCAGCTCGTCGTCGGGCGATCGGGAAGCGTCTGCGCTTCGTGCGGAAGCTCGGGAGACGCTGGCGTCGGGACGAGCTCGACGTCGACGACCGCGGCGCGATCGGGGTCGGCGCTCGACAGCGACCGTGTGAACCGCTGCATGCCGGGCGCCACGGCTACGACCTCGTGCGTGCCCGCGTCGACGGGCAGCGCGCGGTCCCAGTCGTCGGATGTCAGGGGGTCACCGTCCAGCGTGACGCGGAGACCAGTGACGCGGTGTACGCGCAGCGTCACCGTGAGGAGGAGCGGTTCGAGGGCGACCATGCGACGCCGGGCGAGATCTCCGAGCGCCGCATTCCCCGTGTGGTGCGCACGCTCCTGGGCTTCACTATAGCGCTTCCAGGCGCTCGCGCTCCGCCCAGCTCGCTCGTAGCAGAGCGCGAGACGCAGGAGGACGCCCAGGCCAGGTTCGAGCCGATGGCTCTCCGCGAACTTCGGGCACGCGGTGGCGAAGTCGCCGGAGTCGAGCGCGGCGGCGCCCTCGGCGTCGAGCTGCTCTGCCGTCGTCGCCGGGGCAGCAACCACGGAAGATGCCATCAGCGTGAGCAGCGCACCGAGAAGTACCGCGAACGCGCGACGAGCAACCTTGTCGACGGAGCTCTTCACCGGCGTGGGAGCTTGTGAATCAGGTCGAAGTCACGGAGCGTCGTGTCGACCGGGGAGGCCGCGCGAGGCGCAGCCGCGGCCGGCGTTTGCTCCGGCGGCGGTTCCGCCGCTGCCCGGCGGA
>CAYUAW010000466.1:4550-5753 GCA_964442485.1 uncultured Polyangiaceae bacterium
CCGAAGGCGACCAGTGCCACGCGACCGGCGGTCGCTCTCGTCGCTCCGCGAGCAGCGGGCGCAGCCGATTGCTCCACGACGATCGGTCCCCACCCGAGCGAATTCGCCGCCACCTCTTCGGCGGTGATGCGTCGCTCGACCGGACGCGGCGAGCCCACGCCCGGAGCGACGGTGTGCAGCTCCCGCGAGGGCAGCTCCGACAGCGACTCGTAGCTTCGCAGAGGGGGCACCGCGCGCATGCCGGGCTGGTCCGAGCGTGATACGGCCGCGCGAGACGAGCGCTCGTCCCCCGCAAACCGGGTAAGCTCGAATCCGAGCTCTGCCACCGTCTGGTATCGACGCGAGGGCTCGAGCTCGAGGCAGCGGTCGACGATGGCGCGGAGCGCAGCAGGGGCGTCCGCATCCAGCGCCGGGCGCGGCCCCAGACGAACGGCACGCTCCAGACCGACGAGCCCCTCGCCCTCGAAAGGGTATCGGCCACTCGCGAGCACGAAGAGCGTCACCCCCAGTGACCAGATGTCCGTCCGCGCGTCGGCGTCGCGCGACGATCGCATCTGTTCGGGCGACATGAAGCGCGGTGAGCCGAAGACCTGACAGGAGCGCGTGATGTCGAGATTGTCCGACCGATCTCCGGGCAGCGGAGAGAGCTTGGAAACGCCGAAGTCGAGGACCTTCACCAGAGGCCGCCCGACCCCGTCGGCGGTGAGGAAAAGATTGGACGGCTTGAGATCCCGGTGGACGACGCCGCGCGCGTGGGCTTCCGCGATCCCTTCGCACGCCTGCGCGACGTAGTTCGCGGCGACGTGGACGTCCATCCGCCCCGTCTCCATGGCCACGGTGCGGAGGTCTCGCCCTTCGAGATACTCCATGACGATGTAAGGACGGCCCGTCTGGAGCCGGTCAGCGTCCATGATCCGTACCGTGTGCACGCTCGTCAGTCGGGCGACGGTCTGCGCCTCCCTGAGGAACCGGGCCGTGGCTTCCGGGATCCCCGAGACCTCGTCGTGCAAGAGCTTCACTGCGACCCGCTGCTTGAGCACCACGTGCTCTGCCGCGAGAACGAACCCGCTGCCACCTCTGCCGATCTCGCGCAGGATGACGTACTTTCCCGCGAGTACGGCTCCCGGCTGGAAGGGCGCTTCCATCCCGCCGCGAAATGTAGCGGTGCATTCGCTCCGGGTCACGGAGCAAAGCGCGGAGCCG
>CAYUAW010000467.1:0-4122 GCA_964442485.1 uncultured Polyangiaceae bacterium
ACGAAGAAGTCCGGCGCGAGCTCACTCCCTGGGGTGCACGAGTATTGCTCCAGGTCGGTGACTCCTGCGGCGCGCAGTACCTCGTCGTCGATGCAGAAGTTGCCGGTGAACGAGCGGCTTGGCTTCGTGAGGATGGCGTGTGCGGCGTCGGCCATGATTTCGGGCTTGCGCGAGCGGCGCATCGTCTCGTCGCCGCCGAGGAGGTTCTGCACGGCCGCGGTCGCGATCACGGTTCGCGGCCAGAGGGCGTTGACGGCGATGCCGTCGTCCTTGAGCTCCTCGGCGTGGCCGAGGACGCAGAGGCTCATCCCGTATTTGGCCAGGCTGTAAGCCACGTGCGGGCCGAACCAGCGGGGTTCGAGGTTCAATGGAGGTGAGAGCGTCAGTACATGAGGATTCTTCGAGCGGCGAAGGTGGGGAATGCACGCCTGGGTGCACACGTAGGTGCCGCGCGCGTTGATCTGGTGCATCAGATCGAACCGCTTCATCGGGGTCTCGGGGGTCCGCGTCAGCTGGATGGCGCTGGCGTTGTTGATGAGGACGTCGATGCCGCCGAAGGTCTCGACCGTGCGCTTCACCGCATCAGCAACCTGATCCTCGAACCGGATGTCCGTGATACACGCGAGCGCCTTTCCGCCGGCCTTCTCGATCTCCTCGCAGGCGGTGTAAACGGTGCCGGGGAGCTTCGGGTGTGGATCGCGGGTCTTGGCGGCGACGGCGACATTGGCGCCATCCCGCGCCGCTCGAAGCGCGATGGCGAGGCCGATCCCGCGGCTCGCGCCCGTAATGAATAGAGTCTTTCCGGAAAGCGTCGACATGTGCACTCCTTCGGTCTCGGGTCCGGGCGCTGGCGGCTGCTTGGCTAGCCGAGGCGGCGTTTCTCGTGTTCTCCGGGCCCGCGTGATACGGTATGAAATAGAGTCTCCGGGTTCGTAGCATGGAAGAAGATCCCTCAGCGCTCGAACCCGGTACCGTCCTCGCGGGCAGGTTCCGGGTGGTCCGCTGCATGGGGGTGGGCGGCATGGGCTCGGTCTACGAGATCGAGCACGAGCTCACCAAGCACCGCCGTGCGCTGAAGATGCTCCACGCCGTGATGGCGCAGAACACGGCCGTGGTCGAGCGCTTCCTGCGGGAGGCCTCCGCCGCGGGTCGCGTCGGCAATCAGCACATCGTCGAGACCTTCGACGCCGGCAAGCTCGAGTCGGGGGAGCCGTATCTCGTCATGGAGATGCTCCGCGGGCAGACCCTGTCGGATCGCATCGCCCGCGGCCCCATGCCCATCGCCGAGGTCGTCGACCTCATCGGGCAAGCGTGCGACGGCGTCCAGGCCGCACACGAGGCCGGTATCGTCCATCGCGATCTCAAGCCGGACAACCTCTTCGTCATCGACGTGGAGGGGCGCCCCTTCGTGAAGATCCTCGACTTCGGCATCTCGAAGTTCGACCCCGGGAAGACGGGCGGCCACGCGCTCACGCAGGAGGGCGCCGCGCTCGGCACGCCGTATTACATGTCCCCGGAGCAGATCCGCGGCGAGATCAAGCTCGACGCGCGCACGGACGTCTACGCGCTCGGCGTCATCCTCTACGAGTGCATCGCCGGTCAGCGTCCCTTCGAGGCCGAGGCGCTGACGCAGCTCGCCGTGCTCATCCACGTGGGAAAGCCCCCGCCGCTCTCGCAGCTCCGGCCCGATCTGCCTCCCGGTCTCGCGGAGCTCGTGGCCCGCGCGATGGCAACCGATCCCGCTCAGCGCGTCCAGACCGCCCGCGATCTCCGCGCGGAGCTCGAGCGCTACGGCGCGGTCTCGTTCAAGGGCCAGGCGCGCCTCGGGCCGACCCCGTCACTCGCGCCGCCCGCTGCGTCCGTCGCTGCAAGGTCGCTCGCCACGAGCGCCGCGGGCGTTTCCGTCCGGGCCGCAAGCACCACCTCGGGCGCGTCGCGGAAGACCGGGCAGGGCCTTCCCATCGCGGCTGGTTTCGCCATCCTCGCGCTGGGTGGGGGAGCCGCGGCATTCTTCCTGCGCTCGGGCGGTACGCAGGCCCAGGACACGCAGCAAGCGAAGTCCGCGTCCGCCGCGGCGCCGCTGCCACCTACACAGACACACCCCGAGGTGACGCCGGCCCCGTCGGCGAGCGCGCTGGTTCTGCCCGTTCCGTCCGCGAGCACGGTGCCGACGAGTCTTGCTACCCCCTCACCGACGGTTGCGCCTACCCTACCTCCGCCGGCGCCGCTGACGCCGCCGGCGCCCGCGGGAGGGCCCGGCCCGGCCCCCGACAAGAAGCCGCGGCGCACGGACGAGAAGGGCCTCGAAAAGAAGAATCCATTTAGATGAATCGCGCACCGCTTAGCGCTCTCCTCGGATCGCTCTTTCTCTCTCCCTCCCTCGCTCTCGCCGCTCCCCCCGCTCCTCCGGTCGTACCGACCACGGTGGCGCCGAGCGTGCCGACCACCACACCGCCGAGCGTGCCGACCGCCGCGGCCCCTGCGGTACCGACCGCTGCCCCGCCGGGCGCGCCACCGCCGAGCGCCCCGCAGGGTGCGACGCCGCCCGCCGCTCCGACATCCCCGGTTGTCGCAGGCGCGGCTCCCACCGCCCCGGCGGCACCACGGAAGAGCGCGCCGCCGAAGGCCGTCCCTGTCGCCAAGCCCGCCGCGGCGGAGGCGAAGAAGCCCGACGACGCGAAGAAGCAGGAGGCCGCGCAGCGCTTCGACCGCGGCCTCGAGCTCTTCGATCAGGGCGACAACGCCGGAGCGCTCGCCGAGTTCAAGCGCACCTACGAGATCCTGCCGAACCCGACGGTGCTCTACAACATCGGGCTCGTGTACGCCGCCATGCTGCGGCCGGTGGAGGCCGTCGACGCACTCGAGCCCGCCATCGCGAGCGGCGGTCTGGCCGGCAAGCAGCTCGAGCGCGCCCAGCAGACGCTCGCCGACCAGAAGTCGCGCATCGGCCGCCTCACCGTGACCACCACGCCGGAAGGGGCCCACGTCGAGGTCGACAACGTCGAGGTCGCCGTCACGCCGTTCGCGGCGCCCATCCGCATCTCGGAGGGCAGTCACATCATCGGCGCGGTGGCGGAGGGCTACGCGCCTGCGCGCAAGGAGCTCGTCATCGCCGGCAACTCCGACGCGAACCTGCACCTCGACCTGGTGCTCACCCAGGGAAAGCAGCTCGCGAACCTCACCGTGCGCGGCACCGACGGCGCGGAGGTGCGCGTCGACAACGAGGTGCTCGGCAAGACCCCGCTGGAAACGTCCATCACCCTGGTCGCAGGGCACCACGTCGTGGAGCTCAAGCGCCCCGGTTACACCACCACGCGGCGCGAGGTCGACGTCGGCGAGGGCGCGACGGGCGAGATCGAGGTGAATCTCCCGGTGGACGCCGCCGCGCTCGGCCGCGAGGGTGCGACGCTCGCGCTCGACTCGAGCGAGCCCAACGCCGACGTCACCGTCGACGGCGAGCACAAGGGCGTCTACCGCGACCCCCTCCGCCTGCCACGCGGTCCGCATCACCTCACCGTCGTCGCGGCGGGCTTCATCCCCGTCGAGCGCGAAGTGGACCTCGACCCCGCCCAGACGAACGTCGTGCGCGTCCAGCTCGAGCCCACGCCGGAGAAGCGCGCGGCGGTGATGAGCAACGCACGCTTTCACTCGACCTGGGGGTGGATCGGCGTGATCGGCGGCGCTGCCATCGCGGGTGGTGGTGTCGCGCTCGCGGTGGTCGGCGCGTCGCAGAAGAGCGACGGAGACAAGGCGCTCACCGCTTACAATGTCCTCGCCGCAAAGGGCCAGACCCCCCCTTGTGACAGCAAGAACGCATTCATGGCGGAAGCGGACCAGCCTGCGGGCATGACCGACGACTACCTGTGCAACAAGCTCGCTTCGGACGCTCAGAACAAGATCGACAACGGCAAGGCGCTCGCCACTGGCGGATACGTCGGGATCGGGGTCGGCGGCGCCATCGCCATCACGGGCGTCGTGCTGCTCCTCACCGGCGAGGACAGCAGCAAGTACGAGCACCCCGCATCGCGCTCACTCGGCCGTCGCACGCCGGGTCCCAGCATCGCACTCGTTCCCGGGCCCGGACAGATCGGGCAGGGGCTCAGGGTGAGCTTCTAGAGCGAG
>CAYUAW010000467.1:4222-5749 GCA_964442485.1 uncultured Polyangiaceae bacterium
GCGGATGATACCTTGCACCTCTCGGTTCTCGTCGTGGGTGAGCTGCGACAGGGGATCGAGCGGTGTCGCCGGCGCGATCCGAAGTCCGCGATGCACCTCGAGCTCTGGCTCGAGAAGCTCGTCGATCGCTACGAGGATCGGATCATCGCGGTCGACGCCGCCGTGGCCGAGGTCTGGGGGCGACTGAACGTGCCGGACCCGCTTCCGGCAGTCGACGGGCTCCTGGCTGCCACGGCGCTGGTCCACGACATGGTCCTGGTGACGCGCAACACGGGTGACGTGAGGCGGTGCGGCGTGCCGCTGGTGAACCCTTTCGAGCGCTGACGGCGCTCTGCGGCCGGCTTTCCGTGCCCGGGTCAGGTGGGTCAGGCCCCGCGCTCACTTTCCGAGCAACGCCGGGCCTTTCGCCGGACGGCGACAGGAGGTATGAGAGCCGGCGAAATCCGGGCGAACCCGGCCCGTAGGAGAACCGTCTCAATGCGTAATCCCCGAGCATTCCTCGCGCCCCTCGCCATCGGCGCCCCCGCGCCGCTCCGTGAGGTGCCCTTCCGCCCTTCGCGGATGATCCACTTCTTCGATCCTTCGAACCCGAAGATGGCGTCGAAGGTGCCGGACATCGCGAAGAAGGTCGACATCCTGCTCGGCAACCTGGAGGACGCGATCCAGAGCGACAAGAAGATCGACGCCCGCGAGGGCCTGGTGAAGATCGCGAAGGAGACGACCTTCGGCGACACGCAGCTCTGGACGCGCGTGAACAGCCTGGACAGCCCGTGGTGCCTCGACGACTTCGTGCGCCTCGTCACCGAGGTCGGCGACAAGCTCGACGTCATCATGATCCCGAAGGTGAGCGGGCCCTGGGACATCCACTACGCCGATCAGCTCCTCGCCCAGCTCGAGGCGAAGGCCGGCCTCAAGCGTCCCATCCAGCTCCACGCCATCCTGGAGACGGCCATCGGCGTCGCGAACGTCGAGGAGATCGCCGGCGCGAGCCCGCGCATGCAGGGCATCAGCCTCGGCCCGGCGGATCTCGCCGCATCGCGCCGCATGAAGACGACGCGCGTCGGCGGCGGACACCCCGGCTACCTCGTCCGCGCCGACCCGGACAAGGACAAGTCCGACGCGCCGCGCGCCACCGCGCAGCAGGATCTCTGGCACTACACGCTCGCGCGCATGGTCGACGCCTGCGCGGCGAACGACATCCTGCCGTTCTACGGCCCCTTCGGCGCCATCGACGACCCGCTCGGCTGTGAAGATCAGTTCCGCAACGCATTCCTCCTCGGCTGCGTGGGCGCCTGGTCGCTGCATCCGAACCAGATCGACATCGCACGCCGCGTCTTCAGCCCGCCCCCCGACGACGTCGCGTTCGCGCGCAAGGTCATCGAGCTCATGGGCGACGGCACCGGCACCGTCATGATCGACGGCAAGATGCAGGACGACGCCACCGTGAAGCAGTGCAAGGTCATGGTGAACCTCGCCCACCTCATCGCCGAGCGCGATCCGGACATGAAGGCCAAGTACGGCTTCTGA
>CAYUAW010000468.1:0-5747 GCA_964442485.1 uncultured Polyangiaceae bacterium
CGCGTTGCGATCTTTGCCCCGCGCGTCAGGGTGCGGTGCACGGGGCACTTTCCCGCGATCCTCAGGAGCTGCTCGCGTGCCGCCTCGTCGAGGTCGCCGGAGAGCGAAAGCTCCAGCTCGACGACGAAGCCCTCTGCTTCGTCGCGCCGCCCGCGCACCTTCACGTCGACCGAGCGCAGGGGGATTCCTTTCCTCTCGGCGTAGACCTTCACGGTCATCGAGGTGCAGGCGCCGAGGCCCATCATCAGGAACTCGTGAGGCGAGGGTCCACGATCGTCGCCGCCGTCCCCTTCGGCCTCGTCGGCGACGAGCTGGTGCGGCCCGACGGAGACCTTCTGTCCGAACTTGCCTTCACCGGTCGAGACTTCCACCTGTCGATAGAGCGTGGCCATGGGCCGAGCGTGTTCCCCACGCCGCTCGTTCGCAAGCGGTCTTCACCGCGAGCTCATCTGCTGCGCCAGAGGAGCAGGCTGTCTGCCCAGGCTCCGAAGACGTCCTTCCCGACCTTCGCGACGTCGCGCACGGCCGCAGGCGTCTCAGCCACGAGCGCGTCTCCGTCGACCCCCGCTCCGCGCAGCTCGTCGCGGAACTCGAGCGCCATCGCAGCGACTTGCGCGTGGCCGGCCTCGAGGTGGAAGAGGAACCCGTGGGCGCGCTCTCCATAGCGGAAAGCCTGGTGCAGGGTCAGCTCCGAGCGCGCGAGCGACACGGCTCCCGTCGGCAGCTCGAACACGTCGCCGTGCCAGTGCAGGGCGCGAAAGCGCTGCGGTGCGCGGCCGAGCAGCGCGTCGTTCCGCGCCGCCTCCGTCAGGGCGACGTCGAACCAGCCGATCTCCTTGCGCGGCCCGGGTGCGACGCGCGCTCCGAGTGTGGCGGCGAGCAGCTGCGACCCGAGGCAGATCCCGAGGACGGGGATCTCCTGTCCTAGCGCGTGCTCGATGAGGCGCTGCTCGTTCGCGAGAAATGGGTGGGCGTCGACCTCGTACACTCCCATGGGGCCGCCCATGACGAGCAGCCCGGCGTCGCCTTCGCCCAGGTGGTCCGGCACGGGTTCGCCGAGATCGGGGCGCGTGACCACGACGCCGATGTCGCGCGCTCCGAGGGCGTCCGCGACGAGCCCGGGACCCTCTTGCGCGACGTGCTGGAGTACGCGTACGACGAGCTTTTCGGCCATGACGTGCGCCACGATAGCAAAAGCCGCCGCGCAGGTATGGTCGGCCAAGCTGAGCGCCGGGTCTAGAAAAGGCGCCTCGCGGCTGCGCTCCCTCGGCCCGGGGCGTGGTAAACGTGGCAGCCCGGATGGCCGATCCCGAGACGACGATCAGAGCCGCGTTCGAACGCGCACAGAAAGCGGCGTTCGGTGACGAGTACGCCGCCGTCGACCCTGCGATCCGCGCGTCCCAGCACGCCGATTACCAGGCGAACGCGGCGCTCTCGCTGAAGGCGAAGCTCGGCCGGCCGCCTCGCGACATCGCGGCCGAAATCGTCGCGAAACTCGACGCCCCCGACGTCATCGAGAAGATCGACATCGCCGGCCCGGGCTTCGTGAACGTCACCCTCCGCAACGACTACCTTAGCCGCGAGCTCGCGGTCGTCGCGGCGGACGCGAACGTCGGCCTCCAGCTGGTGGACAGGCCGGACACGGTCGTCATCGACTACTCGTCACCGAACGTGGCGAAGGAGATGCACGTCGGGCACCTTCGCAGCACGATCCTCGGCGACGCTCTCTCGCGGGTCCTGGAAGCGCTCGGCAACCGCGTCATTCGCCAGAATCACCTCGGCGACTGGGGCACCCCGTTCGGCATGCTCATCGAGCACCTGCTCGATGTCGGGGAGGGTGAGGCGGATCGCTCGATGGGGGAGCTCAAGGAGTTCTACCAGGCCGCCCGAAAGAAATTCGACGCGGACCAGGGCTTCGCGGAGCGCTCGCGGCATCGGGTGGTGCTGCTGCAGGGCGGTGACGCGGCGACGCTTTCGCTATGGAGGCGCCTCGTCGACGCGACGCTCAGCCACGCTTCGGAGCTCTACGCGAAGCTCGGCGTGCGGCTCACGAGCGAGAGCGTGGCGGGGGAGAGCTTCTACAATCCGATGCTCGCCGGCGTGGTCGACGAGCTCGTGAAGAAGGGCCTCGCGGTGGAGAGCGAGGGCGCGCTCTGCGTCTTCCCGCCCGGGTTCACCGGTCGTGACGGCGCGAAGCTGCCGCTCATCATTCGCAAGCAGGACGGCGGCTACAGCTACGCCACCACCGATCTCGCGGCGATCCGCTATCGCGTCGGTACCCTCGGGGCGACGCGTGTGCTCGTGGTGGTCGGCGCCGAGCAGCAGCAGCACCTGGCGATGGTGTTCGCGACGGCGAAGCTCGCCGGGTGGCTCGTGCCGCCAGCGCGCGCCGAGCACGTGGCGTTCGGCTCCGTGCTCGGCTCCGACGGAAAGATGTTCAAGACGCGCGCCGGCGAGTCGGTGCGCCTGGTGGATCTGCTGGAAGAGGCCGTGCAGCGCGCCCGCGTCGTGATCGCCGAGAAGAACCCGGAGCTCGACGCGGAGACGCGCGAGGAAGTCGCGCAGGCGGTCGGCGTCGGAGCCGTGAAATACGCCGATCTCTCCAGCGATCGCGTGAAGGGGTACGTCTTCGACTACGGGCGCATGCTCTCCTTCGACGGCAACACCGCTCCCTATCTCCAGTACGCGCATGCGCGCATCCGCTCCATCTTCCGCAAGGCCGAGAGCGGCGTCCCCGAGGCCTCGGCAATTCGCATCGAGGCGAAGCCCGAGCGCGCCCTCGCGCTCTTGCTCCTGCGCTTTCCGAGCGCCGTCACGAGTGTCGCGGAGTCGCTCGAGCCGCACCGCCTCTGTACGTACCTCTACGATGTCGCGACGGCCTTCTCGACCTTCTACGAGGCGTGCCCGGTGATCAAGGCGGCCTCCGACGAGGAGCGCGCGAGCCGGCTCGCGCTGTCCGATGTCACGGCGCGCGTGCTCGCGCTCGGCCTCGACCTGCTCGGCATCGACGCGCCCGAGCGCATGTAGGGGAAGCGATGGAGCGAACGGGGACACTCATCGTCGGTGCCGGCATCACCGGGCTCGCGACCGCTGCCGCGCTCGACGGCGACGACTACCTGGTGCTGGAGGCCGACGCCGAGATCGGCGGCTACTGCAAGACGATCCAGCGGGAAGGCTTCACCTGGGATTACTCCGGGCACTTCTTCCACTTCAAGCACCCGGAGATCGAGGCGTGGCTCCGGGCACGGATGGGCACGCAGGTCGTGCGCACCGTCGAGAAGCGCTCGTTCGTCTCGTTCGACGGGACGCGCGTGGATTTCCCGTTCCAGAAGAACATCCACCAGCTCCCGAAGGCGGACTTCATCGAGTGCCTCTACGACCTCTACATGGCACGCGCGCCGCTCGAGCTCCTCGGACCGGGCGCGGCGCGAGCGCCCGAGCGAAACTTCAAGGAGATGCTCTATGCGCGCTTCGGCCGCGGCATCGCCGAGAAGTTCCTGATCCCATACAACGAGAAGCTCTACGCCTGCGATCTGTCGACGCTCGACAAGGGCGCGATGGGGCGCTTCTTCCCGCACGCGGATCTCACGGACATCATCCGCAACATGCGGGTGGCGGACAACACGAGCTACAATTCGACGTTCACGTACCCGGAGGGGGGGGCGTTCGAGTACATCAAGGCGCTCGCGAGCGCCGTACGTCCGGGGGCGATCTCCACCGGCGAGCCGCTCGTCGCGATAGACCTCGACGCCCGGGTCGCCCGTACTCCGAAGCGCGAGATCCGCTTCGAGCGCCTGGTGTCGTCCGCGCCCTTCGATCGTCTCCTGCGGCTCACGGGCATCACGCACGACCCGAGCGTGTTCACCTGGAACAAGGTGCTCGTCTTCAACCTGGGCTTCGATCGCAAGGGCCCGAGGGACGTACACTGGGTCTATTACCCGAACCCGGAGCGCGTCTTTTATCGCGTCGGCTTCTACGACAATATCTTCGATACCGAACGGCTCAGCCTGTACGTCGAGATCGGCTTCTCGAAGGACGCCGTCATCGACGTACCCGCCGTGAGGGCGCGCGTCCTCGAGGACCTCACGCGCGAAGGGGTGACGACGCCCGCGCACCACCTCGTCGCCGAGCACTCCGTGGTGATGGATCCGGCTTACGTGCACATCACGGAGCGCTCGATGGCGGAGCACCGGCGTCTATCGCACCTGCTCCGCGGGTACGGGGTGCACTCCGCCGGTCGTTACGGCGGGTGGACATACTGTTCCATCGAGGACAACATCGTCGAAGCGCGTGCCCTCGCGGCGGCGTTTTCCGAGCCCTGAAGCGATCGGGAGAGGGACGGGAGAACGGGGCCCTCCGCGGACCGGAGCCGAGTCCTTGCTGGCCTGGCCGTGCGACTTATGTTGTGGAGCCATGAAAATTCGACGCTCAGGGGACCGCGGCTTCGCGGATCACGGCTGGCTCCGCTCGTTCCACACCTTCTCGTTCGCGGACTACTACGACCCCGCGAACATGGGCTTCCGGGCCCTTCGCGTCATCAATGAAGATCGCGTCGCGCCCGGTCGCGGCTTCGGCTCCCATCCGCACCGCGACATGGAGATCGTCTCGTACGTGCTGGAGGGGGAGCTGTCGCACAAGGACAGCATGGGCACCGGCTCCGTCATCCGGCCTGGCGACGTGCAACGCATGTCGGCAGGGACGGGGGTCCTGCACAGCGAGTTCAATCCTTCGTCGTCGAACAGCGTGCATTTTCTCCAGATCTGGATCATGCCCGACCGCGCGGGGCACAAGCCGAGCTACGAGCAGAAGTCGTTTCCGACCGAGGAGCGCGCAGGCAGGCTGCGTCTGGTGGCGTCCAGTGACGGACGAGACGGCTCGGTGACACTGCACCAGGACGCGAAGCTCTTCGTCGGTAATTTCGGCGAGGGCCAGGCGACGCGCTACGAGCTCGAGCCGGGGCGGCACGCCTGGGTTCACGTCGCCCGTGGCACCGTGAAGCTGCAGGGGGAAGCCCTCGCCGAGGGCGACGCGGCAGCGATCGACGAAGGCGGAGCGATCGACATCGCCGGCTCGTCGGGCGGCGAAGTGCTGCTGTTCGATCTCGCCTGAAAGGCGTCACATGGCGGCTGGCTGCGGGGCTGGTCGCCTCGTGCGGCCGGTCATTCGGAGCGCCGCGGGCGGCAAATGATCCGTGAAAACGCGGGAAAATGGAGCACTCGCGTTGGCTTGGTTCCTGCTCCTTCTGCGAACCGTGCGCGTGACACCCGCCGCACGGCGCGACGGGTTGGTCGGCGCATTCAATCAAGGAGCAGGCAATGGACAAGGCAACGACCCAGACCGTCAATCATCTGAACTCGTTTCTCCGGGGGGAGCTCGCCGCCGTCGAGACGTACCGCCTCGCGCTGAACAAGCTCGACCAGTCGCCGCACCGCGCACTGCTCGAGCACTGCGAGCGGTCGCACGCGGCTCGCGCTCGGATCATCGCGGAGGAGGTGCGCACGCGCGGCGGGCAGCCGTCGGACGGCTCCGGCCCCTGGGGCACGTTCGCCAAGCTCGTGGAGGGCAGCGCTGCCGCCCTGGGCGAGAAAGCGGCGATCTCCGCGCTCGAGGAGGGCGAGGACCACGGCCGTGACGACTATCGACGCGATCTGCCGGACCTCGATCCGGGAGCGCGACACCGCATCGAGAGCGACGTCATTCCGGAGCAGAACCGCACGCACGCGGCGATCAGCTCGCTGAAGAAGTCG
>CAYUAW010000469.1:0-1918 GCA_964442485.1 uncultured Polyangiaceae bacterium
GCATGGTGCCGCGAGCACGCGCCGCGTGACCCGCTCGGACCGACTAAGGCTCGAGCCGTTCTGGCCGTATGCGCCGTATGCGCCGCATGTCGCACGCCCACACCCGGACGCTCGCCCAGCAGCTGAGCGGGGCGTTCCTCGCCTTTGGCGTGCTGGTGGCAGCTGCGTTTCTGACGATCGCGCTGATGTACGCCGTCAGCTGGACCTGGCTAACACCCGAGCTCGAAAGGGCCAACCTCGCCGTGAAGGCCGAGAGTGATGCCTTCACGGCAATGCTCGACCAGGAGACGGGGCTGCGCGCGTACCTCTTGACGCACGACGTTCGCTTCGTCCAGCCGTACGCCGGGGGACGGCTGAGCCTCGCCCTTGCCAACGATGACCTTGCGCGCAACGTCGGTGCCGAGTCCGGGCTTGCGAAGGCCCTGGTCAGCACCCGCGTGGCCGAGGAGAGGTGGCACGAGCGCTGGGCGGTGGCAGCGGCCGACACACGCTCGGGCGCCATCCCTCCGTCGATGCTGGACGGCAAGCTGCTCTTCGACGCCTACCGGCTCGAGCAGCGGGCGCTCGCCGACGCCCTCGGTCGCCACGTCGACCTCCTGTCTCGACGCGAGAAGCGAATGGTCGCGACCCGCGTCGCGCTACAGCTCGCGGTGTTGCTCGCCGTGCTCGTGCAAGCCGTGCGCCAAAATCGTGCGCTGCGCACGTCCATCGTCGGTCCCGTCGCCGAGCTCCTCGCTCACATCCGTCGGGTTCGAGACGGACAGCTGATGGCGACCGTGGACCCCGCCGGCCCGCGCGAGCTCGCCGAGCTCGGTGAGGGCCTCAACGAGATGGTGAGCGCGCTCGCCGAGGCGCGCGCGGCCGCCGCATCCCGTGACGAGGCGATCCGCATTCATTCGGGTCGGCTGCGCCAGGTCCTCGATGCGAGTCGCGAGTTCTCCGAAAGCCTCAACCTCAACTACGTCGTGGGGGCCGTGCGGGCGAGCACCCTGGCCGTCGGTGGCTACGAGCGCGTCATCGTGTGGCTCATGGATGACGAGCAGAAACGACTCGTCGACAGCGACGAGAACGAGGGCGCAGCACGCGCAGGCGCGTCCATCAAAGAAGAGCACTGGCTTGCGGGGCGCGCCGCCAAGTCGGGTCGGATTACATTCGAGGGCCCTGCCGGCGCGGTGAGATTCAGCGACGGCGACGAGGGGCCCGTCCGGGCGATCGCCATACCGCTCGTCGTGGGGGCGCGCGTGGTCGGGGTCCTCGAGGCGCGCAATTCAGAGCCGCGGCTAGCGACCACAGACATGGTCGAGATCACCGAGATGCTCGCCACGCACGCGGCGACCGCGATCGAGTCGGCGCGCCTTCACGAGATCATCGAAGGACGAAGCCACGTCGACGCCTTGACGCGGCTCCTGAATCGACGCCGCCTCGACGACGATCTCGATGCGGAGTGCCAGCGCTGCGTGCGCTACGCGCGTCCGCTGGCCCTCGTGATGCTGGACGTGGATCACTTCAAGGCTTTCAACGACTCTCACGGCCATCCGCAGGGTGACGAAGCGCTGCGGCAGGTGGCCGATGTCATCGCGGGCTGCGTGCGCGTGACGGATACGGCGTATCGCTACGGCGGCGAGGAGTTCTGCATCCTCCTGCGCGAGACGAGTGGTGGCGACGCGTTGATCTTCGCGGAGCGAGTCCGCCGGCGCATCGAGCGTCGCTTCGCCTCCGGTCCGATGGCGGGGATCACCGCGTCGCTCGGCGTCGCGGAGTTCTCGACGCAAACACCGAACCCGAGGGCGCTCCTGGAGGCGGCGGACGCTGCGATGTACGAATCGAAGCGCGTGGGAAGGAATCGCGCGCTCCTCAGCTCGGCGCCGCCGTCCCCACCCGCAGCGGATGCCCCTGGGCTGCCGTCGTGAGCTCGGCC
>CAYUAW010000469.1:2018-4483 GCA_964442485.1 uncultured Polyangiaceae bacterium
CTCGCACTTTCGAGCATTTGCCGTAAGTTACGGTTGTCGGAGGTCGACGAGGGTTTCCTTCTGACGAACAGCACGAAGCAAGAGAACCGAATGGACGAGCCTCGAGGCGCTCTTCGACTGGGCAATATCAAAGGATTCGCTTTCTCGGAGTTCCTGACCTGGTATGGCGATCGCTGCGGGCGCTCCACCGTCACGGCCGCTCTGGCAGCGGCCCGGGCGAAGCACCCGGTCGAACTCGACCTGACCCGCGACGGCTTCGGGATTCTTGCGTCGCAGTGGTACAGCGCCGAGTTCGTGCACGCGGTCCTGGACGAGGTGATGCGGAACCACTCGACCGACGAACTCCACGTGATCGTCACCGAGGCGGCCCAGGCGATCATGGACAAGATGCTGCGCGGCATGTACCGCGCGGTGTTCGCGATCTGCGTCACGCCGGAGCGCTACGTGCGTCACGTCGACAAGGTGTGGCGCCTCCAATACGACTCCGGGCAGCCGATCATCCTGGCGACTCATCCGAAGGAGCACCGCATCCACTATCGTGACTGGCGCTCGCACCATCCGCTGATCTGCCGTCTCAACATGGCATCCGCGCGCCCCATCTACGGCGCCATGGGATGCCAGGAGACCCGCTACACGCCGCTCAGCTGTGTCTCGACGGGCGCGGCACGGTGCGAGTCCGTCGTGGCGTGGAAGTGAGCCGCGTTCCCTACTGCGCGACCCAACCGCCGTCGACGGCGAGCGCCTGACCGGTGACGAAGGACGCGGCGTCCGAGGAGAGCCACAGGACCGCTCGCGCGACCTCTTCCGGTGTGCCCATGCGACCGATGGGCTCGCCGCCGACGAGTCGATGATGCATCTTGGGGTTCTCCTGTACTGTGCGTTCGACCATCGGCGTCGCGATCACACCAGGGCAGACGGCGTTGATGCGGATGCCAAGCTTCGCGTACTCGAGGGCGGCGGAGCGGGTGAGTCCGACGACGCCGTGCTTGCTCGCGGCGTAGGCGGGAAGGCCCTGCCAGCCGACCAGGCCGGCCACCGACGCGCAGTTGACGATGGCGCCGCGGCCGGTTGCGAGCATGTGCGAGAGCTCGTGCTTCATGCAGAGCCAGACCCCTTTCAAGTTGACGGCCAACGTGCGGTCCCAGTTCTCCTCGGTGCAGTCGCTCGTCCTTGCCGCCACTCCCTCGATGCCGGCGTTGTTGAACGCGCAGTCGAGCCGCCCGTACGCTTCGACGGCGCGCTCGACGAGCGATCTTGCGTCCTCGTTGCGCGAAACGTCGGCCTTCACGAACGTCGCTTCTCCGCCTCTCGCCCGGATCGCGCGGACGGCGTCTTCACCCATCTCAGCCTGCAGATCCGCGAGCACCACGCGAGCGCCTTCCGCCGCGAACGCGAGGGCCGTGGCGCGGCCGATCCCCGAGCTTGCGCCGGTGACGAGAGCAACCCGTTCCTTCCAGTTCGTCATGGTCCGTCTCCGCGCTACTCGAACGTGAAGTCGTCCGGATTCGGCGCCCGGGTCATCGCCCAGTAATCCACGAGACGGAACGGCGAATGAGTGCTCACGCGCCCCGTGGCACTGTGGAACCAGTTCTTCACGTTCGGTCGCGACCAGATCATGCGGCCGTGAGCGGCGTCGACGCGGGAATTGTAGTCGTCATGAGCGGCCTGGGTGCACTGCATGGATGCCCGGCCGCGTGAGAACAGGAGCGTGAGACAGCCGAGGATGTAGCGCACCTGGCACTCACTGTGGAACGTGATGCTGCCGCCGTGCGCGAGGTTCGTGTTGGGGCCGTACAGGATGAAGAGATTCGGGAAGCCCGGGACGGTGATGCCGAGATGGGCGCGCGGGTCGTCGCGCCACGTTTCTTGCAGTGTCTGGCCGCGCGCGCCGGTGATCGTCATCGGCCACAGGAAACGATTCGCCTGAAAGCCGGTGGCGAGCACGATGGCGTCGAGATCGCACCGGGCGCCGCCCTCGAGACGAACACCCGACGCGGTCACCCGTTCGATGGGCTCGGTGACGAGCTCGACGTTGTCGCGCGTCAGAGTGCGAAACCACCCGTTGTCGAGCAGCATTCGCTTGCCGAAGGGCGGGTAGTCGGGCACCACCTTCGGAAGGAGCTCCGTTCGCTCTCCGAGCTCGCGTTCGATGTACTCCGTGAGCGTGCGCCGGAGCCGATCGTTGCTCGCGTTCACGGAGCGTTCCGGATTCGGCCACGCCGGATCGATCTGCAGGCTTTCATGTACGCCGTCGGCGTTCAGGTAGAACTGCCTGAAGCGGTACCATTCTGCGTAGTAGGGAACGTGGCGCAGCAGCCAGCGCTCGCCCTCTGTCACGGGGCGAAAGTAGTCGGGGCTCGGGATGGCCCACTGCGCCGAGCGTTGAAAGACGAAGAGACGGCGCGCCGTCCGTGCGAGCTCGGGCACGATCTGCATCGCGCTCGCCCCCGTGCCGATGACGCCGA